>JAGLSU010000038.1 GCA_023135935.1 Planctomycetota bacterium
GCATCCCGCGATTCAAACTCATCGCATCCGCACCCGCAGCCAAATTACGATACGCCTCCTTAAACATCGCCTCAGTCAATACCGTCGCCGTCGTCGTTCCGTCACCGGCTATCTTCGATGTCTTACTCGCCGCCTCTTTCACCAAACTTGCGCCGAGGTTCTCTGTCTTATCAATAAAATCTATCTCTTCTGCGACTGTCACGCCATCCTTCGTAACTGTCGGGCCGCCCCAACCCTTATCGATTATCGCGCATCTGCCGCGAGGACCAAGCGTCGACCGCACTGCCTCCGACAACTTCTCTACCCCGCTCAATAACTTCGCCCGCGCTTCATTCTCGAATGTCAAATCCTTCACTGCCATAATCGTCTCCTATTATCAAAAACTTCTATATCCGTTTTCTCTATTCGTACATTACTCCACTTATCTCCTCATATAGAGCAAATACAATACCAGCCAACCGCATCAATTACCACTTTTTTAACCTTCCTTCCCTAATATGCCGTCACATAACAACTTAACCATAAATCAATTCCAAACTTTTCGCCCCTGTTACCCCGTCCCGCACCTGCCAAATTCGCTTCAACACGCCAACTTGGCAGATAACGCCCATGTTCTGAGCGACTATGCTAAGTCGAAGGGACCATATTACTAATTGCAACCCCCGTCTAAGCCGATATAATTCCAAGTAGCGTTTAAGCACCGATTAATTAGCCGTTTATATTAGGAATCGAATATGAACATGCTCAAAGAACTCATCCGCTTCATCAGAGCCGACATCTGGCGAATCCGCCTCAAAACATACCCCAAAAAAAAATCATTCTTCATAAAACAACTGCGAATCATCCTTCTCGCGATTCGCGGCTACAAAGAAGACAAATGTAAGTTCCGTGCCTCCGCGCTCACATTCTACTCACTGCTGTCAATCGTTCCCGTCATAGCCATGATATTCGGAATCGCCAAAGGTTTCGGAATGGAAAAGCTTGTCGAAAAACAACTCCTCGAAAAAATGCAGGGTCAGGAAGAAGTCATCACGAAAATCATTAACTTCTCCCAGTCACTACTCGAAAATACTAAAGGCGGATTCATCGCCGGCATCGGCGTCATCATACTCTTCTGGTCCGTCATGAAAGTACTCGGCAACATCGAAACTGCTTTCAACGTCATCTGGGGTGTAAAACGTCCGCGCCATTTAGGAAGAAAATTCAGCGACTACCTCTCAATGGTACTCGTCTGCCCCATACTGCTCGTAGTCTCCGGCTCAATGACAGCCGTCTTCTCTTCCCAAATAAAAATCCTCATACACAAAATCCCGTTCTTCACCTCTGTACTCGGAGCAATCATACTGCCCTCACTGAAACTTCTTCCATATTGCAGCCTATGGATAATGTTCACTTTCATATTCATCTTCATGCCGAACACAAAAGTTAAATTCAAATCCGGACTGCTCGCCGGAATCATTGCCGGCACAATCTTTCAGCTCGTCCAGTGGGGCTATATAAACTTCCAAATCGGTGCAGCCAAGTATGGCGCAATCTACGGTTCTTTCGCTGCACTGCCACTGTTCCTAATGTGGCTGCAAATCAGTTGGCTTGTCGTCCTCTTCGGTGCCGAACTATCCTTCGCCCACCAAAACGTCGACACATACGAATTCGAACAGGACTGCCTCGCCATTAGTCACTCTCACAAAAAGCTGCTCTCACTGCTCGTCACCCACTTGCTCATTAAAAACTTCTGTATAGGTGAAAAACCTTCCGATGCCGACCAAATCTCACACGCCCTCGAAATACCAATCCGCCTTGTAAGACAAATCCTCTTCGAACTAAACCGTGCCGGCATCGTCTCTCAAGCCGAAAAAGATGATAGCAAGGACCTTGCCTACCAACCCGCCCGCGACGTCGATACCCTCACAGTTAAATCCGTCCTCGACTCCCTCGATAATGCAGGCCTAGCCGATATCCCAGTAACCGAATCCAACGAACTGAAAAAACTCTTGAGCTGCCTGAAATCCTTCAGCCAAACCCTACAAAAATCCCCGAACAATATCCTTTTGAAGAATATATAATTATCCGTCATCCAAGTCCCCGCGTTTAACTTTGCAAAGCACAAATTCTTAATTCCTTCGAAGGAGCAGTCTAATTCCGAATTTGCCCGTTCTTCTCGGAAAGTTGTGGGAACCACAAAACATACTACTAAAAGATATCTGACCTTTGCCTGCCTCGCCATAGCTTTAGCGACGGCGGGTCATTTCGACCGACTTGTGGTTACCGTTTCCGTTTTTTATGTTTAGCCCCCAGTTCTATACTGGGGGTTGCTTTTGATCTGGCCATCGAATGGTAACACCCACCAAATCCATTTTATTACCCCTTGCAATCACACACAATACAGCTATAATTTATCCAACACCAACGGGGCCACAACCGGAGAAAGGGTATTGAAATAAAAAATAGTTTCGGGGATTAGCAATGCAACGTGAAACCAAAAAGTTATTGAAAAGTATAGGTAACCTCATCGGTTGGAATTTAACCGATTTCGCCGTCGATACTTTCAACCTTCTTACTTTGAATATACCGAAGACAATGATGGAAAAACGTGTGCAGAGAGAAATAGCTGAGAGGTTGTACCCTAATTTGATGACAATGTCGCCAGAGATGCAGCTATGGGATTTGCTGCGGGTGGGCATGTCTGAAGAGGAAGCAGGTAGGTGGTTAGGGTTACCTGAGACGGTTGCGTTAGAAGATAGAGACAGTAACGAAATCACTTGGTGTTATAGCAGTAAGGGACTTCATTGTGGTGTAGTTATCTTTGGTAACAAGAAAGTAACATATTTTGCATATCGCACAAATGATGGTCATACCGTAAAGAGCCATCCATATGTGGGTTCATCAGACAATAAAATCTTCCATCGGCATGACGAGGTTTGTGTTGATGAGATATCATCAGAGAATTTTGTTGGATATGAGACAAGGAAAGCCGCCATGGAAGATGGCTATAAACCGTGTGAAAAATGCAAACCATGATGCTGCTCATTGTTCCATGTACGGTGATGGGAAGTCTTGTAGGATGGGCAATTTTTGCCCATGCGGATTTTTATGTCTTACGTCTTTGGTCTTATATCCTTTGTCTGTGGCCAACTCCTTCACTCCCTAAAAACCCTCTCTTCTCTTCCTCCACACACACTTCCTCACCCCCTCATCACGAATCAAAAACGCGATACCTCGCATTAACAGGTACCTTGCATTCCGATGTAGTGGCAGATCTCTCCTTTGGTCTTACGTCTTTTGTGCTTTGGTAATTAGTATTTGTTTAGAATTTAGGGTTTAGCATTTAGAGTTTCAGAACTACTCGCAACCCGCAACTCGCAACCCGTAACCCGCAACCCGTTCCCCCTATTCCTCCAACTCCTTGATAGTCAAAACAGTCAGCCATTTCTGTCCGTCTTTTTCCGCCACTGTCCCTTTCACCTCGACCTTCAAGTCGATATAGTCACTCAGTTCATCTCCCTTTTCGTCAAGCACAACCTCATAAGTTATATCTTCTGTCACAAGCGACACCCCTATGATATAATCGTTCGCATCTGTCTTGACATTAACTACACCCTGCACCGTAACCGTCCGAACTTCCCCTTCTTTCTGGGAAGCCGCACCCGAACAAAGCATCATCATTCCAACCAACACCAAAACGCCCGCCGCTTTTTTTATCGTTACCATATTCGTGCCTTCTCTTCTTCATCCATATCGCTATTTACGCTCAAAAGGTTTTTTGATTCGTTCCTCTACCCACTCCCGGCTAATCACAATTCCGTATTGGTCGTGTCGTACCCAGTATCCCTCTTTCTTGTGTTTCAATGCGGTCTTGTACCTTAACAAAGCAATATTACGCCGACCAAGCAAATCCAGAACATGTCCCTCCCACACCATCGAAACAAAATAATCATTTGAACCTTTTTTTGACGCCCCTCGGGACCTTTGGAAAGCTTCCAATCCTTCTTTGTAGTAATTACCGTCATACAAAATCATCCCTAATTTAAACCAGCTATTACGGTCTGACAATTTCCCTTCCGTGGCTTCTTTAAATAATTTCAAAGCGGCCTTCCCAACTTTCGTCCAGCCCGTCCGCTTAATTTTATCGATAGTCAACGTACTATTTGACGTAGGCCGAGGCGAACTCAACAATGGCAGAACCCCGTTAGGGTCCAATCGTACTTCTTTCAAAGCTGCTTTGCTTTCAAATTCTACAACGCTTACATCCAAAAGCCGCTCCGTAAACTTCTCCTGCATGCTGCCGTCTTCAAAATAAGCGGCTAATGGAACCGGCATCCTCAAATCGCCGATACGTTCCACCTCTACCTTACTCCTGTACCCCTCACCTTCCTTCTCGCAGCTTTTGGAAGAAATTTTGTACGATAGGTATCGGTTACTGTTGACCCATTGTTCGAAAAACCATCCCAAATCTTGACCAGCTTCTTCTTCACAAATGGTTTGAAATTCAGAAACGCCTAACCTTCGTCCGGCAAATTCCTTTAAACATCGCTGATAAACTCTGCTAAAGACTTCCTTTCCCAAAACACAATCCAAAGCACTGATAACACTGGAGCTCTTTCCGTGTTGAACAACATTGTTAAAATCGAATCTAATCTTCGAACGCTGCTCAGCAGTTATATTTATCGTGGTATCAAAACCGGCACGCACTCCTTTAATATAACTATCTGCGAAACCCCGATGTTTCGTTGTGCCCGGATTCCTTGCTCGAGTATATTCTCTGTCTGCGTATATCCCCAGACCAAGCATCAGCCAATCAAATGAATCTGCTGGGTCACTACTTAACATGTGCTCACCGCAATATTGATGACCGATTTCATGTGCCGTAATCCATCGCCAGTGACGCTCGTCTTTTTTCTCCATCTGCTCCATCGCATGGATTGCCACGATACTCGTAGCCACCGGGTATCCGCCTGTTGTAGGAAAATCTGACCCGGGAATAATCGTTAGACTTGAATGAGGATAGAATCCGAAACGTTCACGATAGTAATTTACTACGTCAACTGCTGTACTCATAACCAGTTGCGCACATTTCTCTCCCTTAGGGCTATATAAACATCGAATAGTTACATCGCCCGCATTCGCTTCGAGGGATTTAAAATCTTTACCAATGAACAAACCGAAGGAACGAACTCCATTCGCGCGATAGTAACCTGTTCTTTTATCTAATACGCCGCTTGCACCTATCAGGTATTCGGGTGATGCTTTTACCTTGACCTCAAAATCATCATGCGTTTCAAAACCCCACCACAAACGTGGATACCAGCCGGTAATCGGCTCTCGATTTATATTTACAAGCGAGGTATTCTGAAAACTAAAACTTATCTCAAGAATTCCCTCGTCACCACACTCGACTTTTTCTGGCAACTCTATAACAAAACTTTCAATCCCAGAGTCTTCCTTGCCGCTGCCCAATACTGCTACGGCCTTGCCCTTACTTGTGATTTCCATACTCGCAGCCGAAGACCATAATATCGCTACACGACATATTGGCCGAGATGTCATATTCTTAAAACGAATTACCTCCTTACCTTCCGCACGACCCACAACGGTATCAATTGTATACTCAATCTTGTAATGTGCTTTTGGGGGATTCTTTGGCACCCAATAACTCCCTGTTGCCGTAGTTGCGTTACCTGTTCCCCACAACACCACAAAAAATAAAGCTACCGAAAGAAATCTTGCGAATCTATGTCCCATCATCTTTTTTGTCCTCACTGGAATAATAAAAGTCGACCTGCAGAACGCAAAATAACCAATAACACAAAAAATGTCAAATATCCGCCTTTAGCCGCATTTGCTTTTTTGCCTCTTATCTGTTTTGAATTTTGTGCTTTGGTAATTAGTATTTGTTTAGAATTTAGAGTTTAGCATTTAGAGTTTCAGAACTCCCCGCAACCCGAACCACTAATTACCAAACTCCATTGTTTTCTTAACATCATCACTTACCGAATTATGTATCGGGCAATTTCCCGCTGCCTTACGCAATATCTCCATCTGCTCATCACTATATTTTTTCGGAAAAACTATCGTAGTATCAATTCCTCCCACCATCGGCTTATCACGCATCACGAACTTCAGCGACACTTTCACTTCCGTCCCCGTAATATCGAATCCGTTTTTCTGCGCTGCCGCGTCCATCGTCATAGCCACACAACTGGCATACGAAGCGCCGAACAAATCCTTCGGACTAAAATTCTCACTGCTGCATTTCGGCGAGTCTATTACGATACTATTTTTACCTTCAATCTTCGCCTCCGCATGCATCCCGCCTTTGTAACTAAGTACTAACTCGTCCGCCATTTCATTTACCCTTTCTTTTTCTAAATTTTTTCTACTGCTTCCCATTTGAATTTTACGTTTCGAATCATTCGCGCAAGTACCTTTTTAAAAACTACCCCAAGGCGCCCGAAAGTGACCGCGTTTTGACCTTTTTTAACCCTAAATTGACCGAAAGCGCCCGCATTTTGACCGACTTTGACCGCACTTTTTCTAAAACTTGCGCGTTTTGTCTTACCTATCTTAATATTCCGGCGTCTATCCTGAACACTGAATGTTATTTTTAGTCTTTAATCTGTTTTAAATTTTGCACTGTGGTTTTAGCTTTTTACCTTTAACTTTTTCGCTTTTTCCCCACTTCAACTCGACGCAAATACAACGGCTGCAAACTCAACGCGTCTTCGAATTCACCCCGCTGAGCCTTCTCCCAACCCAATAAATGCACATTTTTCGCACTCGGCCACCAATATTTCTCATCAAAAAACCCTATCCCCTCACATTTGAAATCCTTCTTATAATAAACCAATCCCTCACCTAACAGCTTTATATGCCGTTCCTTACAACCGAACCTCTCAACAAATTCAGCACTGTTCATCAAGCAGTCATCTAAAATTTTCACCAATTTCCCATCTCTATTTTCATACACTGCCGTAAAAAACTGACTCCGCTTCGCATCCAAAATCACCCCTATCAGCTCAGCATCACCGTTTTCACCACCAAAACCATTGATATTTGCTGCTACAACATCCAGACTATCAACCGCCACTATCTTGCAATCACCCGCCAGCGACATAATTTTTCCCATAGTTACAGCTATTCGCAATCCCGTAAAACTTCCAGGACCAACCGAAACATAAACTTGTTTGACCTGCTCTGCTTTGTATCCGAATTGACAAAGCAGCTCATTCGCAGCAGGAAAAATCTCCGCACTATGCCGCAATTTCCCCGAAAATAGCCTTTCAGTGAGGATTTTTGCACCCTCAGCCACAGCCACAGAACCAGTTCGGCCGGACGTTTCTACTGCCAATATCAATGTTTTTTCACTCATTTGCTAAATTTCACTTTCACCATCTTTTTTTGCGCCAAAAAATTTTCTTCCATATTTACCACAGATTAGTTAAACTTTCCATCTTTTAACCAGTTGACTAGATTAAACTTAGATATTATCGGCCGAGCAGTCGAAATACGATTTTTCTCTTGCAAAAAAGACTGTTTTTTTATAGACTGAACTATCATAGGTTTAGGCCTATTTTAGTCCGGAGGTTGAGTAGTGTTGTTAAGTTGGGGAAGCTTTTAGCTTTGTAGTCTTCGGTTTTCGAAGAAGGTGTTTTTATAGTAAGGAGGTAGGTGATTTTGAACACGGTTGGATGTATCTCTAAATCTTTGCCTAAGAATACTATGTTGATACTTTTAGCATCGGTTATATTCTTAACGGCAATGTCGGGTTCAGTGTTAGCCAAAGCTGCTAACTCTGAAAAGCAAAAAGTAATTAGTGGCGTAGCTCAAAACTACATCAAAGCTGGTGTCAGACAATATGAGCGAGGCTACTATGCTGCCGCGGAACAATCATTCCTCAGAGCTTTGGATTACCAGGAATACTTGGCAGACCGTGAGAAGCTAAATAGTCTCTTAGCAAAAGCTCACGCTGCTGTAGTGGAAAGAAAACGTATCCTGGATAATATCCGCTCGGCTAGCCAGGCGATTCAACAAAATGAATTAAGAAAAGCTAAGGGACATCTTCAAGCCATAGAAGGCAGCGGCCTTTTGACAGAGCAGGAGAAAAGTAAGGTCGCGCTGGGGCTTGCGAAAATAAACGAACAAATCAAGCTCTTACCGCCAGTCTCGCTGGAACCAGAAGAGGTCTCTGCAGCTATTTCTCTTGAAGAGGAACTGCTTGGCCTTATAGTTGAAAAGGCACAGGCAGTCCCACGGCAAACGGTTCATGTTTCGAACAAACCTGTAGCAATTGCACCCCAACCGGTAACTGAAGAACCTGGATATCTCAGAGAAGTTAATCGCAGAAGAAGCATACTGCAAAGTCATACCCGGGCAATTGTTGTCGATGCGACAAATAAAGCCCAGCAGTATCTGAGTCAGGATAAATTCAGCGAGGCCAAAAAAGCGGTTGAAACTGCTGAAGAAACCGTGAATAAAAACAGAACTGACCTCGGAGAAGAACTTTACAAGCAATATACCAGCCAGTTAGCACAACTGACTGACACGATAGTTCAAAAACAAAATAGTAGAACTCAGCAGTTGCAGAAACAGAAACGTACAGAGGCGATAGAAACACAGCACCGCTACAGAGAGCAAATGGAAGCTGATAGAGGCAAGAGAATGGCTGAGTTGATGCAAAACGCAATCGCTTTCCAGAAGAAACAGCGATATGAAAATGCCCTTGGCCAGTTAGAAAGCTTGCTTGCGATAGATGCCCAGAGCCGGGATGCACTGGAGTTGAGAGAAGATGCGCTAATACTAAAACAAACTTTGGAAGATACGATTAATTTCCGCAGGCAATTGGAAGTTCAAAGAGAGTCAGATAGGGAAAGGGTTGAAATTTTAATCAGAACAGATGAAACGGGCATCCCTTATGCTGATGAACTAAAGTATGCCAAGAATTGGCGTGAGATTATTGCAAGCCCGTTCCGTAAACCCGAAGGAGCAATTGGTCAGGACGCAGCTAGTCTGGCCGCCTATAAACAAATGGATGAAATCGTTGACCTTGCAGAGTTGACACCAGAGATGCCTCTGAGCGAAGCAATAGACGTGATGAAGAATTCTGTCGACCCGTCATTGAAGGTATTCGTTAATTGGCGTGATTTATATGACAATGCCGACATCGACCAGACTACACCTATAAATATGGATGAAATATCTTCGATTCCACTTCGCGCAGCGCTAAAGCTTTTATTGGAAGCTGTTTCAGGTGGATTTGCGGAACTTGGCTATATTATTGAAGATGGCGTGATTACCATAGCTACGGTAGATTCACTTCCGAGCGAAATGCAAACATTGGTCTATGACGTTACAGATTTGATTGGCAAACCGGCAGATTTCTTTGAACAGAGTCCTACCGGTGGTGGTGGTGGTCAAAGTGGAGGTAGTGTCGGAGGTGGTTTCCAAAGTGATGGTGGAAGCCGACAAAGGACACCGGAACAACTCCTGGCCGAAGCACTTATTCGTGCTGAGAATCTGCTCTTACTTATCCAAGAGACCATTAATCCGGATAGCTGGTATGAAGCTGGCGGAGATGGTTCAATAACAATTTATGAAAATAAAAAGCTCGTAGTTCGTCAGAGCCGTGAGGTTCACGCTAAAATTGACGAATTGTTTAATGAAATGCGAAAGTCGCTTGGCCATCAGGTTTCTATAGAAGCCAGATTCTTATTGGTGGGCGAAAATTTCCTTGAGGATATAGGACTTGACATAGATATCAGATATAATGTTGGTGGCAAGTTCGGTGTCATAGGGATAGAGCAAGGTTCCGCTGAAACTACCCTTATGAGACAAACATCTATTCCGGGTAGTCTGGGAGCCACTCCGGGTGCACTAGCAAACGAAGTGCTTTCGGCGATGAACATGAGTGGCACTTATGGAAACATGCTTCTTAATGACCTTCAGGTTGACTTTTTACTCAGAGCTACGGAGGCCCATTCTGATTCAACAGCTGTAACTGCACCGAAAGTCAGTGTCTTAAGTGGAGAATCGGCGGCATTGAGGGTACAGAAGATTTTCGGGTATCCCAGCGATATCCAGATTAATACAAGAGAAATTGGCGGCACTGATAATACTAACACCTTCTTTACTATAAACTACCAGGAAAACTGGGTCACAACGGGTTCAATTCTTAATATTACTCCGACTATTATGCCGGATAAGAAGCATGTACTATTAAGTGTAGTTGCTGAATTGCAGGATTTCCTTGGCTTTAGGAGTCAAACTATTAATCTTGGTTTGTTTGGTGGTTCGGTTCCTGGAGCTGGCGCTAGTTTCAATGTAGATTTTCCTGAAACGGAAGTTTCAAGAGTTCAAACTCGCGTGTGTGTACCCGATGGCGGCACATTGTTGCTGGGTGGCCAGAAGATGACCATTGAGGTTGAAAAAGAATCTGGTGTTCCGGTATTGAGCAAACTGCCCATTATTGGGAGATTGTTTAGTAACCGCGGCAGGATTAGGGACCACAGGGTATTGTTGATACTGGTTAAACCGACCATTATTTTGCAGGCAGAGGCAGAAGCTAAGGCGATTGCTTCAGTAGAGAATGATTTTTAAGTAAAAAAGCGGGAAAAATATAAAATCAATGGAACAGGGATGTGTTTTTGCGCATCTTAAATAGTGGTCTTTGTAAGTGTCATTGCAACATGTGATGATTACGCGATAAGTTAAAAAAACGCTTTATTTCGGAGGAGCAGAAAGTGAAGCGGCAGTTTCTAAATAGTTTATTGATTTTGTTGTTCGTAGCTGGTCTTGCAAGTGCGGACGTGTATTATGTTCCGGATCATTATCCTACGATTCAAAGGGCTATCGACAACGTTGGTGACGGAAATGAGGTTGTAGTTAGAGACGGCATCTGGAGCGGTTCGGGTAACTTCAATCTGGACTTCAATGGAGTAAACGCAATTACTGTTCGCAGTGAAAACGGTCCAGCCAATTGTATAATCGACTGCAAAAGCTGGGGTCGTGCATTCTTCTTTTTCAACGGCGAGGGTAGCGATTTAGTTATAAAAGGTTTTACAATTAAAAACGGCTTAGCTAACGGTGGGGCTGCCAGCGAAACCCATGTAAATGGAGCCGGTGACCCTGTCACATTCTATAGAGATGGCGGCGCCATTTACTGTACGGCGGGTTCATCACCTACGATATCTAACTGTATAATACAGGAATCAAGCGCTTTTTGGTATGGTGGTGGTTTGGCGTGTATGGATGGGGCTCAACCGGAGTTAATAAATTGTCTGTTTACGAATAATTATGCCGGAGATATGGGCGGTGCCATATACTGTGGTGACTCCGGTCCTAGTTTCGAATTATGTACAATCACTAATAATGGTGCGGGTATTAATTATTTGAACCCGGATGCAGGTTTATATGGACCAAGAAGCGGAATTGCCTGTGATGGTACTGACCCTGATATTAAAAACTCGATTATATGGGAGCCGCTTTTTTGGGATGCTGTTGCGAATCTCTGGCGCGATGGTGATGATTTGTATGGGGCCACTGCTACTTATTCCTGTATTGAAGACGGTATCGGCGGCGAGGCGACTAACACAGCCCTCGACCCGCTGTTTAGAGAAGGTGCGCATGGTATTTACTATCTGGCACAGACTCAGGCAGGAAACCCGGCAGATAGCCCTTGTATAGATACAGGCGACGGTACAATAAGAGGATATGACGGATATTTGTTGGGGCAGGTCACAACGAGTACATCACCCGTCTTTCAACCTGACTGGGCTGTTGTTGATATGGGATTCCACTACCCTGCATATGACGGAGTTACACCGTTACCAACTTATTGGCTGTGGATTACGGTTATAGGTAATGGGACAATAAGCGCTACTCCGGGTGCTGTCAATCCCGGCGGTGGTTTTCTCTTGCCCCTCCCGACTCTTGGTACAAATGTCTCGCTGACTGCTGCACCTGCTACGGGCTATAGAGTTAAGAGTTGGACGGGTACTGATGATGACCCAAATACAACAAATAACAATAGCGCATTTATGGATACTAATAAAACGGTCACTGTCGAGTTTGAACTTGATTTGCCGAAAATTCTCTATGTTGGTGCTGACGGTCAATATTCGACGATTCAGCATGCTATAGATGCTGCTCATGAAGGTGATACTATACAAATTGCCCCTGCCAATGAGCCATATATGACTTCTGAAGGTTTTTATATTAACAAAAATCTTATCATAACAAGTGCCAACCCCGATGACCCATGCTGTGTTGCCTCTACGATTATAGAAAAAGCACCCACTTGGGGAGGTACAGCCTTTACATTTGATAATGTAAATCAAAATACTGTTTTAAGCGGTCTTACCATCAGGAAATTTTCAGGTACGGCAATAGATGGGCGTGACTCCAAAATGCCTGAAAGGCCTAACGGAGAACCAGGAGGCAGTATCTTTGGTGGCGCGATACAATGCTTCGATGCATCGCCAATTATCCAAAACTGTGTAATCTATGACTGCAATGTTATCGGTGGTGACGGTGGTCAAGGTGCCGGTGGTACCGCTGAACATCCGGATGGTTATGACGGCGGATGGCCAGGTTATGCCTATGGTGGTGCAATAGCTGTCTGGAGTGGCAGCAGTCCTACAATTATAAATACTACCTTTGATAATTGCATTGTTTTCGGTGGTAACGGTGGTGATGGCGGTGACGGTAAAGGTGACCCACAAAACGGTCATGGTGGACGAGCGGGTGGATGGACATATAACGAAAATAGTTACTGGTACTTGGTTGGCGGCGGATTTTGGGAATATGGCTATAGTGCAGAGGTAGGTTGCTGGAACGGTTACTATGACAATTATACCAAATACAGCGGTCTTGGCGGAGCGATATATGTCGGCCTGAATGCCTCTATTGACATTAGGGATTCTAGTTTTATTAATTGTCAGACTATAGGTGGCCAAACCGGTATTGGCGGTCAGAATAAACCGTCCAATGCGATAGATGAACCAAGTCTTCGTTGGAGAATAGACAATTTCGGCGGTGCCATACATTTTGCCGGTAACAACACGGGAACAATTGAGAACTGTATGTTTATAAATAATACTGCCAACTCCGATACCGCTCCGGAAGGTTCCACTGACTCCTTTGTAGGTTATGGCGGTGCCATAGATTTTGAAGATAATGCGAATATTATTATAAAGAACTGTACGTTCATGGGTAATGACTCTTCGATTGGTGGGGCGATACATGGTACATGGTCGGACCCGAATATTGTCGATTGTAACTTTATAGATAACTCAGCATATCACGGTGGCGGTGCACTTTTCGTTGGTGGCACTGTCGATATACAGCGCAGTAACTTCAGCGGTAATCAAGCTTATCTGGCGGCTGCACAAGGCGGCGGTATATGCAGCCTTGGTGCTAACGCTGTGATTCAAGATTGCAACGTCAGTAACAATAGTGCAACAGGTTCAGGTGGTGGAATATACATTTCCAGCAAAGACATTTTTGAGGAAACCATCGCTGCCGAAGGAGCTATGGTAATTAAAAACTGTCTGATAACCCAAAATGTCTCTGGTAGGGACGGCGGAGGTATTTCTGCCAATTGGTCTTCGGAACCGAATATTATCAATTGTACGATTGCAAACAATACCGTTACTGGAATAGGATTCGCAAACAATTATGGCGGTGGTCTATACGCTTCCTATGACAGCGATGTTAAGGTCATTGATACGATTATCTGGGGCAATATTGCCGCTATCGGTCCGCAGATTGGAGTCACCAGCGGTGACCCAATTGCTCCGCAACCTTCGGCGGTGGAAATTGCCTATAGTGACATTGGACCACGATATACGAATATTCTTCTGAGCTCAGCTGAGGGTGGTTCGCAACAAAGTAGTAGCCCAATGCTCGTCGATGGCCAAGCCATTTATGACCAGTTTGACGCTGGTCAGGACACAGTGAGAGTTATTGTCAGTCTACTCGAACCGGTTGAGATGAGAGAAGAGACTGATTGGCAGTCGCCGGAATCGGTTGGTGCGCTAAGGGCAGAAATAGCCAGTCGCCAATCATCAGCTCTGTGTGGCCTTACGTCCGCTGAGTTTACTTTGCGGCATCAGTATAAGAACCAGGCAGGTTTTTCTGGCGAGGTTACGATTGAAGGTCTTAACGAGCTGCTTAATAATTCTTCGGTGGCGTATATTGAACCTGTCAGGTATATGGAACCGATGCTGGCACAGGCGATTCCTTTAGCTAATGCATTAGATGTGCGTGATACTTATAGTGGCCAAGGCATAGCCGTTGCCATAGTTGATACTGGTGTTGACTATACCCATCCGAGGCTTGGTGGCGGTGGTTTTCCAAATGCCAAGGTTATTGGTGGTTACGATTTTGGCAATGGTGATGCCGACCCCAGACCGCCCACTTTTGGATTTTTGGCGGCTCACGGCACCGCTTGTGCCGGTATAGTCGCCGGAGATTTGGGTACAGTTGGCGATTACATCGGAGGCGTTGCCAATAGCGCAAAAATATACGCTCTAAAAGCTACTACTGATGATGATCCTCTGCAGCTTTTGGGCTCTGACGATACGCTTGCCGCATGGAACTGGTGTATAACCCACCGTGACGACGACCCGGACAATCCGATAAAGATAATAAGTAACAGTTGGGGAGGGGATATTCCGTTCGCCGATCCAGCAGTAGCCGATGCCGTCTCTCCAGCACACACTGCTGCGGCTGAAACGGCTGTGGCACTTGGTATTACAATATTGGCTTCCTCAGGTAATGATGGATTTGCCGGAGATGGCATATCGTGGCCTGCTGCGATGTCGAACGTAATTTCCGTTGGAGCGGTGTATGATACAACTGACGCAGTAACGGAATATTCAAATACGGCTGATAACCTGGATATTCTGGCGCCTGCTGACCCGATGTACACTACCGATATCGTCGGCGCAGGTGGTTCCGACCCTGGTGATTATACTCCTGATTTCGGCGGGACATCTTCGGCCTGTCCTTTCGCGGCCGGTAGCGTCGCTAGTCTGCAGTCTGCGGCATTTGCCGAAACGGGAAGTTACCTTACCTCTGAGCAAGTCAGATTTTTGTTGACTGTCAGTGGTGACCCTGTTACCGACGCCAAAGTTGCTATAACCAAGCCGCGGGTTAACCTGGGTGCAGCAGTCAGCTATCTTACTGATAATTTTATTACTGCTGTTGGTCCAATCTATGTTGAAGAGGGTTCCACACTCATCGGATTTGATGCAAATGGCGATACCTGGGACCCCAGTATTAACAGCAATAATATCAGTGACGACCCGTTATTTAAAATAGGCCTTCTGGGCAGTTACTATTTGAGTCAAATCAGTGCCGGTCAGCTAATTAACAGCAACTGTGTTGATGCTGGCAGTAATTTGGCTCTTGCGCTCGGGTTTAGCAGCGAGTATACGACCCGTACCGATGAAAAGACTGATGAAGATATTATCGATATGGGATACCACTATCCGCTTAGCTATAAATTAGAGTCTTGCAGTGTATGTGATTTGTTCGGAGATGGGAACATCGACTTTGGTGATATAGCGGAACTTTCATCCTACTGGCTCAGTGAGGATTGTTCGCCTGGCAATCAGTGGTGCGAAGGTGCCGACCTTAACTTTGATACCGAAGTTAGTTTCGGAGATTTTGCTATACTTTCGAATTGCTGGCGTGTCGAAGATACAACTGCCCCAGCGTCTGACCCTGCTGAGTGGGAAGTGCAGCCTTATTCAACATCCGATACATCGATTAGTATGACTGCTAAGACAGTTGTTGATGGATGGGGGGATATTGTGTACTTCTTCGAATGTGTCTCTGGCGGTTGCAGTGACAGTGGATGGACATACGATAGGACTTATATCGATACCGGTCTTGCAACTGATGACGAATATGGCTATAGAGTAAGGGCTTCTGACTTTAGTTATGATAACCTTACCGACCCCGGTAATCCGTTTGATGTTGATGACCCGAATGACACTGATATCGGCAACAAGACCGGATGGTCCGAGACCAAATATGTAATAGCGGGCGGTCCTGTTCCAGATACCACGGCACCGACACCTAATCCGATGCAGTGGGCTACAGGCGGCGAACCTGGTTCTGACAGTCCAACATCGATTATTATGACAGCGGCTACGGCTACGGATGATTCCGGTGGAGCGGTGGAGTATTATTTCCAGTGTGTATCCGGTGGTGGTAACGATAGCGGCTGGATAACTGGTACGACTTATGCAGATGGAGGTCTTACAACCGGTGTTGAATATGGTTATAGGGTTAAAGCCAGAGATGATAGTTTCAATGAAACTGCTGTGTCTTCTACAGGTCTTGCTACTCCTAGACAGGCGTTTAATATTTCATCGGCTTTACAGTTGACCCTAACTATAGGAGGCGGAAAATTTAACTGGTATCATCGAATAACAGTAGATGCTTTACCTGATGATGGAAGCGGTATGCCGTTGTACTATCGATTTGTTGATGTGAGTTTTGGTACTTTCAGCAGCGCTTGGTCGATAGACCCGGTAGCGGCCGGTAGTGCTATAACATATGATGCACTGGTTAAACTTAACTCGTATACAGGCCAGGAATGTACCTGGCGTGTGGATATTAGTCATAATGCAGACGGCAGTGATTCGACGAGTTCGACAACGGTGACAATATTGGAAAATCAAAATGACGGTACATACCCGTAATAAAAATAACGGCCCAGTAATTTAAGCCCCGGTTATTTTAACCGGGGCTTTTTTTTATCTACTTGTCTTTAATCGCCTGGTAACCGTAATGAGCTATGAGGTGGTCGAGTATTACCATTGCGGTATAGTTTTCGGCAACGGGCCAAATGCGACCGGTAATCGTCGGGTCACGTCTGGTGATAGCTTCGAGGTCTTTGTTTTCCAGAGTATATTTATCAATCGTCTTCTGTGGTCTGTCAATTGTAGGTGTCGGCTTAACGGTCAGTCTGACAACGATTGGTTGACCGGTAGATAAACCGCCCGTAATTCCACCGGCATGGTTCGAATCGAAAACGACCTTGCCATTCTCGGAATGCATCTGGTCATTGGATTCGTAACCTGTCATATTCTTTACAGCAAACCCTGCACCGACTTCTACGCCCTTGACCGCACCTATGCCGAGCATCCTGCCAAGTTCGGCATCGAGCTTATAGAACACCGGCTCGCCCAAACCTGCGGGAACACCGGTCACAACCACTTCGACTATGCCACCGGATGAATCACCTGTTTTAGTAATCTTGTTACAGGCTTCAACCATCGCGTCAGCTGCGTCGATATCAGGACAATTCACTATCGGATGAACACCGTATTTATCCTTTATCTCTTCAGCGGAGGCCTTAGGTGCCTTGTCGCGAATAGCGTCGATTTCATTTTCGACCTCGGCAAGAACTTTAATTTTCTCCAGAAAACGCATATCCATATTGATACGGTTCTTTACATAAATTTCCTGATAAAACGGGTCGAGGTCATTACGCATCTTTTTATAATCTTCGGTGTACTTAAGCGTTTTTTCATGATCGATATCGGGACAGCTTACACCGGCAATCTCTTTGATATATGAGAATACTTCGATGCCGCATTTTTTCAAAATCTTCTTGGCGACATATCCCGCAGCCACGATAGTGGAAGTATATCTTCCGCTGAATATTCCTGCACCGATGGCATCATCATCCGGGCCGTATTTCATAAAGGAAGCATAAGACGCGTGTCCCGGACGAGGTGTGCGGTTGGTGTCCTGATATTGCTTTATATGGATGAAGTGACGGTCCAGATTCGGAATTAAAATCGTCAGTGGCGTTCCGTTGGTATGGTTTTTGTTACCGGCGCCTTCGACAGTGTCAGCGGCATTGAGACCTGTGTAAATAATCGGCAGGTCCGGTTCTTTTCGCGGACTGGAAAGCTCATCGGCACCCGGCTTCCTGAGAAGCATATCGCCGTATATTTCCTGCTCGCTCAATAACATTCCCGGTGGATGACCGTGTATGACAGCCGTTAAACCATCCTGATAAGAACCGCCCGCGACGGTTACCTGAAAAATACGTCCCATGTGACAACCAATCATTCAGTTTCTCCTAAAAATCTTAATGAGTTTTTGGTTATTGATATCTTTAAATATACACTTATTTTGAAAAAACTTCAAACTTTTCCCAGAAGTCAGGAAAGGACTTTGCCACGCACATTTCATTTTCGATGTATTGGTTGCCTGTGACCAGTCCGGCTATGGCGAAACTCATCGCAATCCTATGGTCATTGTGGGGGTCTATGTTAGCACCGTGTATTTGTTTGCTGCCCTCTATGATAAGTGAATTTTCATCGCATTTAGCAGAAACGCCCATTTTCTTAAGTTGCGAAGCCATTACCGCCAGTCTGTCGCATTCTTTGTGTCGCAGATGCCCTATGTTTGTGAGTTTGCTTGTACCTTCCGCAAATGCGGCGGCTATTGCCAGTGGTGGTACCAGGTCCGGCAGATTACTCATGTCCTGTTCGATTGCGTGCATATTGCTTCCTTCAACACAGATTCGGTCATCTGCTTCGGAAACTTTGCAGCCCATCTTTTCAATGAGTGTCAAAAACCCCTTGTCTCCCTGTTTTGTGTTGGGATTTAGACCTTTCACAGTAACTTTGGTTTTGCAAATTGCAGCGGCCAGAAAAAAAAACGAAGCGCTGCTGTAGTCACCTTCTATCTTTATTTCTCGTGCGGTATATTTTTCATCGTTTGGAATAATTATTTGTTTGTAATTATTGTTCACGGCCTTTACACCGAATTCAGCCATCATTTGCAAACTGATATCAAAATAAGGTCTTTCTGTCATTGTGTCGATGCACGTTAAGGTCACTTTGTTATCTGCATAAGGTGAAGATGTAGTAATTGAGCTGAAATACTGAGATGTTTTCTGGCCTTTTATTTGTGCGTCACCACCTTTTATTCCACCGCCATAAACTTTGATTGGCGGGAAACCTTCCTGTTCGAGATATTCTATTTTACAGCCTAATTGCCGCATGCCGTTTACTACTTCCGAAATAGGCCTTTCGGTAATTCTTTCGGCGCCGGTGATAATTACAGGTTTACAGGACAGACACGCAGCCGAAGTCAGAAAATTCATACCAACACCGGATTCACCTACGTTTAGTTCTTCAGAGACGGGACTATATTTTCCGTCTGTACCGTACACAACTATCTTGTTGTTATCGTGTTCGATTTTTACTCCGAGTCTTTTAAGGCATTCAATGACATTTAACTGGTCTTGTCCGAATAGCGGATTTTGAATAATACTTTTGCCTTCTGCTAAGGAACTTATAATCAAAGCGCGTAAGGTGTATGCTTTGGCCGGAGGAGCCTCAATTATGACGTCGGTATTGCAGATTTTGTCCACGGTTTTCATATATTCTCTTCGTTATCCGGAATTCATTGTTAGTGTCGTTCAATGCGCGCAATGTCATTTAAGATATGCCTTTTTACCAGAAATGGCGAAAAATTGAAAGCAGTTTTTGAATTGTTGGACTATTCGGAGATGTCTTCTTTGAGCCAATCAGCTGTTTGATTGTTGTAGCTCAAGAGGATTTGCAGGTCATTGACGTCGATTGTACCGTTGGTGTTGATGTCACCAAGCAGGTAGCCGTCGGATGAGTTACTGCTGGACGTTAGATTCTTGAACATAATCTCGAAATCGAGTTCGTTGACAATGCCGTCTGCGTTAAGGTCGTACCAGCCGATATCCTTATCGTTCTGCTTTTCGCTGACGTTCCATGCCGCTGCATACGCCTGAGTCGCCACCATTTTATTCGGGTCATCGGTATCACTGTAGACAACGGTAATTTCGTAATCAGTATAGTTCGGGTCAGCCTGACAATAAACATGCTCGACATTGTCAATACTGCTGTCACTGTAATCGAGCAGATAATCATTGTTCGGGTCATTAGCATCGACTGCCCAAACTTCAAGTCGTAAATTGGCATCCTTTTCGGGTATCGCCTCGAATGGATAAACATTGCTATAGTGCTTGTTCCAAACAGTTGTAGCGATGATGAGTTTGTCTGCAGGATTTTGCAGAACAATCTTATAGGATTTTTCCAATCCTTCATTTTTCTCCAGTTGGTTCAGGTTCCAGCCGGTTTGTGACATATCTGCTTGTTTGGCAATTAAATGTTTATAAGCACCAACCGCATTCAATGCTCCGGCCCCCTGAATATAATCGAGCGGCACCTGGTGGTCGTCGTCTTTCGATAATTTACCCTTGTGCCAGTAAGCAAGCTTTGTCGCTGAATTCATCAGGATAGCTTTCATTACACAGTTACCGCTATTCGGGTCAACAGCCGCACTTAAATTGGGGTCTTGCTTTGCTTTCTGTCTCAGTAATCCGATTGTTCCTGCAACTATCGGTGTTGAAAAGCTTGACCAGTTACCGGCTGGTTCATATTGATTGGGTTCATTAACATCGGCGGCGAGACAATTTCCGACTGTGACAATATCCGGTTTGCATCTGCCGTCTGCGGTCGGTCCGATACTTGAGTGTTCAGGATATGCCAACGAAAAATTCGCCAACGCAACTGTGAGGTCTTCCGTGTTTACAGAATTGATAACACCGACACCGATGACGTTCGAACCTGCGCCCGGATAGAGAGTTGGGTCGTAGGTATTTGAGCCGTTGCCTATGCCAGCTACAATAACAAGACCGTGCTGTTCGGCAAGTGACTCAAAACCGCGAGTCCACCAATCCTCGAATTGATTACCGATACTTGTAGTAACAACATCTGCCTCAGGCGGCGTGTTGGAAAAAACGTTATTGATTAGGAAATGCCAGAATTCATAAATGTCAGCTTCGCCTTCGGCAGCGACACCTTGATAATTGAATTGACCCAACTGAGAATCGCTGGCGTTGGGGTCTTCACCGAGCAGTATCGAACAGATAGCTGTTGAGTGAGGTGAAACGCCTGCCGGTAGTTCACCCTGGTCATAAAAACTCAATTCTTTACCATTGAAACAATTATGCTCAACGCTCGGCCGGTAATCGTTTTGTGGTTCACCGTCGGTGTAAGTGATGCTCCTGCAAATAACGGCGAATTTGACACCGGAACCGGTCAGGGTTGGGTCTAACTGCTTTAAGGCGTAAATTCCGGCTTGATTCAGACCTTGCGGCTGCATCGTTAGCTCGGATTCCGCAGCAGCTATTGCCGGCGCATAAAGCGCCATCACCCAAGCCAGTATGCTGATACTAAGCATTTTGTTGGCATTATATGCCATTCAGTTACTCCAGAAATGGCGGCAAAACCAAAAAAATCGAAAGATTTTCTCCCCTGACTATAAAAAAGCCTGATTTTAAGCCTGCCACCGCTAACTCCTTACAATATACTACCATAAAATGGCTTTGTTTTCAAGTTAAATTGCCCGCTTAATACCTCAAAAACCGCATTATCAGTAGAGAAAACCCTATTTTTGAAAACTTAATTTAGAAATCTTGCCTTTATCAACCGCGAATGCTATACTCAGTCCGGTATTTCGGCTGTATTTGGCTAAGGGTTTGCCGTAATTATGAAAGTAATTTTGGATTCCGGACAGATTGAGCAGGTTCTCGACGAATTAGCTGGTCGTATTATTTCCGAAAATCCAGACCAATCAGAACTGGTAGTTATAGGCATTCGCAGCAGGGGGGAGATTCTCGCACAACGACTCTCAGAACAATTATCGAAAAAACTTGGCAAAGATGTTCTGTGCGGAACTTTGGACATTACACTTTACCGTGACGACCTCAATTCGCCGCAGGGCTCCGCTCAACCACAGGTTAGAACCACTGAAATCGGTTTTGATGTAAGTGACAAAATAATCGTTCTGGTGGATGATGTTTTATATACCGGCCGCTCGGTACGTGCGGCATTGGATGCACTTATAGATTTAGGAAGACCAAAAGCGATTAAACTGGCGGTTCTCGTAGATAGAGCCGGTAGAGAGTTTCCGATACAAGCCGATTACGCAGGTTACAAAACAGATGTCGCGCCGGGTGAGTTGGTGCAGGTTAACCTTATCGAATCGGATGGCAAGGATGAAGTGGTTATCGAGTAGTAATTAATACTGCCAGATAAACTGTTATGGCGTCAAAAACAAAACAATTCGAATGGAATCACAAGCACTTGCTTGGCCTGCGTGATTTAAGTGCTGAAGAAATCACTTATATTCTTGATACGGCGCAGGGCTTCGAACAAATAAGCAAACGTGCAGTCAAAAAAGCACCGGCTTTACGCGGCAAATTAGTGGTCAATATGTTCTTCGAAGATAGCACGCGAACGCGCAACAGCTTTACCTTAGCCGCAAGCCGATTAAGCGCCGACCTCATAGAGTTCACCAAAAAATCCAGCTCAGTCAGCAAAGGTGAAACACTCTTAGATACTGCCAGAAATCTGGAGGCGATGGGAATCGATATAGTTGTGATTCGTCACGGTGCAGGTGGGGCACCAAAGCTTTTAAGCAAAAATATAAACGCATGTGTAATAAATGCCGGCGATGGGTTCTGTGAACATCCGACACAGGCGCTTTTAGATGTTTATACCATTCGCAAGGCAAAGGGGTCTCTCAAAGGTCTAAAGGTGGCAATCGTTGGTGACATAGCGCACTCTCGTGTTGCCCGCAGTAATATGTGGGCTATGACGAAACTCGGTGCCGAAGTTATTTTTGTCGGTCCGCCAACCCTTATGCCGGGCGAAGTGGACCGCCTTCCTGTTACTGTCAGCTACTCACTCGATGAAGTAATAGAAAAAGTAGATGTGGTAAATGTGCTTCGGATTCAGTTCGAACGCCTCGGAGGAAATCCTTTCCCCTCGGTGCGGGAATATTCGCATTATTTCGGATTGACGGTAGAACGCATGAAAAAAGCCAAGCCCGACATTCTCGTTATGCACCCCGGACCAATCAACAGAGGCCTGGAAATAGAAAGCGAAGTAGCCGATGGCCCGAACAGCGTTATCTTAGAGCAGGTTACTAACGGTGTAGCGGTAAGAATGGCCGTGCTGTTCCTGGTAAATCAAGCCGCCGCCGCACAAAAAAACTTAAAACTTTAAACGGGAAATGCAAAACCAAAATTCAAAATTTAAAACCGAATTAAAACATAGGGCGTATCAATATTCTATTAAAATGATAGAGTTCTTAGATACTTTGCCAAAAGATATGTCTACGAACGTTATTGCAAAGCAACTATTGAGGTCGGCTACTTCTGTAGGAGCAAATGTTGTTGAAGCTAAAGGTGCTAGTTCTAAACGGGATTTTACCAACTTTTTTAGTTATTCTCTTAAATCTGCAAACGAAAGTTTGTACTGGCTTGGCTTGCTGAGGGACGCTAAAAAAATGAATAATGCTCAGTTACAGTATCTTTTGGATGAGACTAAAGAATTAGCAAATATTCTTGGTTCAAGTATTTTGACTCTCAAAGGGAAGAGATAAGCTTTGAATTTTAAAATGTGGTTTTTAGTTTTTGCTTTTAACTTTTTAGTTTGAATATGGCTAAAGAACTTTTAATAAAAAACGGACATGTGATAGACCCAGCCAACGGCATCGACAAAAAGTGCGATGTACTTGTAGTCGATGGCCAAATAGCAGACCTTGGCAAGGTCGGTAAATCTGTCGCCGATACCATCGACGCTGCCGATAAACTGGTGGTCCCGGGCTTAATTGATATACATGTTCATTTTCGCGAACCAGGCGATGAAGAAGAAGAAACTATAGCCAGCGGTTCGGCAGCAGCGGTCGCCGCGGGTTTCACTTCGGTTGTGTGTATGCCGAATACCACTCCGCCAATCGAAAATGAAACCGATGTCGAATACATTCACCGCAAAGGAAGGCAAGCAAGACAAACCCATGTATATACCATGGGTGCTATAACAAAAAATAGAGAAGGTGTCGAACTTTCCGAGATGGGATTTATGGCCGAAGCCGGTGCCGTTGGTTTTACCGATGATGGTAACGGTGTCCAGGACCCCGCTGTTATGCTTCGCGCCATGAAGTATGCAACCATGCTTGATGTCGTCATATCTCAGCATTGTCAGGATAATAGTTTTGCCGGCAGCGGTGTGATGAATGCCAGCTACTATTCGAGCATTCTTGGTCTGCCCGGAATAGACAAACTTGCCGAAGAGGCAATGTTGTGGCGCGATATCCAACTCGTCAAAAAGACGAACGCTCGTTATCACGCTCAGCACATATCAACAGCCGAAGCCGTCGAACTGATAAGGACTGCGAAAAAGCAATCTCTTCCGATTACCTGCGAAGTAACACCGCATCATTTACTCTTGAACGAACAATGTTGTGCCGAATATGATACTAATTACAAAGTTAATCCCCCGTTGCGTACGGAAAAAGATATTGAAGCTTTAAAACAGGCAATTGCCGATGGGCTCGTCGATGCCTTAGTGACCGACCATGCGCCGCACCTGCAAAGCGAAAAGGAACTCGAATTTTTGGCGGCTCCTTTCGGTATAGCCGGTTTGGAATGCGCCTTGGGACTTTATGTTAAAGCCCTGATTGAACCGGGTATTTTAGACTGGGCCGGACTTATAAAATTAATGACAGAAAAACCAGCCAATATAATTGGTATTGATAAAGGTACACTGGGTAAAGGCAGACAGGCCGATATTACTATCATCGACCCGGACGCCGAGTACAAAATTGATATAAATAAATTCCGCTCAAAAAGCAAAAACTGTCCCTATCACGGCTGGACAGTAAAAGGCAAAGTCGAAAAGACTATTGTTGGCGGAGAAGTAAGGTTTTCGGCAGGTGGTGATTAGGTAGATGCCGGTTATAGTCGACGGTTATAATCTGCTAAGAGCAATTCAAAAGGCACACGAGCAGTTCGAATCAGTCAGTGACGTTCAATTATGCCGTATCTTAGGCAGATACCTAAAGTCAGTTGGCGAAAAGGGCGAAATTATATTTGATGGTATCGGTCCGCCTGATAAAACTGGATTCGATAATATCAGCAATTTAGAAGTGTTTTTTGTTGGCTTTAACACTGATGCTGATTCGGTCATTGAAGACAAGATAAAAGCCAATACCGCACCTAAGAGATTGGCAGTTGTAAGCAGCGACAGACGCATTCGCAGCGCTGCCCAGAAAAGAAAAGCAACATCGTTAAAATCAGACGTTTTTTGGGATAGACTGCAAAAGCAGCTAAGTCGTAAAAGGACAATTAAGGAACCAAAAGCCAAAAGAGCAGGGCTAACCGAAAGCGAAACCGAACAATGGCTTAAGATTTTTGGTATCGAACAGTAAAAAGCGAGATTGAAAATATGCGTGGTTCTAAAAGAACTGAAAAATCGTTCGTCAGGATTATAGCTTTTATAGCTGTCTGTCTTTTTATTGCGGGCACTGCTCATGCTGCTCGTAGGCATAAAGTACTTATTCTTAATTCTTACCATAAAGGGCACCCTTGGGCTGATAACATTGTCGAGGCGATACAAACCGAGTTTAACAACTCAGAGTTAAACATCGAACCTGTCTATGAGTATATGGATATGAAACGATACCGCGCCAAAATTGTCTTCCCTCATCTTAGAACGTCGTACAAATTAAGATATCACAGAGGTGAGTTTGATGTGATTATCGTTTCAAACGGGGGTGCTATCGACTTTCTTTTTGAAAACTATTCATTTTTGTTCCCGAAGACACCAATTGTTTTTTGTGGTATTGAAAGGGGAAATGTTCCGACCATTTTGAAAAGGCTGAAGGGTACTAAGGGTATTACAGGTGTTGTCGAGGAGGTGGATGTAAAAGGCACCGCGGATTTAGCTTTGCGTTTGCACCCTCGAGCTAAGCGAATTGTCATAGTCGCTGACCATATAAACCCGAGCCATATACTTTTTGAACAATTACGAGAGTTAAAAAACCAGGTTAAAGTGCCTGTTGAGTTTGTTCAAACCGCCAATGTGGGTTCTTCCGCTAGGGTAAAAGAGATGCTCAGTAAGTTGCCCGGTGATTCCGTGATTCTTCTTTCATCTTCTTCTAATCTTCGATTTGGCATTTCAACGATAGCGGAAAATGTCGGCAGGATTACCGGAAACTGTGATTTGCCTGTCTATACGTTTTGGGATGATAGAATCACCAACGGTGTAATAGGCGGTGTGGTGATAAGCGGGCAAATGCATGGCAAGACCGTTGCGCAAATGGCTTTGAGAATTATAAAAGGCGAATCAGCCAACTCCATCCCTGTTGTTACTAAAAGTCCAAATGCTATTATTGTAGATTATGACCAGATGAAGCGATTTGGAATTTCACGCTCATTGCTTCCCAAGGGGACTGTGATTCTTAATGAATCGCAATCTTTCTATTACCGATACAAGACACATATCTGGGTAGTGATAGTAATTATCACAGTTCTGGCGGTAATGAACACGATTCTTGTAGTCAATATGATACGCCGCAAACGTGCCGAGGAAGCTTTGCAGGATGAACGCAATTTATTGCGCACTATAGTAGATGCCCTGCCGCATTACGTCTATACCAAAGATACCAAAGGCAGATTTACCCTTTGTAATGTTGCACTTTTCCGCTCACTGGGAGCGAAAAAGATGGACGAGGTCATCGGACACACGGACTTCGATTTTTTCCCCGAGGAGCAAGCGAAACAGTATTGTGCGGATGAACAACAGGTTATCCAGTCAGGAGAACCTCTAATCAACAAAGAAGAACCTTACCGGGAACAAGCGGGCGAGAAGAAATGGGGTTTGACTACCAAAGTTCCTTTGCGTGATAGCCATGGAGAGTTAGTTGGTATTGTGGGTGTTGGCCGGGATATTACCGATCGCAAGCGGTCCGAGCAGAAATTAAAAGAGTCGGAGGCAAGATACAGGGCGCTATTTGAAAAAAGTGCGGAGGGTATAGTTGTTGCCGACATTGAGACCAGGGACTTTGTATATGTTAATCCGGCAATATGTGAAATGTTGGACTATACAGAAAAAGAATTATTGGAAAAGGGTTTGACGGGTATCCATCCGGAAGATGCTTTGGAGCACGTGTTTTCTGAATTTACGGCACAGGCGAAGGGAGAAAAAACTTTATCGGAAGATGTTCCATGTTTAAAAAAAGACGGAACAGTAATATTTGTCAATGTCAATACAACCAGAATTGTAATAGATGGAAAAAAATGTAACGTCGGATTCTTCACAGATATTACCGAGCGTAAAAAAACCGAAGAGCAACTGCAAAAAGTCAGCGATGAACTGGAAGCAAGAGTTGAGCAGCGCACCGCCGACCTTGCCAAAGCGAATATAGATTTACGTAGCGAAATCAGCGAGCGTCAAAAAGTGGAAGAACAGCTTTTGGTGTATCAGGAACAGTTACGTTCATTGGCTTCGGAACTATCGTTATCTGAAGAACAACTGCGGCGAAAAATGGCAATTAACATTCATGACAATATTAGTCAGAACCTTGCCATTTCCAAAATGAAGCTGGAATCATTGGCTAACTTCTCGTCTTCTTCCGAAGTTACTAAAACTTTAAACGAAATTCACGACTTAATTGCACAGACAATCAACAGTACCCGTTCTTTAACATTCGAGCTAAGTCCTCCCGTGTTATATGAACTGGGTTTTGAAGCCGCTATGGAATGGCTCGTGCGGCAAATGAGAGAACGTCATGGCATTGCCGCAGAGTTTGAGGACGACGGCGAACCGAAAGAAATGAAAGATAATGTTCGTGTGCTTTTGTTCCAGGCGGTACGTGAATTATTGGTCAATGTTGCCAAGCACGCAAAAGCTAAAAAGGTGACAGTTTCATCCCGAAGTGTGAATGGGAATATAAAGGTTTGCATTGAGGATGACGGCGTCGGATTTGACCCGAGCAAGGTTGATTCTGAGCTTTATAAAACGAGAGGCGGATTTGGTTTGTTTAGCATACGAGAGCGATTGGGTTATATGGGTGGCAATATCAATATTGAATCAAAGGAAGGCGAAGGCACCCGTATTACTCTTGAGATGCTGATTGGCCGTAAAAACGGCGGAGTGTAGAGCAAATGAAGATAAAAATTATATTAGTTGACGACCATAAAATAACCCGGCAGGGACTTCACTCGTTGCTTGACGAGCAAAAGAATATGGAAGTTATAGCCGAAGCAGAAGATGGACGCGAAGCTGTATGTAAGGTACGCGAATTGTCTCCGGATGTGGTCGTTATGGATGTCAGCATGCCAGGCCTAAATGGCATGGAAGCGACTCGTCAAATTGTCAAAGAATTTCCTAATATCAAGGTTATCGCTCTTTCGATGCATTCCGATATGTTGTATGTATCAGAGATGCTCAAAAGCGGAGCCTCGGGGTATCTGCTGAAAGACTGTGCTTTTGACGAATTGGCACGGGCGATAAACACTGTCGCCGTCGGTAAAACTTACTTAAGTCCAGCAATATCCGGAGTTGTCGTTGATGACTATTTGCACCGTCTGACAAAAGCTGATATTGCAGATGCCGATGTCCTCACGGATAGAGAGCGCGAAGTTCTCCAGCTTATGGCAGAAGGGAAATCTACGAAGCAAATTGCCTTGCAGCTCCATATCAGCGTCAAGACCGTAGAAACACATCGCCGCCAGATAATGAACAAACTGGACATTCACACAGTCGCGGAGCTTACTAAGTATGCTATCCGTAAAGGACTTACGTCTCTTGAACCATAGTTCATAATAGCGTTTTTTGTCGCTATATGTGTTTTTTGCCTCTCAGGTTTTTCTACCCCCAAAATCAGGAATGTCCCGATTACATGTTCACGCCAATAATCTTAGAATAAGTATATTATATTAGCCTCCAGTGTGGAGAATTCCGGATTTAAGAGGGAGCTATCTTCCTAAAAAAATTGAATTTACGGAGGAGGATATTCTTCCTAACCGAAAAAAGGAGTAACAACGGAGTAGTACTCTATTAGCGTTATTGGGTGTGGATGTTGGTGGAGTGCTTTCAAAAGGGTTGCTCCTTTTTATTTTTTTGTATTTTCAGCGAGTTATATTTTTCGCTTTTACTTTTAGTGTTACTATTGAATGAATGCATAAAAAAACAGGCAAGTCAAAAGACTTGCCTGTTTTGCTAATAAGCAATTTACCTTAACCAGCCAGATATTAATCTTTGGCTTTTTCATCTTCCTTTTTGGCTGGCTCTTCCTCTTTTTTCTCGGTTGTCTCTTCCTTTGCTTCTTCTACTTTCGCGGGAGTTGCCAGGGCTTTGATGTCTTCGGCTGTTTGAGCATCGTCGTATATGCGGACGTCATCGATAAGACCCTTGAAGAAACGTCTTGCGTCAGGGTCACTCGTTTTATAATGTGCACCAATGCAGACAACATTGGAACCGAAGTTCTGGATAAATCCTTTGCCGGGCATATTAGCATCCAATACACCATCTGTATACATCTTGTATGTTTCTCCGTCATATGTAGCAGCTACATGGTGCCATTGACCGTCGCTCACATTCTTTGTGCCTGCGGCTTTACTTTCGGCTGGTTGAGTATTCATACATTGAAATATAGCTGTATTGTCTGCTCCACCCATTAGTCTCCAGTTATAAGCTTTGGTTACGATAGAGTTATACTTGCCCAATGCCGTGGTCTTTATCCACGCTGCTACTGTAATGCTGCGGGTGATGTAACCGGCATCGTCATTGCCAATGTAAACGTAATCGTCAACGCCGTCCAGACTCAGTACCTGTCCTCTGTTGGGGTCGGTAACTATCTTGGCGCCACCGGTAGGCGTGCCAACAGCAGTACCTGTTCCGCTGTTAGTAAAATCGTCCTCAAATTCGTAATGGGCCAACAGGTCTGCTGATGCGATGCCAACCAAACCCAATACTAAAATGGTGACGGTCAGGTAAGATAATTTTCTGTACATGATATTTCTCCTCTACCAAAAAATTAGAACTATAACTGCGATTACTCTTTGCTTTGACCTATGCGTCAAGGCGAAAGAACCACGTAAACCCCATTTATATCCGTTTATTTGTATTCATGTCAAGAAAAATCCACCTCCAATTTGAACCCGACCAACGAAAGAACCGCTTGGATTCTGCCAAATTTTGCATTGCTTATAGCGGCAAAAAGTTGTATAAATGAGCCTTCTAATGTGCCGGATATCAAGGGTGACGGTGAAATAACGAACCTTTCGAAGATTGGGCGCATAGAATCTATAATGTTGTTTGGGGGCCTGCTGCAAAAAACAGGCCTGTAAGCTTAACTTGTTTTTGGTCTTTGAGTTATGGAAAGTGGAGAAAATATGAATCGCAAAATGGTCACAATTGACGGTAATACAGCTGCTGCACATGTTGCTCACGCTACGAACGAAGTTATTGCAATATATCCCATTACACCGAGTTCTGCTATGGGTGAAATCGCAGATGCAAAGTCCGCCAAAGGCGAAACGAATATCTGGGGAACAATTCCTTCGATTACGGAAATGCAGTCAGAAGCCGGTGCCGCAGGTGCCGTACATGGCGCATTGGCCACTGGTGCTTTAACGACAACCTTTACCGCTTCGCAGGGGCTTTTGTTGATGATTCCAAATATGTATAAAATAGCAGGAGAACTGCTGCCGACAGCTTTTAATGTTTCGGCACGTTCACTCGCTTGCCAGGCACTTTCGATTTTTGGTGACCACTCGGATGTTATGGCTTGTCGACAAACCGGTTTTGCTCTGCTTTGTTCGAGTAGCATTCAGGAAGTTATGGACTTGGGACTGATTGCGCAGCAATCGACACTGGCTTCGCGGGTGCCTTTCATCCATTTCTTTGACGGCTTCAGAACCAGCCACGAGGTACAAAAGGTTGAGGAACTGACCCAGGATGATATGCGTGCAGTTATTGACGATAAGCTCATCGCTCAAATTAAAGCCAGAGCATTGTCACCGGACAACCCAATGATTAGCGGTACCGCCCAGAACCCAGATGTCTATTTCCAGGGCAGAGAAACAGTCAATAAATACTATTTGGCTGCACCGAAAATTGTACAGGACACTATGGATAAATTTGCCAAACAGGTCGGACGAAGCTATCACTTGTTTGATTACGAAGGACCAGCCGATGCAGAAAAAATCATCATCATTATGGGCTCCGGTGCCGATACCGTTCACGAAACAGCAGAATATCTGAATTCCAAGGGTGAAAAAGTCGGCGTTGTAAAAGTGCGACTCTTCCGTCCTTTCAGCACAAAACATTTCATAGAAGCATTACCTAAGACTGTAAAGAAAATCGCCGTTCTCGATAGAACCAAAGAACCAGGTTCGCTGGGTGAGCCCTTATACCTTGATATCAGAACTTCCATTGGTGAAGCCATGGCTGAAGGGTTGGTAGCTTTCGATAAATATCCAGTTATTGTTGGCGGACGGTACGGATTGGGCTCAAAGGAATTCACGCCCGCTATGGTCAAAGCCGTTTTTGATAACCTCGATGCGGCAAAACCAAAAAATGGTTTTACCGTTGGAATAATTGACGATGTGACAAATACAAGCCTGGATGTCGACCAGACTTTCGAAGTTTCCGACGAAGGAATTTACTCTGCTATGTTCTATGGCCTCGGCTCTGATGGTACGGTTGGTGCAAACAAAAACTCCATTAAAATTATCGGCGAACAAACCGACAATTATGCGCAGGGCTATTTCGTATACGATTCAAAAAAAGCCGGTGCCGTTACGATATCTCATCTGAGATTCGGAAAGCAAATTATCAGAAGACCTTACCTGATAGCCAAAGCCGATTTCGTCGCATGTCACAACCCAAGCTTCCTTGAAAAATTCGATATGCTCTCGTCGGCACGTGATGGCGCAACTTTCCTGCTCACCAGCAGTCACAGCAAAGACGAAGTCTGGGACACACTCCCGCAGGAAGTGCAAAAGCAGATGATTGAAAAGAAGCTGAAGTTCTATGCCATCGACGCGAATTCGATTGCTGAGGAACTTGGTCTGGGAGCAAGAATCAATGTAATTATGCAGACCGCCTTTTTCAAAATAAGCAATGTCATCCCGCCCGATACAGCCGTCAAAGCAATAAAAGATGCTATCAAGAAAACTTACGGCAAAAAGGGTGAAAAAATTGTCGAAATGAACAACGCTGCTGTCGATGCCGCCCTCGATAAAATTTACGAGGTACAAGTTGGCGACAAGGTGACCAGTACAATAAAAATGCCGCCGGTAGTCCCAGACGATGCACCTGATTTCGTAAAGCAAGTCACTGCGGAAATGATGGCACGTCGCGGCGATGAAATTCCCGTTAGCAAAATGCCGGACGACGGAAAATATCTCACCGGCACGACCCAGTTCGAAAAACGCAATATCGGTGTCAGCATACCACAATGGGACCCCCAGGTTTGTATTCAGTGTGGCAGGTGTTCACTGGTTTGCCCGCACGCCACTATAAGAATCAAGGACTACAGCCCCGAAGTTCTTAAAAACGCTCCGGCCGCTTTCAAAAGCGCCGATGCAAAGGGTAAAGAATTTGAAGGCATGAAATTTACCGTTCAGGTAGCACCCGAAGACTGCACCGGCTGTGGAGCTTGCGTGCTTACTTGTCCCGCACTGGAAAAAGACGAGAATAAACAGCCGACAGGTCGAAAAGCAATCAATATGGTACATCAGGAACCAATTCGTGAGCAGGAACGCGAAAATTACAACTTCTTCCTCTCGATTCCTAATACCGACCGAAAACTTTTCAAAGCCGATACTGTAAAGGGAAGCCAGTTGATACAATCGTTGTTTGAATATTCCGGAGCCTGTGCTGGCTGTGGAGAAACAGCATGCGTAAAACTGCTTACTCAACTCTTCGGTGACAGGGCCTTTATCGGAAATGCTACCGGATGCTCATCCATTTATGGCGGCAACCTACCGACAACTCCGTATACGAAACGCGAAGACGGCAGGGGCCCGACATGGAGTAACAGCCTGTTCGAAGACAATGCCGAATTCGCAATGGGAATGCGGCTGACAATTGATAAATCCAAAGAGTTTGCGACCGAATTACTGGACAAAGTCGCAAAAGCGGGCTGTGTCGATGCTAAGTTAGCCGAAGAAATCAAAACAGTGACAATTGCCAACGACCCTGCTCAGGAAACCATCGAACAACAAAGAACTCGAGTAGATAAACTCAAAGAACAATGCCAAAAGAGCAAGTGCTCCGATTGCGAGCAACTTCTAACAGTTGCGGATTATCTGGTTCGAAAATCCGTTTGGGCTCTTGGCGGTGACGGATGGGCATATGATATTGGTTATGGCGGACTTGACCATGTCCTCGCAAGCGGCGTTGACATCAATGTTCTTGTCCTCGATACGGAAGTCTATTCCAATACAGGCGGACAGATGTCAAAGTCTACCCCCAGGGCTGCCGTTGCTAAGTTTGCCGCAGCGGGAAAACTAAGACCGAAAAAAGACCTCGGACTTTTAGCCATGACTTACGGCAATATTTATGTCGCGAAAGTTGCGATGGGTGCGAACCCCAATCAAATTGTAAAGGCATTCGTTGAAGCAGAAGCATATCCGGGACCTTCGCTTATAATTGCTTATACTCATTGCATCGCACACGGTATCAATATGACCGCTGGTTACGATGAACAAAAAAGAGCTGTCGATTGTGGACATTGGCCGCTGTACCGATTCGACCCGAGACTGAAAGAACAGGGCACCAATCCCTTACAGCTTGACTCCAAACCTCCGACACTTGACTTTGAAGAATATGCTTATGGTGAAAATCGTTATCGTACACTAAAGCAATCGAAGCCTGAAGTCGCAAAAAAATTAATGAAGCTTGCAAGTGAAGATGTGGCACATAAGTTTGCTTTGATGGAGCAACTCGCGAATTTGAAATGTGAAAAAGAATAATTGATTAACTTTTGGAAGACTAAAATGATTAATCGTTTTTTTAGTGTAATATGTTGCTTGGCAATTGTGACCCTTTTTGTTATTACAGGTTGTCAACAGCAACATAAACCGGAGCCCGTGGTCTACGAACCGTTATTTGACCCAAATTTTATTGTACCGAATTATGCATTCCGTGCGATGAAAGCAACCGGTGGTCTTCAGGCATGGGCAGATACCAAAGAAATAAAACTTGATTCCGTGGTTACTTTCTACAAACCGGACCGAAGTTTCTACCTGACAGAACATCATTACGAAATTCATCCTTGGCAAAATTCCATCCGCATTTTAAATATAGAACCGCAGGGCCAATTCCTTTGGCAGTTGTCCGATGGTAGCTTTACTGTATTTAAAGATGGCCGGCAAATCGATACGGGACCTGTTGTGCTCCGTGGCCAGAACTTTGCCGAGATGATGTTCAATATGATAACAGCACCCATACGATTTTTAGATGACTCGGTTGAATTTACTCCCAGTTATACTCCCATCAGAATCGAAGGTCTATGGTACTATCCAATCGAGCGAAGCTATCGAATTATACAGCCGAGCCCCGATGATATCGATGTTGAACCAAAACCTATTGAGCCCCACTGGTCCGAAGTGATTTTCTATCAGAGCAAGCCGAATTCCTTGGTCGATATGCTGTGGTTCGCGGGCATTGAAGGGGAGAAGTTTTTGACGGTTCGTGCCTATGACTATCACAAGCCTGAAGGCAAAGACATACTGGTCCCGGCAAAGGTGGAAATATTTAGAACGGATGACAAAGGGACTTTGCAGGAACTGATGGTCACCGTAGATTTCTATTAACGGATACTCGGTCTAATCCTCTACTTTGCGGACGTAGAATCAATATTTCCCCAAAAAAATCATTCCTATTAGAGTTTTATCTTACATAAAATCAAAAATTTGACGCAGAAAGCAATATTTTCTGTAATAAAGTCGTAACTATTTTAAACACAATTAGTTAACTTAAATATGTATCCTGCCCACACCGCTAACACCGTAACTTTTACCTATACTGATAGTCTGACTATTATAGGGCCTAAATAGACAAACAGTTACGAACAAATGCCGGATTTGGACAGTATAGAAATCGTTGGGTTTTTTTGTAGGAGGCAAAAGGTGATTTTAAACTGGGCGGATAGGCCTGATTAAAGGTTGTAACTGACAGTCTTACATGCAGTTATGACATATAGGAAATTAGAAACATCTCTTGTTGCTTCAATGCTTGCAAACTGCCAATCGTAAGATGACAGCGCCCTTTGGTGTATACCGGCAAATAGTATTTAATTTCTTTGTGATATTGGCTTTACCGTTGTTAAAAAAAGTTAAGCGAAGATAGTGTTAAACCGATAAAATTCATCAAGTAGAAAGGTAATTTAAGCGTTTTTCTTTATTTTTGGAAAAGTGTGAGGGGCGGCGCACTTATTGGGCTGTTTGCTTATGGAGAAACTACGGACGGCAGCAATTGTGTGTATCTTGTCGGCTCTGACTGTCTGTCTGGCAGGTTGTGGCGATAAGTTTTTTGACCCAACGCAGGTAG
>JAGLSU010000039.1 GCA_023135935.1 Planctomycetota bacterium
TACGACCGCTGGCCGCAAATGGCTACCGTTCGCGAAGGCGTAATGCCGATGCCGGAGCCGGATATTAATCGTAAAGGTGAAATCATTACTGAGAAAATAGAGTTGTCCCAGCAGGATTTGCCGCTGGAAATCCTTGCCGAGCATAAACGTCAAAAGAAAGTTGACCTCAAAGCTGCAAGGGTAATTGTCGCAGGAGGTGCAGGCGTAGGCAGCAAAGATAATTTCAAACTTATCTGGGACCTGGCAAATTGTCTTGGTGCGGCACCGGCGGCTACGAGAGCAGCTGTTGATTTGGGCTTCATAGACCATGACCATCAGGTAGGTCAAACCGGCACAACCGTTCGTCCCAGCTTATATATAGCTGCCGGAATCAGCGGTGCTATTCAGCATCAAGCCGGAATGGACCAAAGCCAAAAAATTATCGCAATTAATAATGACCCCGAAGCACCAATTTTCCAAATGGCACATTATAAACTGATTGGCGATTTGAATGTTATCGTACCGAAAATGATAAAAGCAATTAAAGAAAAAGTATAAAAACGGAATAAGTTATGGCAAATTTTTACACTGACAACGACGACATACAATTTTTGTTCAAGCACATAGACCTGGGTAAATTAGCTCAGATAATCGAAGAGAACTTCAAGTTCGCAAAGCAATTCGACTACGCTCCTGCTGATGCCGAAGGAGCTGCTCAAAATTACGATATGGTTTTGCAGTCGCTCGGACAATTAAGTGCCGAGTTTATTGATGTTCGTGCTGAGGATGTTGACAAACAGGGCAACACCCTCAACGAAGACGGTTCAGTTTCCTATGCGAAAGGTATAGCCGAATCTCTCGAACAGCTTACCAAAGCCGACGTAATGGGCTTTACCCTGCCGCACAGGTTTGGCGGTCTGAATTTCCCTAATCTTATTTACTCTATCGCTATCGAAATCGTATCGCGTGCCGATGCTTCGCTTATGAACATATTCGGCTTGCAGGGTATCGCCGAGACTATCAATGCGTTTGCGTCCGAGGAAATCAAAGAAAAATATCTGCACGATTTTTCCGCTGGAAAAGTCACCGGTGCCATGGTTCTAACCGAACCCGATGCCGGTTCCGATTTGCAAGCCGTAAAACTTCGTGCGTTTCAGGACGACAAAGGCAACTGGTATCTGCATGGCGTAAAGCGTTTTATAACAAATGGTTGCGGCGAGGTGCTGTTGGTGCTGGCTCGCAGTGAACCCGATAGAGCAGGCGGTTTGGGCCTGAGTTTGTTTGTCTGTGATAGAGGCTCGACGGTACATATTCGCCGGCTGGAAGAGAAATTGGGAATTCACGGCTCACCAACTTGCGAAATATTCTTCGACAATAGCCCCTGTCAGATAATCGGCGAACGCCAACGCGGTCTCGTGACGTATGTTATGAGTTTGATGAACGGTGCCCGCATCGGTATCGCAGCTCAATCTATGGGTATCGCCGAAGCCACTTATCGCGTTGCCCGTGATTATGCCGCAAGCAGAAAGCAATTCGCGGTCGCCATTGAAAAACTACCTGCTGTCCGAGATATGCTCATTGATATGAAAATTTCTATCGAGGCAGGCCGTGCCCTTCTCTACGAAACTTCACAAGTTGTAGATATGGAAGTCGGATATGCCAAGCAACTTGAATCCGACCCGCCGCAAGATAAAGGGCAAGCCAAGCAACTCAAAAACGATTCGCGAAAACACAAAAGATATGCAGCTATGCTGACACCGATGAGCAAATACTATTGTTCCGAGATGAGCAATACCGTCGCTTATGATTCGATTCAGGTTCTTGGCGGCAGCGGATATATGCAAGACTACCCCTGTGAACGTCACGCTCGCGATGCCCGAATCACCACAATCTACGAAGGGACAAGCCAACTGCAGGTTGTCGCTGCAGTCCGAGGCGTCCGCGGCGGCTCTGCTGAAAAGTATATTGCGGAACTTGCACAACAGGATTATGACCCTAAGTTAAAAGACCTGCTTGAAAAACTTACCGAAGGAACAGAGCAGCTAAAAAAATCGATTGCTTTCATAAAGGAACAAGGTAACGAGTATATGGACCTTTACGGCAGAGCATTGGTTGATATTGCTATAAGTTTAATTAACGGTTATCTGTTCTGTGGTCAAGCCAGTACGAAAGTTGATATGCAGGTTGCAATTGATATGGAGGGCAGCCAGACTGACAATATAACCATCTCTATGAAAGAACGTAAAACAATGATTGCCCGCAGATATATCGAGAAAAACGTTCCTAAAATTGCAGCACTTGTAGAATCAATTTGTGCCGGTGACAAGTCAACATTCACCGATTACGAGGCCTTGATTGGTCCGGTGCCAACCGAATAAGGGATAAGCTATGCTTCGAGCGGTTATATTTGATTTTGACGGAGTAATAGCTGACTCTGAAGCGTTACATCTTCGTGCCTTTAATCAGGTTCTGACTCAATTCAGCATTGAAATTTCACAACAGGATTACTATAAAAACTATCTCGGTTTGTCGGACTTTGATTTATTTAAGCTTCTAATAGACCAGCGTGTTTTCGAGTCCGATGTTACTCAAATCAAAGAGTTTATAAACCAGAAAAAGGTCATTTACGAAAAGCTCGCGAAAACAGAGTGCGAAATAATCGAGGGTGTGCGCGATTTTTTGCAACTGCTCAACGACAATAATATACCAATGGCCATATGTTCCGGGGCATTACTGCCTGAAATTGAAATGATATTAGAAGGTGCGAAACTACATTCTTTTTTCGAGGCAATAGTTTCTGCTGAACAGATTGAAAAAGGCAAACCAGACCCTGAAGGTTTTCTGGTGACTTTGGCGAAATTAAACGAGAAGAATCAGAACCCTATTGAACCGGATGAGTGTATCGTAATTGAAGATTCACATTGGGGACTCGAAGCCGCCAAGTCTGCTGGCATGCTTACCATCGCGATAACAAATTCTTACGATGCTGACCGGTTGGCTATGGCTGAAAAAATAGTATCGAAGTTAAGTGAATTGAGCATTGATGACCTGCAAGAACTTTGCAGTTAAAAAACAACGGTTTATCTACCCATCTGTAACGTACCCGGGCCAACGATTGCGGCTTTGATTCTACCACTTTTCAGATTATATTTGATGCCATCAACAAGTGCGCCATTTAAAAGACATGGCTGGGCTCCATCACCCCAGGCGTAAATCATACCCTTAGTCGCATCATAATGAAATTCGCTGCCCACAAATTGAATTGTCTTTTTCTTAATATTTTTCTTATAGAATTCCTCTTCGTAGGTAATCCCGCCTTTGGCGATAAGCGTTGACAGTTCAGATTGGCCGGTCGCAGTTTTTATCAGGTCAGCTTCTATGTGGCTGGCGGTAGCTTTGACCACCTGTTCCTCTTTTTTGCCTTTTATAATTGGAATGTAACCAATATGTATTTCCTGGCTTTGCGAAGAGGCAACAACATGATTAGACTCTAAAAAATACTTCAGCGTCTCAAAGCCATCTACGAGTGCATAGCATCGCTTTCGCAAACCAAATTTGCTCACTTTTCTCTTTTTCTTCGGTATTGGTATCTTAGAGTTATCCACTTTTATTATTCCCGGCCCGGTAGCTAAGAATGTCTGCTCGGTGGTATCGAAATCGAACCGAAGACATTTTAGCTCGACACCTCCAAGTAATTGTCCTTCGGACATATTAACTGTCGAAAGCTTAACAGTCCCGCCATCTGCGACAACATATCTAATCCCAGGAGCCGACTTAGAAGACTGTTTAGATTTATCACTGGATAGTTCAATTGTTAGTTTCGGTGCTGAAAGTGTGTGTTTTTGTTGGATACCGGCTTCCTGACGAGTCATAGTGCATACGCTGTCACCCTCGAAGATGACCTGGTTTGCTGCCGGTAAGAATTCAGCTTTTTTATGTGCGGTTATTTTGACTGGAACGGTTGTTGCGCTGCCCATCACATCATCTGGATAAAATGTAATCTCCGACCAGCCGCTAGCTCTAATGCTACTGGTAGATTCTCCGTAATCACAATCGATTCTTTGAGCAATAAAAGTGGTTCTGTTTTTGATATCATTAAAGTCCTTGGGGATTTCAATGACAGTCGTAGCGTGGGCTTCAACAGAGGTTTTAACTCTGGGAGATTCCATCGGCACGACATAAATACCATCATCACAGGTTATAACAATATCAGTGAGTTGTTGTTCGGGCAATTCGTAAGGTTTGCTTGCGCTTATGACAGGAACATCATCTGCTTTCGTATTAACGTCACTGACAGTACCAGTCTCATTTGGTTTTTCACCTGAGTCATCTGCAAAAAGAAGATTATTAATGACAATTTCATCAGCTACTACTAATTGTTCCGGGGCATCGATTACAACATTCTTACTAAATAAACAGCTGTATCCTTTATCCTCAGCAGGTTTAGTCGGCGGAGTTGTCTGTAACTGATTAGCATCACTGGTACCGCCATCGGTATCCGTTTGTTGTGATGAAAGCAGGGATGTCTTCGATGGCGATTGTTTTACCCGCAAAGTCTCTAAGTTATTTATTCTAAGCAATTCAAGCCGACCGAGCTCATCATTATAAACAATCTCCAGCCCCCTGCCAAGCATCAGAATATCTTCTGAAACAAGCTTGACCGGCCCAACAGTCGAAAACTGTGCTTTTTCGCTAATAAAGATAATATCATCAAGATAAATAAAAGTTTCTTTAACACTGCTTGAACTTCTCGGCTGAATGTGAATGACCACATTTCCAACCAATGACGCATCTTTCGGAGCAGGTTTGCCAATGGTGGTTTCCATTTGAACTTTTCCACCATCAGCTGTAATTTGACAGATGAAATTGCGTCGATAAATGTTCATATACGGTGCTTCGAGTTCCCATTCGCTACCTTCTTTATGCAAAAGTTTTTTGAATCCCCATTTCCTATCAACTTCTCTATTTTTATTAAGAGATATGAATTCGGCTACTTCAACGCTGCCAATCCCAACATCACCAACCATACCAATATCATTACTATCGCCAAGTCCCCCAATAACCCCAACTGAATCTCCTCCCGTATCAACTTTAATCTTAGGAGTGTCGCTGTACTGGCTATAAAGCAGATATACTACAAATATCACCCCCATAGTAGTAAACCATACTCTGAATTTCCGCGAACTAAAGACCATAGCAACCCCAATTTATCGTTATGACAAGTACCTGTTCATAAGCTCTTGCCATTTACCGGTGTTTTTTAAAATATATTCAATTACTTCCCGTACCGCACCACTGCCGCCTCGATTTGTTGTCACGTAATCGGCGTGTTCCTTAACTTCGTCAACCGCGTTGGCAACAGTTGCTCCAAAACCAACATATCTTATTACCGGCAAATCAGGTAAATCATCACCGATGTAGGCTACCTCCTGCGCCGAAAGGCCCGACTCTTTGAGAAATTTCTCAAGCAACTCAAGTTTATTGTGACAGTTCTGAAACACATGGTCTATATTGAGTTGTTCAGCCCTTCTATCGGTCGCCTCCGACATTCTGCCGCTCAAAAAGGCTGTCTTTAATCCAGCTCGTTGCCACATTCGAATTCCATGGCCATCAAGCGTATTGAAAATTTTACTCTCGCTGCCATCGGCGTTAATTATTAAAGAGCTGTCTGTCAAAACACCATCAACATCTACAATCAGCATCTTTATGTTCGCAAGATTTTGTTTTGTCTCTGCCATTAGTTATCCAACAACTTTTATAGTTACAATATCCTGTACATCAATTAGCCCAACAGGTTTGTTATCCGCATCGACAACTGGAAGCTCATCAATCCTGTATTTATGAAAAATGGCCGTTGCCTCTGCGGCAAGAGCGTCTAATCTTATCTTTTTGCAACCAGATGTCATGACATCGCTGACTTTGAAATCGAAGGCATCCTGTTTATGTTTTGTTAGCAACCTTCGAATATCCGCATCTGTAATTATCCCGGTCAATTTACCATCTTCATCAACAACCATTACTGCCCCGTGACGTTTTACATCTTCGGTTTCTTCAAGAAGTTGTTTTATCGTATCGGCGGGTTTCACAAGCGGAAGTTTCTCACCCGGCTTGAACATCATGGATTGCTCAACGGTCATTAACTTTGCGCCGAGAGAACCTCCGGGATGAAACCTAACATAATCTTCGACGCTGAAATTACGCGCTTTCATAACAGTAAAAGCCAACGCATCGCCTATTGCCAACATACAAGCAGTGGAAACACTCGGTGCGATACCAAGTGGACATGCTTCGGACATTTTGCCCATGCACAAAACCACATCGCTGTATTTACTCAAAGTCGAATCGCCATCACTTGTTATAGCTATTAGTTTAATTTCCAGCTGTTTGACCAGATTTATCAGGCGAATAACCTCGTCAGTTTCACCGCCATAGCTTAGTACCATTACTATATCGTTTTTGCGTAATCTGCCCAGGTCACCGTGGATGGCTTCCGTAGGATGAAGAAAATGGCTTGGCGTACCGGTTGAAGCCAATGTCGCGCTTATCTTCTGGCCGATTGTTCCCGCTTTACCGATACCACTTACTATTACCGAACCACTGCAGTTGTAAATCATTTCAGCGGCTTCGGCAAAAGAGCCATTGACAACTGGCTTGACAGCCTTTATCGCCTCAGCTTCTAATTCAATTACTTTTTTGGCGTAATCAAGGTCAAATTTCACGAGTTAACAACTCCTTATGTCAAAATCGTAGTCAACAGTATCATAGAAGCTGGACACTTCGTCAAGCCAAATTCGCTTTTTCGGGTCTATGAGGGGTGTAATGAGTATTTTTAGAGGCATTTTCGCTGCTTGGCGGTATTGGTGCACCATTTTTTGGACTTATAGTTTTACCGTGCTGCCGCGTTCGTTATAGCAAACCAAATTGTGCTTTTCGCCTGTATAATTAAGTGATGGGTGAATAATTATACGCTTATCGCTGAACTGCTCTATATGTGCTATCGCTGTTCGTTTCTCATTTTGCAGATAGTCGGCAACTTCCGGTGACACAAACAATTCGATACGTTTTATACGGTCTTCACTTGCTGATAGATTCAACAATCTGATAATTTCAATAGCTAACGACTCGTGACTTTTAACATAGCCGGTGCCGCCGCAATGCGAACATGCCAGATATGTGCTGGATTGCAGCGAAGAACGCATTCTCTGGCGCGTCATCTCCACCACACCAAAATTACTTATTCTTAATATTCTTGAACGAGCCCGATCATCTTTGACCGCAGTTCGAAATTCTTTTTCCACCTGCTTGCGATGTTTATCATTACGCATATCAATAAAATCGCAGATTACCAATCCACCTAAGTCTCGCAACCTGAGTTGACGCGAAATTTCAGTTGCCGCTTCCATATTGGTTTTGAAGGCAGTTTGTTCAGCATCCTTTTGTTTGCGATATCGTCCGCTGTTGACATCTATCGATACCAGCGCTTCAGTTTGTTCAATTACGATAGAACCGCCGCTTTTAAGTTCTACCGTTCGTGACTGAATTTTAGCAATTTCATCTTCGATTTTGTACTTATGGAACAGCGGAACCTTGCCGTCATAATGCACTATCTTACATCTCAGTCGTGGCGTCGCGATGTGAAGAAAGTCTGTGATTTTTCGAACCATCTTTTCCGAATCACATACTATCTTGCCGATGTCGCTGTTGAAAACGTCCCTGAGTGTTCTGATGACCAGATTTGATTCCTGGTAAAGTTCACCGGGCGCTTTTTCACTGTCTATTCGTTTTTTTATAGCATTCCATAATCGACTGAGATACCTCAAATCATTTTGTATATCTCGCTTCGAGCAACCCTGCCCCGCCGTTCTGATTATAAAGCCCTGTCCTTTCGGCGGCTTACTTTCGTCAAGGATCAGACGCAATCGTTTACGTTCGTCTTCGTCTTCGATTTTATGTGAAACACCATGCTTTTTCATCCATGGCATCATAACCAGAAACTTGCCCGGCAAAGCAATATAAGTACTAAGGGTTGGGCCTTTGGTGTTTATACCTTCCTTGGTCACCTGAACAACAAGTTCATCGCCCTTATGAAGACAACTCTGAATGGGTTGACGTTCTTTCAGTGATTTTCTTCGCCCAATGTTTTCTGCCTGGCTGCCTTTACCACTCGTAAAATACCGAGGGTGCAGGTCACTGATATGAAGAAAACCATTCTTGCCTATCCCGAAGTCTATAAATGCCGCCTGTATACTCGATTCGACATTTACTACCTTACCTTTATATATATTACCAACGTGACTACTCAGGCTCGCTCTTTCCATATACAATTCTTCGAGCGAATCTTTCTCAATTACTGCTATTCGGCACTCCTCGCCTTCAGCCACGTTTATCAACATCTCTCTTGCCATTATTTTTTCCTATTATCTAAAGATTACAGCTTTTATTTCTTTTGCCATTGTACATCAGTACGCTTAACAGGTGCTGCTAACTTTTCCACGTCCAGTTTCAGCAGTTCCAAAATCTCGTTAACTCTTATTGAACCTGCTGAGCTAATTTCACACTCAACTATTATATTATTACCGTCTAATTCTATTGATTTCAAAAAACCTCTTACATCTATATTGCGGCTATTACCTTTTTCGTCTATTTGTCGCTGGAGATTAAGATTTTTACTCGCCAACACACCTTTAATCCTGCTGCTTAGTCCCTCATCAAAATGTCCCTGCTGTACCGCAAATACATATGTAGCTGCGTTTGGCTGAAAAGAAACCTTTTCCTTTGCTACTTTCACCGAGAGCAGTTCGCAACCTTCGGGCAACTGGTCACAAAGCCGGGTCTTAAACGCTTCGGCATCAAATGGTTCGGCTGTCGCCTTTATCTTAAGACACAACAATTCGTCATCGGACTCGACCGCTACGCTTCTTGGTAAGGGCAAAGACAGTTTCGGACGAGGGTTAAAACCCTGGCTGTATTGGAGTTCTATGTCTGCACGAACACAAGCCCGCTGAAAAACATTGACCGTTTCAGCATGTGACAGAAACCTTAAATTGCCCCCGATTTTGAATTTAACCAGGATTAGAATAGTTTCATTCAAAGCTATTATATGTACATCTCCTTATCAAAAAACTGCTGGCAAAATTTTCCTCGTTGCATTACGAAGATAGTTTGAAATTTGCCTTTCGGAGTTCATACCAAGTATCTTTCTTACCACATTATTACAATCTTCTATCGAAACAGAGCGAACAATCTGTTTAATCTCCGGCATCATCGGCGGAGCAAGCGAAATTGTCCTGATGCCCATCCCTAACAGCAACATAATATATTCCGGTTCAGAAGCCATCTCGCCACAAACACTGATATCTATTTGCGCTTTGTTGGCATCCTGGATTACTGTTCTTATGAGTCGCAAAACCGCGGGGTCCGCTGATGAATACAGTGTCGAAACCAATTCGTTACCTCTGTCAACTGCGAGAGTATATTGAGTCAGGTCATTTGTTCCGATACTGAAGAAATCAACGTCTCTGGCAAGCACCGAAGCAGTCAACGCCGCTGACGGAGTTTCTATCATAATTCCTATCTCGATATCTCTGTTATATGGTATAGATTCTTCGTCAAGGTCTTCCATGACGTCCCGAAATATCATCTTGCTTTGCATAAGTTCCTGAATATTAGTAATCAGCGGAAACATTATTTTAACCTTACCCAGAACCGAAGCTCGTAAAATCGCACGCAGCTGCGTTTTGAACATCATAAGATTTTGCAGACAAAATCGAATGGAGCGAAGCCCCAAAAACGGATTGGGCTCACGAGCGAAACGTTTGCTCTGAGTATATTTATCTGCTCCGAGATCCACTGTTCTTATTATTACAGGCCGGTCCTTAAAAACGCTGACAGTTTCTGCATACGCCTGATAATGTTCTTCTTCTGTGGGCTCAGTTTCTCTGTTAAGATACAAAAACTCCGTGCGGTATAAGCCTATTCCCTCCCCGCCTTTTTGCAGGACTAACTCAGCTTCATCAGGGAACTCAATATTTCCCAACAATGTCATCCTCACCCCGTCCCGCGTCACAGCTGGTTTTTCTCTTATCGCATCGAGCTTATGCTCAAGCTCTACAAATTCGAGTGAATACTCTTTGTACTGCTGGATGGTCGCTTCATCCGGGTCAACAATAACGATACCGCGATTACCATCGATAATTACTGTATCTCCGCCACGAAGATTCTCCGTAAAATCTTCCAATGCGACTACCGCCGGAATACCTAAAGAACGCGCAACGATAGCTGTATGACTCGTTCGCCCACCCGCATCAGTAGCTATACCTTTTACGAATTTCTTATTAAAACTCGCCGTTTGAGTTGGGCTCAATTCCCGTGCAACAATTGCGACTTCCTCGGTCAGGTGGTCGATATCTTCACGCTTCTTGCCGAGCAGTTGTTTAAGCAATCGCCTTTCAATATCATAGATATCTGCCGCACGCTCGCTTATATAAGCGTCTTTTACCTTGGCAAAATGCAATGCTATGTCACGCAGTGTAGTCGATACAGCATACTCAGCAGTAACCGATTCCGAATGGACCATATCCGTTATCTGTTTCCGCAAACTTCTGTCATGCAGGTAACGCAAATGCACAGCAAAAATGTCACTTATTTTGCTGCTTCCTTTGCTTTCATCCAGCGACTCACCAAGTTTAGTCAGGTCCTCAATTGCGTCCTTAAAGGCGTTTCTTACACGTTGAACTTCTGTCATTCGCTGCGAAGGGCTTATATTACGCTGTGGAATTCGATAGTCCTCAGAATCGATAATCAGCGCCTTAGCGATAGCTATGCCCGGCGAAACAGCAATACCTTTTTTAATTTCCATCATATAACTCTATTGAATTTTAACCTTTTTTGCCCTTACGTGGTGGAGGTTCATCGAACATTTTTTCTTCAACAAGCTCTCGCAAATCATCGATAGCTTGCTGAGCACCTTGCCCTTCGGCTTTTATCTTTAACTTCGTGCCGCAAGTTGCGGCAAGCATACTCATCTGCATAATACTCTTGCCGTCCACTTCATTTTCACTGTTGCTGACCGTAATGTCACAATCGTACTGGTTAGCAATATCAACAAACTGCATCGCAGGGCGCATATGAAGTCCATCTGCGTTTTTAATTTCAATTTCCAGTTCGCAGATATCTTTTTCCAATATGTCTTCTCCTGTTTCGCATTCAGCGCCCCCTCTATTTCAGACACCGCCCTATTTGTCTATTGTAATGATATATTTTCGTCGGCCTCACGAAGAAGGTCTTCAATCTGCTCAGCTGTTTGGGACTGCCGAAGGAATTTACGGAATTTATCACTCTGCAGGTGTTTGAAAATCTTCTCCATCGCCTGTAAATGCCTGTCGGGATTATCGACAGGACTAATCAGAAGTATCACAGAATAGACCGGCTGCTTATCAAGTGAAGAAAAATCTATGCCGGCACTGCTTTGCCCAATCGTAGCAATCACACCTTCGACCGCAGAGTGTTTGACGTGAGGCAATGCAACACCTTTGCCCATTCCTGTGCTTGCTTCTTTTTCCCTTTTTATTATAGCTTTGATAATCGCATCACAGCTGTCTTTTCCAATTTTACCGTTCTTCTCAAGGGCTGAAACAAGTTCCCCTACCGCACCGTCACGGTCATTATCCTTTAGCTCAGGAATTATCGCATCAAAACAGACAAAATCTGTAAACTTCATTTCGTCTCCCAAAAACTATTCTATAAAAAATTAAATTGTACGGTCTATATGTTTATTGTTGCGTTCTTTGTCCTTTTTCTTTCTAAGCTGTCTTTCGAGCTTATGCACACCAACATCGATGCATTTATATGCATCCTCATCTGTTTCTTTAACGATGAATATCTTGTTGTGTTCAGCCCTTGCAATTATTTCTACAACAGCATTACCTGACTTATCAGATTCGATAATTACTTCAATCCGATTGATGCTATCATAGAATTTAGGAAGCTTAGAGGTCTTTTCTTCCGCGTGTCTTTTGAGAGCTTCTGTTATATCAATATGTTTACCAGTAATAGTGAAAAGCAAAACCTACCTCCTTAATTTTTCAATAAAATCTACTTTATCCTTATTTGTCTGCCGAATCTGCTTGTGGCAGAGCAACCGTCTGATCATTACCAGGCATTATGACTCCCCCACTGACAATAAATCTTAATGCTTCTTCCATTGTTAAGTCCAGGTCTATGGTTTGTTCTTTCGGAACCATTATTACAAAACCGGTAAATGGCGTTGGTGAAGTGGGTATAATTATAGTTAGAATTTCTTTCTTGGTACTATCAACAACTTTTTTAAGTCCACTGCCGGTGACCATTCCTATAGACCATATGCCCTTGCGAGGATATTCAACTGCGACAACTCTCGAGAACAGCTGTTTTTGTTCCTCTCGAGTAAATAGAAAGTCAGTAACTTGTTTAATATAAGGATATATCTGCCTTAAAAGCGGTGTGCTCATTATGGACTTTTCAATCATCCGCCACAGGGTTTTACCGACCACGCTAGCTAACAGCGCCCCTACTATACAAACGGCAATCAACGCTATGGCAAAACCAGCTATCGACCCGGCACCATCGACCCAAACTGTTTGCCACGCATCTCTGGTGACACCTTCATGGTCGCCTTGGAAGAACATTATCAATTCCACAATACCGCGATTTATGTGGATACTGATATTTTGCTGGATGAACTTATACCCCCAGACAAATATCCCAATGGTCAGGATAGTCGGTAACAATACCGCCAAACCACGCAAAAAATAATTTCTAAGACATCTGGTAATACCCATATCCTTAACAACAGTCCTTTGCTGCTATCAATTTTCCTATTTTACCAAAAAGGCCTCTAAAAACGCCTTTTATACGGAGCACTATAGGTTAATTCATAGACTTATCGTAGTCAATAGAAAAGTCTTTTGGCAAATGAGCCCCGAACAGGTGTATTACCGCTCCTGGCAGGGAGCCAAACAACCAAAGAAGACGTTGGCAAAATGCTAAAACCAAAGCATGTTTGCTGGATACCCCGCAAACCCGCATGAATATATCCTTAAGCCATAATTCCATCACACCTGCGCCACCTACACTTATTGGTAATGCCCCCAAAAGCCACGATACGGGGAAGAAAATGAAGTAATATTTCATCGCTGCAGTTATACCTATTTGTCTGCCTATTAGCCACATTGCCATGACACAAACACCCTGCAGGCAGAATGTAAGTAACAATGCGTAAATGATTGTCAATGGCTTAGTGCAATATATCACGATAGCGGCATGAACCTTCCGTGCTATTACAACACCGTGTTCTTTAATAAGTCTCGACCATCGCTGCAATAAGGACTTACCTTTTGCACTCAAAACTAAGGCTAAAATCGCAACTACAAAAACTCCCAAAATCGCAATAAAAACAAACTTGTACTCACCTAAGCGTTCTAAAACATTAATCTCATACGGAAATGCAAACCGACTTTGCTGTCCCTCTACCGGTACAAACCAATAGCAGGAAAACGCCATGATAAGCGTCCCCGTCAAACCTACTACTCTGTCGACGAATACACTCAAAGCCGCTTCCAGTTTCTTGTCCGTATGTTTAGTGACATACCAGGCACGCAGCAAATCGCCACCCACCGAACTTGGTAAACAGTTATTATAAAAAAGACCCAAAAAATGTAGCCTGACTGCAGGCCAAAAACCTATCTTAATGGATTGAGCACGCAGCAAAAGAGACCAGCGAAAAACAAATATCAACTGCGCACCAAAGTATATGCCTATTGCAACCACAAATACCCACAAATTCAGACCCAGCAAGACTGTTCCAATTTCCTTCAGATTTTCTCCTCGAAACGCTAAATACAACGCTGCCCCAGCTATCCCAAAACGCAATGCATAAGAAATGTAGCTGCTCTTTTTTTCTTTTGCTGCCAACTCAGTTTTCCTTAAAAAAGCTTGTTTTCGCAAATAATAACGGGTAAAACTTCCCTTGGCAAGATGATTTAAGTAAGGAAGCAATCAAATGGCTGCAAACGAAAAAATCGAAGAAGGTTTGGAATTTATCCCGAAATTCGATAAAGACGGCCTGATAACAGTTATCGCTCAGGATGCAGGTTCCGGTCAAATCCTCATGACCGCATATATGAACCGCGATGCACTCGATTTGACTATCAAAACCGGCTACGCCACCTATTTCAGCAGGTCACGTCAAAAACTGTGGAAAAAAGGTGAGCAGAGCGGCCACTTTCAAAGAGTTCAGCAAATCCTTGTCGATTGCGACCAGGACTGCCTAATCTTAAAAGTATCCGTCGACCAGGGCCAGTGTCACACCGGTTACCAGTCCTGCTTCTACCGGGCATTGAAAAAAGACAGCAACAATAATCTTGAGTTCATTGCCGAAAAAACCTACGACCCCAACGAAACCTACAATAAGTAGGAGCAGCCCCTTTTGCGCCCTGATACCTCCTAAACCCGCCATGTAAAAAAGCTATTGCAAATATTTATTTGCACACTATAATACTGACTCGCTGGGCGTGAGTAGTTCCACGCAATATTGTTTACACGAATACCATATAACAGGAGTAAATCTATATGGAACCCATTACACAGTGTGAAATCGACCTGTTTGCCGACCAATTACCGTCTATCGACGATATTAAGCAACTGTCTGAGTTCGTTCATTCCAGTGAAATTAACCAGCTCAAGTTCGCCGAGCAGCTTGAAGAGAACCTGAACAAGATTCCGCTTGCGATTGGAATTGGCCTTTTCATTATTGGTAGAGATGCCGAATCTGTTGAAAAGCTCCAAAAAGCCGATGACTGCAAAGAGAAATTCCTTTATCTGGCATATGCGCTTCGCAGGTCAGGCCAGTTCGATAAGACAATCGAAAACCTGCAGAAAAGTCTCAGCCATGGAGCGGACTCATTAAGTATAACTTTGGAGAAAGTGACCACTCATCGTTATGCTTCTAGTTTTGATGCCGCAGCTGCCGAACTTAAAAACTGTGCTAATTTCGAAAATGTCAGTGCAGAATATCACTATCAGCTTGCACGACTTCAGGAAGCACAGGGACTTTATGAAGAGGCGATTGATAATTATAAAGCAGCCCTGGAATTAGCTCCGGAGCATCAAAAGGCTCTTTTCCATCTGGCATACCGTTGTGATTTGTCGGGCGAAGAAGATGCGGCCATAGATTATTACAAGCAAATACTCACTACCAGCCCCATTCACATAAATGCGTTATTGAACTTAACTGTGCTTTATGAAGATACGAACAAATTCGAAAAAGCAGCCCAATGCGTAGATAAGGTTCTGAAATTTTACCCGAATCATCAAAGAGCAATCCTTTTCAAAAAGGACATCGAAAGCTCGAAAACAATGTTCTATGATGAAGAGAAAGAGAAGAAGAAAGACCGTAAAGTCCAAACGCTCGAAACGCCCATCTCAGACTTTGAGCTTTCCGTGCGAAGTAGAAACTGCTTCAAGAAAATGGATATCAAAACTCTCAGTGACCTCATGCAAATCACCGAAGCAGAACTGCTTTCATACAAGAATTTTGGCGAGACCTCTCTGAGGGAAATCAAAGCCATCCTTGAATCTAAAGGATTGCGTCTCGGAATGGCCCTGGAGGAAAAACAGCTTTCTTCAGCAGAAGCCGCCGACCACGATATCAATGATGAAGAAAACCAAGGACTCTTAGGCAAACCCGTAGATGACTTGCAGCTATCAGTCCGAGCCCGAAAGTGCCTCCAAAGACTCAACATTCGCATGCTTGCCGAATTGACTCGTAGAACAGAGGCCGAACTACTGGGATGCAAAAACTTTGGCGTAACAAGCTTAAATGAAATCAAAAAGGCTTTGGCTAATATTGGTCTATCGCTACGAGCACTGGATTAAAGAACAAAAAAGCGAAAAGTGTGAAGCCAAATACTAAATACGCTATCCAACAAACCGCGAACCATACCAAACTTATGTTTTGGGCAATTCCTTTAATTTGGCTGTTGGTCATTTCCGGCTGTACCGAAAGGCAATTCGTCAGACCTACTCCCCAAATGGATATCGAACCGCAGTTTTGGGTAAAGGTCTTGCTTCTTGATGATACCAAAGAGTGCATTATGACATTCCCTTCGTCTTTTAGTATTATCGACGCAAAATTACAAACTACGCAAACCCATTTCGAAAAATCTGGCACACCAATAAAAATAAACATCTCCGGCGGCAAATTCAATATTGCCGATAGGCATTTCGAAGCTAACGAACTAATCATCGCACCCGACCACCCATTCATCTTTAACCTGAATAGCCGTGACTATCGCGGCAAATTAAAACTCATACTCAATCCCGACGGTAAATCTTTTGAAGCAGTAAATCTTGTCCCACTTGAACCGTATTTAGCAGGCGTGATAGGTGCCGAGATGCCCGATTATTGGGAGCCAGCTGCTTTAAAGGCTCAGACAATAGCGGCAAGAACTTATTGTCTCTATATCAAAAAACACTTTGGTAGCAAACGCAGTTGGGACGTCAAAAAAACCCAAGCCAATCAGACCTATCACGGCATCTCCGCTGAATCGGCTCGGATTTGGCAAGTTGTAAATAAAACCTATGGCCAAGTCCTGACCTGTAAACTATCTGACGGAACCAAAGATATCTTTCCCACTTATTATAGTACCGTCTGCGGCGGTCACACCGAGGACAGCAGGAACGTTTTCGGGGGCGATTTCTTCGAACCTCTCTCCGGTGTCCCCTGCCCATACTGCAAACGTACCGCAAAACCTGCCTTTTTCTTTTGGCCTACGGTTCAATTCGATAAAACTGATGTTTCAACTAAACTACTAAAAAGATATCCGAGCTTGAAACCACTCGGAAAAATTACAAACATCTCCACTGCTAAACAAAGTACTTATAAAGGTGGTAAGTTTTCGAGATTAACCTCAATTAAACTGCTCGGCTCAACCGGCAAAACAGATTCCCTCCGAGCCGAGGACCTTCGCCTGACAATTGACTCGAGTGGCCGAAAACTAAAAAGTACCGCTTGCAAAATTGTTGATATGGGAGAAAATTGGGCATTTACATCGGGCAAAGGTTTCGGTCACGGCGTAGGTATGTGTCAGTGCGGCACACAGGCAATGGCAAGAAAAGGCAAAACCACAAAGCAAATACTATCTTATTACTATCCGAGCTCTAAAATTATAAAAGTTTATTGATATGGCTGATTTGAAATTTTCACTTTTAAATAAAGACAAAAATTCCGGCGCTCGTCGTGCCGTACTAACTACGGCACACGGTGACGTGGACACACCCGTCTTTATGCCGGTCGGTACCGCAGGTGCCGTTAAAGGAATTACTCCTCAACAACTTAAAGACACCGGTGCTAATATTATTTTAGCCAACACCTACCATTTACTTTTAAGGCCGGGAGTTGACGTCGTTGAAAATCTTGGCGGGCTACACAAACTTATGGCCTGGAACGGCCCGATACTTACTGATAGCGGCGGCTACCAGGTTTTTTCATTAAGCTCACTGACGAAAATTGATGACGATGGTGTCGAATTCGCCAGCCATGTGGATGGTAAAAAAATATACCTCAATGCAAAAATCGCAACGCAGATACAAAACCGGCTCGGTGCTGATATAATAATGTGTTTCGACCAATGTACGCCCTTTCCCTGTGAAGATTCGCAACTCAAACAAGCCGTAGAAAGAACTATCTGCTGGGCCGAACAATGCAAGCAGGCTCATGCCAACCAAAACCAGTTACTGTTCGGTATCGTCCAAGGCGGTATAGATTTGCAAATGCGAACACACTGTGCCTCAGAACTGGTCAAACTGGATTTCGATGGATACGCCATCGGCGGACTAAGCGTAGGCGAAGGACATGAAAATATGATAAAAACGGTTTCTCACACAGCCGAGCTTCTACCGGAAAACAAACCGCGTTACCTAATGGGTGTTGGCACCCCCGCTGACATTATTGCCGCCGTCAAAGCTGGCGTAGATATGTTCGATTGTGTCCTGCCCACCCGCAATGGTCGAAACTCCTTCGCTTTCACTGAAAACGGCCCCGTCCGAATGAGAAACAGTATCCACATAAACGATAACAACCCAATTGAGGCTGGCTGCCAGTGTTATTGCTGTAAAAACTTCAGCCGCGGCACCATCAGGCATTTTTTCAATGTCTCAGAAATGCTTGGTCCAATATTGGTATCTCTGCATAATCTTAGCTTCTACCAGAGACTTATGGCCGAAATCAGGCAGAAAATCCAAGAAAATGGATTTGACGCCTGGGCTGACCAACAACTGAAAAAATACATAACTTTCGGCACTAATTCAGCAAATTCTCTGTGATTTCCCCCAAATTTTGGTTATAATTCCCTGTTTTACAGAAATTCAGATTACGAAAGGGTAAAAATGAATAATACGTGGATTTTAGCTCAATCAGGAATTACCGAACAGCCGGTCTCTTCCGAACAGACCGAAACCCTGACGACCGCTCCCGCGGACCCTAATGCCCCTGCGACAACAACAAGGCCGCAAGGTCTTTTTGGTTCGCCATTGCTCATGCTGGGTTTGCTGTTTGTTATGATGTATTTTCTACTTTTCAGAGGACCAAGAAAAAAACAGCAGCAGCATAAAAAGATGGTTCAATCTCTCAAGAAAAATGACAAGGTCAGGACCATCGGAGGTATCATCGGGACTATAGTGGATATCAAACCCGATGAGATTACCTTAAAAGTTGATGAATCTAACAATACGAAGATAAAGGTTCTGCCTTCGGCAATCGGCAAGAGCATGTCACTGGACGATATTTAGTAAATAAACCATACACTATTTTAAAGTTTCGTAGGAATTAGTTATGAATAAAAATCTGACTTGGAAAATTATTTTAATCACTGTTTTAGTCTTTGTTGCAGCCTGGACTTTGTATCCACCTGACAAAACCTTAAAGCCGGGTATCGACCTGGCCGGTGGAACAAGTCTTATCTATGAAATTGATACCCAGGGGCTTGAGTCAGCCGAGAAAAAGGGCTTAGCACAGAAAATGATAACAGTCCTTCGAAGACGAATAGACCCCGCAAATATCCAGAACCTTATATGGCGGCCGCAAGGCAATACACGTTTCGAGATACAAATGCCATTGGCAAGCGCAGAAACCCAACAAAAACGCGATGTTTTTGAAACAGCTCTGATAAAATTGCTGGATAAAAATGTCTCGCTTGCAAAAATCATGATTTCATTACAAAAACCGGCTCAGCAACAAGCTAAAGAGTTCGAAAAATTTTCCAAGGATTCTCCCGATAGATTAGACATTCTCAACAATCTTGCCACAACTTATAACGAATACATCAATCTGCGAAAACAAAGTGATGACCTAAGTGCCCAACTCAAACGAGCAGAAGAAAAAATATCAAAAGCTGAGCTTAATCTCCATACGATAAAATCAAGTGTGAATGGCTGGGCCAAACTCGACGCCGAGCAACTGGCTGATACACTCAAAGGATTTCTCGAGTCTGACAAAAACCTTGGTCTTTTGACCAAATATGTACAGACTTATGCAACCTGGGCTAAAGTCGCCGAGCAATTGACTGCCCCCGAAACCGGCAAAATTGCCCTTTATAAAAATGCAAAAGCAGACATCAATAAATTAAATTTAACTGCTGACCAGATAAACTACTGTCTCGAAATGTCCCCAAAATCGGCTAAGAGAGTTCAGCTAATTGAACAACTCAAAACAGGATTCCCCGACAGAGCAGATTTGCTTGAAGAGATGATTGTTGCTTACGACCAATACCGTCCTTTCAGGGGAATACTTGATAGCTCAAAAGACCTCAAGCGAATGCTAAAAGGTGCCGGCATATTGGAATTTAGAATACTGCCGACGTTGGACCATCCAGAGGTCGACCCTGACGAGATGCTTCGCTATACCGAGGCCTTAAAAACAAAAGGGCCAAAGTATGCTTCAGATAATAAATATACATGGTGCGAAGTAGAAAACCTTGAAGAATGGAAACTACCGAATTCAGTCTTGGGGCAATTCGGCGAAAAAACTTATATCCTGGCAAGCAACAAGTCCACGGAAACCATGCTGCATACCACCGATGAAAAAGGATGGAAGCTCAAAAACGCCACACCCAGACAAGACGAAATGGGACGAAGAGCCATTGGCTTTACATTGGACGAAAGAGCCGGAAAGATGTTTTTCCAGGTTACCGGTAAAAATCTCGGTCGACCGCTGTGTATTCTTCTCGACGGTATCGCAATATCCGCCCCTAACATTAAAGCCAGAATTCGCACTCAAGGTATAATAACGGGAAGCTTCACCCAGGTTGAAGTTTCTGATATGGTCAACAAGTTAAATGCCGGTTCCCTTCCCGCTCGTTTGATTGAACAGCCGATACTGGAAAAATCAATCGGTCCGTCAATCGGTGCCGACAACCGTGACCAGGGAATCAAAGCTGGTTTCATAGGTCTCGCAGCCGTCATTCTGTGTATGACCGTTTACTATACTCTTGCCGGTTCTATCGCAGATATGGCACTGCTGCTAAACTTACTGTTCGTCTTGGCAACAATGGCATTGGTAAGAGCCACTTTCACGCTGCCGGGTATCGCCGGTATCATCCTGACTATCGGCATGGCTGTCGATGCCAACGTGCTTATTTTCGAGCGAATTCGCGAAGAGCAGTCGAAGGGTTCTTCGCTGAGAATTGCCATAAGAAACGGATACCAGCGCGCCTTCAGGACCATTTTAGATGCCAACCTTACTACTTTCATCACTGCCGCAATTCTTTACATGGTTGCCTCGGAAGAAATAAAAGGATTCGCAATCGTACTTATGCTCGGTATCGTCTCGAGTATGTTCACCGCATTGTTTGTCACTCGGGTCGTTTTTGATTTCCTGTTAAACAAACGCATTATCAAAGACCATTTAGTTATGATGCAGATTATTCGCAAACCGAACATAAACTGGATGGCCTTAAGGCCGGCATTTTTCTGTATATCGCTTATACTTGTCTCTGCCGGACTTTTCACATTCTTTACCAGAGATGATACTCTAAACAACAAATACGATATCGAATTTACCGGTGGGACTTCCGTTGTCATCAATCTGAAAAACGATATGCCAATTCAAGAGGTAAGAAACAGATTAGCGAAAGCCGGAAACGATTTGAATAATCCTGCTCTTGCGGCAGCCAATGTCTACAGCATCAACAAATCAACTAAGGTTTACGAAATTAACACCACCGAAACAAATAAAACCTCTGCTATTGTCACTTTACCGCAAACTGACCTGCAAACAGCTGAGAGTATGGCATCGGCTATCGCCGACAAATTAAATAACCCGGTCGTTACACAAACGGAAAACGCAAATTCCTTTGCAATAACGACAAGCCAGACAAATAAATCGGCAGTTAGGGACATCCTCACAAAAACTTTCCCCGGTGCCGATATATCGAAACTGCGGGTCGATGAAGTTGTTAATAATGCGATATTGACCGCTTTTGCCGATGAATTGCAAATTCAGCAGAACCTTCAGCCAAAAATCACTTCGCAGAAGAAAGTAAGCGAAGCGTTCGTTGAATCGAATCCGGAACTTGCCGATTTCATGGGTGGCGTCATAACTAAATGCAAGTTCAAAAAGACCGTCACTGCCGCCGAACTCAAACAAAGATTCAAAGACCTGCGGTTCAAACCTGATATGCAAAATCTCATTCAGTATCCGCATGTAATTCTCAACTCGGACTTAAATCCAATGGAACCAGACGAGGTGGTACAGTCCTTTGTTTATCTTAGTGTCGAACCGGAAGCAGGTTATCGGCAGCTAACAGCCGATGAATGGACGCGATTTACTGAAAATGAGAAGGCAAAAATCATAGCCGCTGCTGAACTCGAAACCTCACTTCCCAGAGTAATGCAGATTGACCCGTCCGTAGGAGCGGAAGCCAAAACTCAGGCATTAATTGCAATCGTCCTTTCGCTGTTTGCAATTGTTACTTACATCTGGATTCGATTTGGAAGTGTCCGTTATGGCCTTGCGGCAATCGCGGCACTTGTTCACGACGTATGTATCACACTCGGTGTTGTCACAGCTTGCACCTATATTGCTGGTACTCCCATTGGTGAAAAACTGCTCATCGGCGATTTCAAAATCAACTTGGCTGTAATTGCCGCGTTTCTGACAATCATTGGATACTCGCTTAATGATACAATCGTTGTGTTCGACCGTATCAGGGAAAACCGACACAAAGCACGGCTGGTTCCCCAGACAATCACAAACAGTATCAACCAGACACTTTCCAGAACACTTATGACATCTTTCACAACATTTTTGGTTGTGCTGATAATGTACATTTTTGGCGGTCCTGGTTTAAGAGGCTTTACTTTTGCTATCGGATTCGGAATTATAATAGGTACGTATTCTTCTATTGCCATAGCGGCGCCAATATTATTGCTCGGCTCCAAGAATAAAGGCGATAAAAAGTAAATAGTAACTTATTGACTTTATAGTACCGAAATGCAAAAAGACCTGAAAATAGGATTGGCTTGCGGTTTAATACTTGTAGGTTCTGTCATCCTTTGGCTGTCTACCCGTCCAAGTCTAAGTACGCAAGCAAGAATGCTCAATCAAACGGCTGTTTCTATACAGCCGTCCGTCGTTAAAACGGCCGATGTATTGCCGCAACAAAACAACCTCAGTATCCCCTCTACTGAAACAACTACCATGGAACCTGAACCACAGGCAATAAGATTTCACATCGTGCAGAAAGGTGATACGCTCTCGAAAATTTCATCTATATACTACGGCACGTCAAACAATTGGCAGAAAATCCTCGATGCCAACCGCGATACAATGAAAAATGCGAACAAACTCACCCTCGGAGCAAAAATAATCATCCCCCGATAAAATAACAACTTACAAAAGCTTTGCTGCTTTGCCATCCACCAGCCAGGTGACCTTACTAAGAATAGGCCAAAGAACATGAATTGGATACCTCACATCGTCCGGCTCACTGGCAAATACCTCTTTTAGAATCTGAGCTTTTTCTTCCCCGGAAACCAGCACCACTAAATGGGAAGCACCATGTAAAACCGGATGCGTCAAAGTTATCCTGTTAAGTTTTTCATCCATAACATAAACAACACACGCCAGACTCGTCGTATCGAATGCCGCATAAGAATTAGGAAACAGCGAGCCGGTGTGACCATCCGCACCCATACCAAGCACAATCAAATCAAATTCAGGAGTCTGATTTTCTTCCAGACTGAAAGACTCTCGAATGCTTTCTTCGTAGCGGCAAGCTGCAACCTTGATATCGCTGTGCTCGGTCGGGATCGGATGAACGTTCTGTTCAGGGATGGCCACTTTAGCTAAGAAAGTATCAGCAGCAAGCTTGTAATTGCTCCATTGCGAATCCGCCTGAACTATCCGCTCGTCAACCCAGAACAACTGAATCTTGTCCCAGGGCAGAGCTTTTGCCTGCGGGACATCACCGAGCAGTTCAAAAAAACGTCTGGGCGTATGCCCTCCTGATATGGCTACGTAAAAGGCATTCTTCGC
>JAGLSU010000004.1 GCA_023135935.1 Planctomycetota bacterium
TTACAAACCTGCCTTTTACGAAATTTTCTACCTTACTGTTTACTTTGTGGTGCAGTTTGTCAATACCACCGCCAACAACGGTTTTTGGCTTTCGGCCCCTCGACAAATGTGACGGTAAAATTAGTAGCGACTCCACCAGTGAAATCATTAATACACTAATGACAATTATCGGCACCACCCGCAATATCTTGCCTAAAGTTCCGACCATATATAGCAATGGAAGGAATGCGAACATAGTCGTTAGTACCGCCATCACAACAGGCGCTGCCATTTCTTTAACACCCTTTATTGCTGCCGAAACACCATCAAGTCCCTGCTGCCTATAGGTGAAAACGTTTTCACCTACCACTATCGCGTCATCTACCACCAAACCAAGTGACATAATAAATGCAAACAGCGAAATCATATTCAGGGAAACGTCAAATGCGGGCATCAACCAGAAAGCACCCAAAAATGATATTGGTATTCCCAACGTCGTCCAAAATGCCAGCCGAATATCGAGAAACAGCGTCAAACACAAAAACACCAGCACAAGACCAATATATCCGTTTCGCTTAAGGAGATTTATTCTTGACCGCAGAATAACCGATGTATCTTCCCACACCCCCATAGAAACGCCTGCTGGTAGAAATCTTTGCTTATCTTTGATATAACGGTTGACCGTATCGGCAATATCAAGAGCACCTTGGTCGCCGACACGAAACACTTTTACGGAACTTGCTTTTTTACCGTCAAAACGTGACGATACATCCGTATCTTCAAAGCCATCTATTACTTCTGCGATATCGCCAAGCCGAATCTCTGTCCCATCGTTGCGGGTAAGCACCACTATTTTTTCGAACTCTTTACCAATATATCTTTGGCCTTTGGTCCGAACAAGAATTTCTCCGCCGCTTGTTTTAACCGACCCGCCCGGAATATCAAGTGATGAACTGCCTACTGCCTTCGCCACCTCATCAAAACTTAAACCAAACTTTCGCAAAGTTTCTTCCGAAACTTCTATTGATATTTCGTAAGGCCTTACACCGCTAATGTCCGCCTGACTAATATTGTCCATAGCTGTAATGTCATCACGAACTTCCTGAGCAAGCTCTCGTAAAGTCTTCTCGGACACATCTCCGTAAAGCACAACGGTCAAAACCTCATAACGAGTCGTTACTTCTGTGATTATTGGCTTTTCGGTCTCCTCAGGGAAAGTGATTATCCTGTCCACCTCCGCTTTGATATCATCTAAGACGTCTTTGGTATTGGCATACTCTTCGACTTCGACGGTAATTAATCCGGCACCCTCCGCTGCCGTAGAGTACAGACGTTTAATACCATCGACGCCCGCTATAGCCTCTTCAACACGCAAACATACCCCCTCTTCGACTTCCAGGGGAGACGCTCCACGGTATGGAACCGTTACAAGAATGTTATCGAGACTCATCTCAGGAAAAAACTCAATCTTGATTGTGAGAATTGTCAAAAGCCCCGAGACTACGATGAGACTCATCAGCAAATTGGCTGCGACATGGTTCGACGCAAACCATCCGAGCAAACCTTTTTTTTCCTGCGACTGGTCCATTTATTCTTAAAGCTCCTCTGTTCGCACTCGCATACCATTAGTTACTGTATCGAGGGAACTTAGAATAATTCGTGCACCATCTTCAAGTCCCGAAACCACATATGCATAATCCTTATCCATACGAACGATTTTCAATTCTTGAATATGCAATTTGCTATTTCGTACAACCCAAACCTTATTTTTACCGTGTATCACATCACGAGGTACTGCCATTGCCCCCTTAAGCACCTTACCTTTAATATGCGACTCAACAAACATTCCCGGCACTAATGGCGGCCGGCTGTCATTATTTTTAAAGGGCTCTTTAACCTCTATCACAATCGAAACCAGCCGTGAGCTTGCATCAACCTGGCCTGTCGCACGTATCACTTTACCTTGCCAGATGTGTTTGCCACCAGCAAAGTTAGCATGGACTTCAACTTCAGACCCGACATTCGAATAATCTTTACCATTCATAGATACGACACTCGACGGCACAAAGAACCATGCAAGTTCCTCGTCCTCAAGCGGAAGTTCAATCTCAACCGCATTTATTCCATACATTTTCCCTATCGACTGACCCACATTTATATATTGACCAAGGTCCACTGTTTCACTCATAACTCTACCGTCGAACGGCAAAGAAACTCTCGTCCTTTCGAGATTCAACTCAGCGGTTGCAAGTTCTGCTCTGGCCGCTTCTAATCGAGTCTGGGCCTGGCGAATTTGTGGTTCGTGAACAACAAGAGTTGAAGGCGGCTCTTTGCCGGGGTTCAACTGGTCCCACTCATGACGGGCAACTTCACCTTCAGCCATCTCAATGTCCAAATCCACCTCTGCTTTTGCTACTTCAGCTTCTGTCCGCTGAACCGCAAGTTCATAATCTCGCGGGTCAATAGTCACCAGCGGTTGGTTTGCTCTTACAAAACCACCATTTTTAAATTTAGGATGGATAGCCACAATCTTACCGGAAACCTGCGGAACAACCTCAGCTTGGACTTTAGGCTGCACTGTTCCGTAACCCTTAATTATCATCTGTATATCCTGCTGTCGAACCACCTGTACTTTGACCAAAGGTGCTACAATCTCTCTGGCAACCTTTACAGGCGCTTTGCGTGTGTACTTCAATAGCAACATCCCGCTAATTCCGATACCAAGCACTATCAATGCCAGCAGCACTTGTATCTTTGTTATTGCCTTAGCTGGTCTCATCAATTTATCTGTCATTGTTTTGCTCATAATTCCAAAGATTCCACTTTCTGTGAATCGCTCACCCAGTCCCCTCCCAATGCCAGGAAAAGGTCAACACGGCCGGCCCATAGCTGGCCCCTAACAATATTTATCTCATTTTCCGCGATTCTTCTTCGCCGCTGGGTTTCAATCACCGCCAATAATCGTTCGACTCCACGCAAATAACGCTGCTTGGCAAGCTGTTCGGCGGCATTAGCCTCGTTATACCGCAGCCGCAACGCTGCCAATTGCTTCTGCAGCATTTCTTCCTTAATTAAAGCATCCTCAACTTCTCGCAGGGCTGTCAGCACCGTCTCAGCGTAATTCGCAGTTAACTCCTTATATCTTGCTTTGGAAAAATCAACTCTTGCTTTTAACTGTTTGCCCTTAAAAATCGGCTGAGCAAGATTTAAGGTCGCTGAATAAATTTCAGTTTGATGTTTAAAAGCATCTCCGAATCTATCTGCATTGGTTCCGTAAGACGCACCCAAAGTCAAATCCGGATATAGCTGTGCAATACTGACGCCTATTTGTTCACTTGCCGACCTCAAGGCCAACTCGGCAGCCATAACATCGGGCCTGCGGTCTAAAAGATATGCCGGTATACCAACCGGTACGGCTGTCAAATCCGGCAGTTCCGGTAACGTTTTGGGAAGTTCGCTGCTCGAACCCGGATGGCGAGCCAAAAGAGCATCCAGAGCGTTTTGCGCGATTACTAATCGCTGCTGTGAAAATATCTCGTTAGATTTTGATGCTTCCAGATTTTCGCGTGCAAGCCGAACGTCAAGTGGACCAACTAAACCTCGGCCATAGCGTCGTTCTATGATTTCAACAGTTTGCCGCCAACTGTCTGTGTTTGCCTGGGTAATTGCAAGCTGCCGCTGGATTGTTGCAATGTTCGCTCTGGATTTTACGACACTGCTTATGATTATATTGGTTAATGCTTGTTCATTTGCTTTAGCCGCAAATAAATCTGCCCAAGCGGATTTTTCCTGGCGTTTGAGTTTTCCAAAAAGGTCGGCTACATAGCTTACTGTAACACTTTGTGAAAACGTTGTGTTAATACTGCTGAATCTGCCGGAACCGCCGAAATTGAAAGATGATTTCGCCCTGGTGCGACCAAAATTATATGACACTTCAGGCAGCTGTTTTCCCCGTGTTTCAACAAGCAATGCCTCGGCTTGCAAAACTCTCGCCGCTGACGCTTGGAGGTTGTTATTGTTGGCTAAAGCAGTAGTTACCAACTGAGTTGTAGTTTCATCGCCGAAATGTTTCCACCAGGTATCGATTTTTTCAATATCTTCATCCGGTTGATGCTTGCCTGTATAAATGTAGCCATCATTAGTATCGGCAATGGTTTGCGGTCTTTTGTAATCCGGGCCGACCATGCAGCCGGCAAGGGCTACGCAGAGAATCGCTGCTGTGACAAAGGCAGTTGTGTTACAAACTATTTTTTCAGCTTTCGCGTTCATAACTATCAATCAACTAACGCTTTAGTAAACCATCTAACAGCAAAGCCGTTACGGTTTCAGCTCTTTCAGTTAGCGTCCCCATTGGGTTTTGGGTCGGCTGGTCATTTTTTTCTGTGGAGCCGTGACAGTAGTAAAACATTAGTATTCCATTTAGTGCCGCACTAATAGATTCGGCAGTTTTGGCGGTGTCCATCTGCCGAAAAACGCCTATTTCGATACCATTTTTAAGGTTTTCTTGGATTTTTCCGATTTGGAATTCCTGGAAGGCATGGCCCATACGAATGTGGTCCTCTTTGAATTCGCTGCGGGCTTGCATGGCAATTTCTATGAATTCGGGATTGTTGTCGAAAAATCCGAAAAAGGTTTTTATCGCGGTTTTTACGCGTTCAGCAGGGTTTTCAATTGGTTCGAGGGTTGTTTGCATTGTATTCCGCAAGTCTTTGAGACATTGCTGGAAGACGGCTAAGAAGAGAGATTTTTTGTCTGTGAAGTATCTGTAAATCGTTCCCTTGCCGATAGTTAAGTGGGCTGTGATTTGGTCGATTTTGGTGCGTTGGAAGCCGTTTTGCGCGAAAATGTGTCTGGCAGCGGTTAGAATTTGTGCTTTTCTGCGTTCGGCTAACGATTCGGTTTTGTTATTTTCAACTTCCTTATTCATTTTAAGTCCTTATTTTTTAGGTCGTTATGGACATTTTAAACGTCTTTACACAAAACTGACTGACCAGTCAGTCTACTATAATATACGACAAGAAGTTAAGTTGGGCAAGAAAAATAAGTAAATTGTGTAGAAATTTTACCCTTCCGAATAGCATCAAACGCGCAAGTTTTTGAAAAAGTATGGTAAAAATGGGGTAAAACACGGGCGCTTTGGGGTAATTTAGGGTTAAAACGGGTCAAAATGCGGGCGCAATGGGGCGCTTTAGGGGTATTTTTTCATACCCCCCTGCGCGAATGATTCGAAATCGGTTTTGTAACAACAAAAGGGCTGGCGAAAATTGTCAGCCCTTTGGTTTCGATTTAATTTTCTATCTATTTACTCAGAGCCCTGCTGATAAAGACTTAGAATTTCTTCGGCAGAGAGAGCGTAGTTGTATATACGAACGTCATCGATTTTTCCGTTGAAAGGCCAGCCATCATCTCTTTTGCCAATTAGCAGAGGATTAGAGTTTCCTGTCGCAGGTTTAGTCAATCCTCCTGTTTTACCAGTGATGTCACCATCAACATAAAAGTCTGCAACATTATTCTCGATTCTTATCGCAACGTGATGCCAGCTCTGTATAGGAATAGGTTCGGTACTAAAAACGATTTCAGCGCCGCTTGCATCGGCTCTGACAAATCTAAGTGTGGGTTCAGCAGCAGAACTTGTTCTAAAATCAAAGGGATTATTAATTGCTCCATTTGATACGGTTTTTGTAACTATAGCTTGTTCTGAGCCCCCTGCTGTAAAGTTAACCCAGGCAGAAATGGTAATATCTCCTGTGATATTCAATTCTAAACTATCCGGAACGCTAACATAGTCATCGCTTCCATCGAAGTATAGTGCTCCATCGATTTGTCCCGTTGTCCATACAGTACCATTGGCCAAAATTCCATGATTAGTACCGGCTGAATCGTAGGCCGTCGCACCGCTGGTTTCATCGAACTTCCAGTGTGAAACCAGTGAATTCGGTACAACGACACCCCAGAGCCAATAATCAGTTAATATAGCAAGGTCGAATTCATCGACGACTCCATCGCCTCCAGGTGGTTCGATGTCGGCAGATGGAGTACCCGGTGGCTGTCGCCACTGAGAGGCAAGGATTGCGAAATCATCAAGGTCAACATCTCCATCGAAGTTGATGTCAGGAGATTCGAGCAATGAATAATGATATCCCATATCGACTGTGCCACTATCTAAAATCTGGTCCGTTCGTGTAGTAAGTATATCCATGTTTAGATTGGCTGCGGTATCGCTGCCGGTATTTACACAAGGGCTGGTGGTTGGTTGGCCAGCAGCGGTTTGACTTAGATAGTAATCACCCAGTGGACCAGAAACAAAATCGGGGTCAGTGGAAATATTTCCGGTACCAGCATCGCCATCTTCGATGCATGAGTATGTAGCAGAGCAGCCATGGAGGTCATCACCATTTCCCCAGAGTATACAGTTTGTGACCGTACCTGTTCCGCTTATACCGCCAGCACCCGATAAGCCCTCAGATGAATTATCAGATATAGTACAGTTTGTAACTAAAAAATCGCTACCATAGATTGCGCCACCATAGGCGGAACCCTCCAGACCATCTGGAACCATATAACTACTTCCTCCATCACCTCCAATGGCACTGTTGCCAATAATAAGGTTGTTAAACAGTATACTTGAACTGCCTGTTGTACTTATCCCTGCTCCATAGGCATCGCCTCCATCGCCTCCCCTGCCGTAATATTGTTGATCCCCATATCCATCACCACCATCTCCTCCTTTTGCGGTGTTGTTTCTAATAACGCAGTTTTCAATTACCAAGTCGTCCGTTGAATAGATACCACCACCCTGTGCTCCCGCACCAGGAAATCCATCATATCCTCCAGAACCACCTGGACCCCCTTCTGCGTAATTATCAACAATATGACAGCTCTTAATAGTTGGGCTACTACCATTGATACAAGATATCCCTGCACCATAGGCGTAATCGTCCCAACCAGCAATAGCCTGGTTATTAGCAATGATGCAATTTTTAATTGTGGGAGAAGAAGCGGTGCAATAAATTCCTCCACCTCGAGCAGAATCACCGGTAATATACCCTCTTTTTATTGTCAAGCCGTTAATGA
>JAGLSU010000040.1 GCA_023135935.1 Planctomycetota bacterium
AGCACAATCAAATCAAATTCAGGAATCTGTCCTTGGTCCAAACCAAAAACCGTTTGAATCGCCTCTTCATAATGACTGGCCGCAACCTTGTAATCATCATACTCAGTTGGTATTCGATGTACGTTTTCTTCTGGAATGCCAACCTTACCCAAAAAACTATCCGCTGCCAGCTTGTAATTGCTCTTTTCCGAATCCGGTGGAACATATCGCTCATCAACCCAGAATAAATGAACTTTATCCCACGGCAGAGCTTTTGATTCCGGGACTTCGCTGAGCAATTCAAAGAAACGCTTTGGCGTATCTCCCCCGGATATCGCAACGCAAAAAATACCCCTCGCTCCTATCGCTTTTTTCGCATCTGCGACAAACAATTCAACCGTTCGACGTGAAAGACTCTCAAGTTCGGAAACGACCTCAACATTCGGCTTGTAATTTTTTGTTGCGGATATTCCCATTTTTTCACCCCTTCTTGTTTAAGGGTTCCCATTTTGTTTTCGAACTGCAAAACAGGCTCCTATTGCAATAAACAACTCAAATTCATTATCTACTTTCGACAGCAACTTAGCCAGACAATTTTTCGTCAAATAGCGAAATCCTCTACAGCTTGCTAACTCCATACAATAAAAGGGGTTGCGAAATGTGGGGATTTAGTACTCGACCAATTTTTATATGTCCGGCTATTCTGTTCTATCGCCGGTATAAAATTTGTCTTTGATGTCTTCGAAAATCATATAGAGAGAAGGCACCAGAATAAGTGTAATACACGTAGCAAATAAAACACCAAACGCAAGGCTTATCGCCATCGGTATCAAAAATCTCGCCTGCAAACTTCGCTCTAATAACATCGGCACCAAACCGAAAAATGTTGTTAACGTGGTCAGCATTATTGGCCTGAACCTTCGTATCACGCTGTCCCTCAACACCTGCTCCAACGTAATACCGCCACGTCGTTCCCGGTTAATCAAATCAATCATAATCAGCGAATCATTTACAACCACTCCCGACAATGCCACTATCCCGAACATTGAGAGCAATCCCAGATTAAATCCCATAATCAGGTGACCATAAGCAGCTCCGACGATACCAAACGGTATTGCCGACATCACAATAAGCGGCTGCATATAACTACGGAACTGAACTGCCAATAATCCATATATCGCCAGCAACGCAATCAAGAAATTCCTCCCTAAGCTTGCAAATGATTCACTCCGCTCACGTTCAGCTCCCGCAAATCGATATTTCAAACCCGGATACTGACGTTTAAGTTCCGGCAGTACATTTTTCACTAAATCTTTATTGATTTCACTCGCATTAGCTAATGACTCGTCCACATCTGCGGTGACATTAACAATCCGTCTGCGGTCAGCTCTGCGAATATTAGCATATCCACGTCCATATTTAACATCTGCCAACGCCTTAAATGGTATCTCAGTACCACCGGGTAAACGAATTCGCATATTCTCGATATCGCCGATACTTCTACGGTCTTCCTCCGGATATCGCACCATAACACGTATATCGTCTCTGCCACGCTGAATCCGCTGAACCTCTTCACCATAGAAACCCTGCCTGACCTGCCTGGCAAGATCCGCCCATGTTAACCCGAGCATCCGGCCTGTGTCTTTCAATTCCAATTTTAATTCCGCCTTGCCTGGTTCAAAGCTGTCCGTAATGTCGCTGGCTCCCGCGTATTCACCGATAGCAAACTTCAATTCCTCCACCGCAATCAAAAGCTGGTCAAAATTATTATGTGATAATTCAAAATTAATGTCATCGCCGGCACTGAAAATTTCTGAAAGAAATACCAATGAAGATATGCCCGGTATTTCCCCAACGAGTTCCCGCCAACGATTCTTAAGCACTACTGAAGACACATCACGCTTTTCACCGTCCAAAAGCTCCACGTTCACCTCTGCAAGATGAGCTGACGAAACACCCCTAAATTCTCCGGCTTCAGGCCCGTGTCCTCGTACCGATGGATGTTCACCAATTGTCGTTGCCATGTGTTTAAAAATCGAAACTTGTTCCTGCCTACCGGCATCAAACTCTTCCCTGACCTCCTCCGCAGCCTTCTCAATCCTCCTTACAACCTCTTCGGTTTGTCCAATTGGCGTGCCTTGCGGCATGGTCAATGTCGCAATCATATTGTCTGCCTCAACAGGGTCGAAAAATGTAAATTTAATATAGCCACCGATTATAAATCCAACCGTAACTAAAAATATTGCAAACCCGCACGATAATGTCACGTACC
>JAGLSU010000041.1 GCA_023135935.1 Planctomycetota bacterium
GGGAAAATTATTGCGAGACGCACAGCGCGAGTAAGTTTTATGATTTTCAGGCGCGGCGGATGAATCTTAGGTATAAGGACCCGGCGACGAAGAAGAATGTTTTCTGTCATACGCTGAATAATACGGTGATAGCGAGTCCTCGAATATTGATACCGATTTTGGAGCTTTATCAGAATAAGGATGGGTCGGTGACAATTCCGAAGGTGTTGCGAAGTTATATGGGCGGTAAGGAACGAATCGAAAAGGTTTAGGGGGCTGAACTCGTTGCGCAATCGTTGGGGGTAGGCATGGAGTTGCCGGAAGAGATATACCTGGAAATTAAACCTGAGTAAGCGTTGTCAGTTAAGGTTTTTGTCTTTCCAGTATTTTGTACCAGCGATGGTGGCTTGTAGCGCCAGTCCCGATTCAGTCATTGAATAGGCCTCGATACCATAGCCTAAAGCACCTGCACCGCTTAGTTCGCCACCTGATTCGCCTGCTTTTGCAGTGGCATCGGCATGGCCTCCAAACTCCCAGCCTTTCTCGATGAATTCTTGCAGGGTATGTTTGGAATGGAAAATTAAGACTTGCCTATAGTCTTTAACTCCTAATCCAAGGCCTATACCTCCTAATGCCATCTTCATATATGTTCGCTTGCCTGTTGAATTATCGACAACGACACCATATCCACCACCGGCACTTATAAAGATTAAGTTAATATTGGCATTTGCAAAGGTGCCATAGCCCGCAGCATTTTTGATTTTCTTTTTCGTGGAAGGTTCTTCTTTGTAGAGTCTTTCAAGGGTTTCAGTTTCCATGTTGCGAATCAGTTCTTTGCTTTCGGCAGGAGGAAGTTTTGCACTGGGGCCGCAACCTGCGGCTAAGGTCAGCATCACAATGATAGTCAAAAAAGAAAGGAGTATTGTTTTCATTTTCTTATCTCCAATAATTAATGTGATATTTCACTTACTGACACCATATTTTGTAATTATATAGACTCTGAATAAAACGGGCAAGTTAATAAACGAATATTGAAGGGAAGGTTTCGATATGAGATTAAGCTTGAGCCTTAAAGGTTAAACTTGTAGGCTGTTGCTGAAATGGACGAGATACGTCGAAAATTAGAATTTATAGACGCACAACTGGCTGGGGGTAATGATTTTCACAAGCATATTTCGGGTACCGCCCCACTGCTATTTTGTGCGGTGGGTTTGGTAGCGGGGGTTTTATTACAGAATATATTTTCTTTGCCGGTTTTGTTTTGGTTGGTATTGCTTACGGTTTGCGCGGCAGCTACAGTTGCATTATTTGTTTTTTGGGGAAGTTCGAGTCGGCTTTATGTAATCGCATATTTGACATTGATTTGTTTTATGTGTCTTGGGGCGGTTCGGCTGGTGAGTTTCGAACAGCCGAGAGGTAATGACATACGCAATATAGTTGGGGATGAGCGGAGATTAGCAACTATTCGTGGGTTGATTGTTACCGAACCGTATATCAATAGGAATGAGGGATGGGATTTTGCGCGGTTTGTGCCGACTGACCCGAAGAGCAGTTTTTATTTGAAGTTGGGTGAAGTGAAGTCTGTTGATGGCTGGGCGAAGGTTGCCGGGACGGTGCGGGTGCAGGTTGGTGAGCCGGTATTGGATTTGAAAGCAGGCGATTATGTGCAGGCGTATTGTTGGTTGAGCAGATTTGGAGGGGCCAGTAATCCGGGTCAATTCGATATATCCAAGTATTTGTCGAGGCGAGGAGTTTATGTTGGTGTCTCGGTGCAGTCGCGAGATGGTATTGAAGTTGTGGGGGATGAGTCGCGAGGCGGTTTTACAAAAATAAAGAGGAATGTGAGAGAGGTTGTATCGCAGGGGCTGTTGGGAGGGATGTTGCTTGAAGAGAGCAGTCAGGGGTTGCTTGAGGCGTTGCTGTTAGGTTATAGGGGCAATATTGACAGTGACACTTACAGGGCATTTCGTGAGACGGGGCTGCTGCATTTTATTAGTTTGTCGGGGATGCACTTGGGGATATTAGTCGGGATTGTGTGGTGGTTGTGTAAGGTGGCTGGGTTGGGTAAACCTTTGCGAGCGGCTGTTTGTATAATCGCGATATGTGTTTTTCTGATGGTAGTTCCGGCGCGGGCTCCAACGTTGCGGGCGGCGATAATTTTGCTTTTGATAAGGCCCACAGGATTATTCGAGGCGGGTTGGCAATTGTCTTTTGCGTCTGTGCTGGGGATAATATTGTTTTCGGAAAGAATAGCTTTTTTAATACGTGAGAAAATTCCGAATGCAATAAGGCCGGTGCAGTTTGTTATAGAGTTGTTTTCTGTTGGTCTCGCGGCGTGGCTGGGTAGTGCGGGGGTTTTGTTGTATCATTTTTACAGGGTGAATCCGCTTGCGAGTGTGTGGACGGTGATTATTTTTCCGGTGGTGGCTTTGATTTTGACGGTCGGGTTTTTTAAGGTGATTTTTTCTCTGCTGCTTCCAAGTGCGGCTATGATATTGGGTGTAGTAGTGGCGTGGTTGGCTGATATATTGATTTGGGCGGTGAAATTGATAGCCAGTTGGGACATATCAGAGATACTGGTGGGCAAAGTGAGCGGTTTGGTAATAGTCTGGTATTATTCGGTTATTATGTTGGGAATTATTTTCTATTTTCAACGGCCTTTAGTACGAGTCAAGAAGGCAATCTGCGCAGCGATGATTTTGGGATTGGTTATTTTTTTGGGTGTTTCGAGATGGCAGAAGTTGCATCAAGATAGTTTGATTGTCACTTGCTTAGATGTTGGTCATGGGCAGGCGATATTAGCACAGTTGCCGGGTGGTGGGAATGTTTTGTTTGATGCGGGGTCGTTACACAGTAAGGATATCGGGCGACGTGTTGTGTGCAGTTTTTTAGATTACCGCGGAATAAGCAGGGTTGGACATATCATCATGAGCCATAACGATGTGGACCATATCAATGGGATACCTGAGGTTGTCGAAAATTGTAAGGTTGGTGGTATTTATGCCAACGATGCATTTTTTACGAAAGCGGATAAATGGGGAGTGGCGAAATTTTTCGCAAAACAGTTAGGAGAGAAGGGTTTTGAAATACAGCCTTTAGAAAGAGATTTGAACTTAGGCGACGGAGTTCATATGAGGATGCTTTGGCCGAGTGGGCGGGTAAAAGACGAGGTGGATTTGAGCGATAATGACCAGTCATCTGTTTGGCTGATAGAATTTGCCGGCAGGAAGATGCTTTTATGTTCGGATATAGAGAAGTTTGCACAGGGGGAGTTGCTGCGGGAGGATTCTGGGTTGGAGGCGGATATAGTGGTTGTTCCTCATCACGGTTCGGTGAAGACGTTAGATAGGGGTTTTCTCGATAGTATCAGCGCGGAAGTTTTGATTTACAGCTGTGGGAGGAGGGGCTATGAAAGACAAGAGGGGATTGAACGAGGGGCTGGGGCGAAACGATTTTATACGGCTAAAGACGGAGCGATTACTGTTCGTATCAACAGAAACGGTGATATAGAGACAGCGGCTTTTACAGAGTAATTTGGCAGAGTTAGATTATCTCATATAGACAATAATTTCGACTCTACGGTTTCTTGCCTTTCCGCTTTTGGTTTCATTTGAAGTAACGGGTCTGCTGGCTCCACATCCGATGGACCTTATTCTGTCTTCCGCTATTCCGTGGTTGATGAGATACCTGGTGACAGCGAGTGACCTTTGTGCGGAGAGTTCCCAGTTGTCTTTCCATCTTGATTTTTTGATGGGGTCCGAATCGGTATGTCCTATGATGTCTATATGTCTTCCGGCATGTTGCGTTTGTATTACGGAGAGGATATGGTCAAGCTCGACGATGGTTGATTTTTTGAGAGTGGCTTTTCCTGGGTTGAAAAGTTTTTCATTTGAGAGTGTCAATCTAACCATTCCAGCGCGTGGGTCGAATGCAGCATTGTATCCTTCACCGAAGCCAGTGGCAACGGCAGGAGTTTGTTGTTTATCCGAGATTAGACTTTGCAACTCTTCGATGGTCTGTTGGTCCTGTGTGGCTTTTTTGGCGAGTTGGGTTTTTTCAAGTTTTTCGCGGTCGAGCAGTCCCTTTACATTTTGGTGCTCTACGTTTAGTGCCTGGTATTTTTTCTCCCAGTTAGTGCATCCGGAAAGAAATAAAATTAATACAATAGCGATTAGTGAGAGTATTTTTGCAGTTCTCATTGAATATCTCCTTTGTTATCAATGGTAAAACAGTAAATTCAGATAACCGAAAATTCTATCATGTAAAATAATAACAGTAAATATAGCTAATGACAAGAAAGGACCATAAGGAATTTGTTGAGTTTTTTTGAAAAACATTTGTATTGCTGCCCATGTAAGGCCGAAAAAGGGTGCAATAAAAAAGGCTATGACGGCAAAAAGTGGTCCAATTATGGTTCCTGCGGCCCCCATAAGGTGTACATCTCCGAGTCCCATTGCTTCTTTTCCGAAGGCTAAAGTGCCCAGGATTCGTGTTGTCCAGACAGTTGCGCATCCGATGAAGTAGCCCCAGAGGCTGCCCGCAAGTCCAGCAATGGCAGGTCGTTGCGAGAAGCTTAGCCACCAGCTGTGAATATGGGGGTTTTTGCGTGTAATCCAGAGAGTGGCGACCGAGCAGATAATGATGGGTAACAGGAAGAGTATTTCTCTGCATATTTCGAGTCTGTGGTTGATTTTTGGTTGTTGTTGAGAATCCTGCGGCTGACCCAGTGGGTAGTCAGTTTCTTCGGATTCATAGCTTCTTTTAATCAGGCCCGTTGTTAAAATCAGTAGGGATATAATTAGGCCTATAGTAGCGCCTGCGGCGAGAGCGGCGGTGTTGGCTGAGGCGCTTGGTAGAAGCGCGTAGCCACGAATTATATCGGGGTCGATTACAAATCCGGCGGTTGCAGAGCCGATTATTCCGGCGAGTGTGACGAGCCAGCAGATTGATATTGGTATGACCCACAGTTCCAGGTCGATTGCGGAGGCGGCGATGAAAGCGGCGAGCAGGATGATATGAAGCAGGTAGATGAACCAGCCCCCTTCGGAGAATGAGCCGATGCCAGCATTTAAATTAGTTTTAAAATGAAAAAAGAAAAGAGCGACGAAGGCAAGGCCAGTGAATAATTCGATGATGAAATATCGCGGGGAAATTTTTGCTTTGCAGTAGCGGCATTTGGCGCCTAAGAGCAGCCATGAGATTAGTGGTATGTTGTCGTAGAATTGGATGTGTTTGCCGCAAGCGGGACAGGCAGATGGTGGAGTTATCAGGGATTTATCGCGCGGCATGCGGTAGATAACGACGTTGAGAAAACTACCGATACAACAGCCGAAAGTAAAAATGAAAGCGAACCAAATCCAATCTGGTATTAGCACGCGGCCTCCTTGCGTGAGCATTTGCTTTTAATTTATTTTTTATTTTTGTTAACGGCTCCGGCGACTTTCATTTGCAGGCCGAACAAACGGATGAACCCGGTAGCATCTTTCGGGTCGTATTCTTCGCCCATTGTGAAACTTGCCAAGTCGGTTTTGTAGAGACTGTTCGGGCTTTTTACGCCAGCAGGTGTGCAGCGGCCTTTAAAGAGTTTGAGTCGTACCGAGCCGGTAACATTTTTCTGTGTAGTGTCGACGAATGCATCGAGTGCGTAGCGCAATTGACAGAACCATTGGCCGTTATAAACCAGGTCGGCGTATTTTAATGCAACTTGTTGTTTATAGTGCATAGTTTCGCGGTCGAGCGTTAAGGTCTCGAGGATTTTGTGGGCGGTGGTGAGTATTGTTCCGCCGGGAGTTTCGTAAACGCCGCGGGACTTTATGCCGACGAGGCGATTTTCGACGAGGTCATCCTGGCCGACGCCGTGTTTGCCACCAAGTGTGTTAAGTGTTTCAATGAGTTTTACGCCGCTTATATTTTTGCCATTTAGTTTTGTTGGTATGCCCTGCTTGAAACCGATTTCGACATATTCAGGCTTGTCCGGAGTTTTTGATACCGGATTTGAAATAACGAAGAGATTATCTTTTGGTTCATTGGCTGGGTCCTCAAGGTCGGCGCCTTCGTGACTTATGTGCCAGAGGTTGCGGTCACAAGAGTAGATTTTCTTTTTGCTCTGGTCGATAGGAATTTTATGTTTTTTAGCATAGTCGACGGCTGCTTCGCGGCTGGTGAGTTCAAAATTCGAATCTTTCCAAGGCGCGACTATTTTGAGTTTGGGGTCGAGCGCCATAAAAGTTAATTCGAAGCGTACCTGGTCGTTTCCTTTTCCGGTAGCGCCGTGTGCTACGGCTGTGGCTCCTTCGGCATGGGCGATATCGACCTGATGCTTTGCGATTAACGGGCGGGCTATGCTTGTGCCGAGGAGGTAATCGTTTTCATATACGGC
>JAGLSU010000042.1 GCA_023135935.1 Planctomycetota bacterium
TTTGAAATGGCCAGGACAGGTAACGAAGGTGGATTGTACAGGGTTCTAAAAGCAATGGCAATGCGGGTAGCGGAAGATTACGCTCAAAATGAGATTTTTGCCAAAATAAGTGCTTATTGGAGAAGCCTTTCGGTTGATGAAAAGTTTGATGCTTCTACCGAATATATTGCTAAATTCAGCCATCTGCTGCCCTCCGAGCTTACTGAGGGAAGTTCTGCCCGAATTCGAGCAAATTTTACAAATTTTTTGGAAAAGCACCCATATCTAATACAACAAATACGTCGTGTTGGCCGTTAACCTATCCTCCAAGGGATATATTGGACTAATTCCTGAAACAGACCGTACATGGCAACCGCTATGCTTATATAACAGCGGTTTGTAGGAAGGATATGCAGATGACGACTCCGGAAGAAGCACTTATAGCACGGGCTGGTCCATATATGTTGGGAGCAAGGGCCAAAGCTGTTTTAGCTTCTGAGATTGGTAAAGGCTGTGATGCAATGATTTTGCCACAACCTATGGCATTGGAACCGCCTTTTGGCCCAATCACTGTTCCCAGAGATATTGAAATCGATTCCAAGCTACCGGAGATTGTTTATGAGGGCACACCTGCCCTCGAGGATTTGGTCAGGTTACAAGTGTGGATATCACCGGAACAGGAGTTTAACTGGGGTCGCTGTGAAATGTTTTTAAAGCAGCTTCTTACTGTTTCACACAGGGTTGGTCTGGAAATAGTTGGTAATCAGAAAGGAATCTTAATTAAATTGCTTTGCCATCGTCAGGATATTCCCGTAGTTACCACTTCCTTTGACGGGAAAATAGAACAGTGTAGACTTTCTTTATTACAAGATGACATTTTATCAGATGTAAGCCTTCTCGTTTGGGCGGATATAAAATTTCGTGACTACTTTCCTTCGCCGCCGTATTTTCATCTCCTGACCCAACCAGAAGAATTACATAATTCGTCGTATGAGAGTCTTGTCAGTGCATTGGCGAAAATCCCCTTCCCATCTTTAGGCATCTGTCAGGTACTATTTCAACCGGTCTCTCCTGACCATAACTGGCATCGCAATATTGAGATACTAATGGATTTTGAATATGTCATCAAACTGATGAGCAATATAGGTGTTGTTCAAAAATATGCCCAGCAGGCTCCATCAGGTGACTTGCGTAACATGGCTGGTCAGATAGAAACCAAAGCTCATAATGATAAACCATTCTTTTCCACAGCACTCCGTATTGGGGTATTGGGTGGGGATGACAGCGAAGTTTACCTTCGGTCATTAGCGGTTTTCAGCAATCTTTTTCAACATGGAGGAAGGTCACTTAGATACATTACAGAAGCTGATTACGCAAAAATCTTGTCTCCAAGTCAAATCCGCCAGATGTTTCTGCTTGGACTGACATATCGACCAGGATTTCTGCTGAATTCGTGCGAACTTGCCAGCCTTGTCCATGTCCCACCTTTAAGTATATTTGACCAGTCTGACATTGAATTCGATAAGCTGGAGCCATTAGCGTTACTCAATTACAAATTATCTGAAGGTACACCGGTAGGAACATGCAATATCGCAGGGCGAAAACATACTGTGTGCATACCAGATGATATTCGATTATGCCATACCCATTTGATCGGTAAACCTCGTCAAGGCAAGTCGACTTTGGAAGAGCATATGATTATGGATGACATTAAAAAAGGTCATGGCGTTGCTGTTCTTGATCCACACGGTGACATGGTGGACCGTATATTAAGTCTTCTGCCAGAAGAGGCGATTCCTCGTGTTGTATACTTTGAGCCAGGGAATTTTGACTGGGTGCCCTTGTGGAACCCTTTGGAAAGAATTCCCGGCCAGGATATAGGCCGGATGGCTGACGATCTGATAGGTGTACTGAAAAGTGTTGTTGAAGGCTGGGGGGATAGAATGGAAAATATTCTTCGCCACAGCTTTTTTGGGCTTTTGCATCTTTCCGGTGGTTCCTTTCTGGATGTTTGCGATGTTCTAAGATATGGCTCTAAGGAGAGCGAAGAAATCTCCAAGCTTATTCTAAAAGTTATCCAGAACGAGCTAGCACGTCAATACTGGAAGTACGATCTTAAGGAGTATAGAGCTGACGAGTTTGGCCCGCCGAGAAACAAACTCAGCAAATTACTTGTCTCCGGCACGATTTCCTTGATGCTGTCACAACCACACAGTGCCTTCAATTTTCGTCGAATAATGGATGACGGCATGATATTCCTGGCCAATCTTTCTTCGAATATTGGTACGGAAGTCAAAAAAATTCTTGGCGGTTTCATGGTCGCCATTATACATATGACCGCACTAGGCCGCAGTGAGATAGCGAGAGAGAGACGTAGGCCTTTTCATATGTATCTTGATGAGGGCTATTTATTTGTGACCGATTCCCTCGAAGATATTATTACAGATACTCCCAAATATGGTGTTAGTCTAACTATTGCACATCAATACATGCGTCAGTTTAAAACACCCCAAAAAATGGATGCCCTTGGCAGTGTCGGGACAAAGATCGTTTTCAATGTCGATGCCAGAGATGGCAAATATCTATGTAAAGATTTCCAAAAAAAGGTCAGGGTAGAAGATTTCATTGAACTTGGTGTTGGAGATGCAATCGTGTGTTGCGGGACTGAAATTACAAAAATCAAAACTTTAAAGCCATTAGAGATACCGGAGAAAAACTTTAGAGAGCAGATAATTGCACATTCCAGAGCTAAATACTGCAAGCCTGCAGCTGAGGTTCGTGAAATCATCAAGCATCGTCACAAAAGAAGCGACCAGGAATTTTCTCCGCTGGCTTCTCAACTTGATGAAACGAAGGAAGGCAAAACGTTCAAAAAGAGAAATTATGGCAAATTGTGAGATCAAGAAAATTGCTCATGAAAAAATTACAGCTATCACAGCCGGATTGGATGAGGTTTTAATCAAAAAAAGGATCGATGGGCCAATCGATACTGCAGCCAAAGATTTCAGGTATCAGGCAAAACCTCCTCTCGATTATAAGCAAACCCACACTATCTTTTCAGATTTCGTGCGGCATATATATGAAAATGGATTGCAGACGGATTGGGCTATTCCCGACCCTCTTGCAGAGGCTATAATGCTTTTCGAAGACTACTATCAGGGCACATATGCCAACGGTTATTCAGCCGCTATGCTTGATGCTGGCGATACAGAATATGGCGGCGTCGATATTGTTCTCAATCGGTTAGCGGAAATAATCAAGACTATCGAACGGCAAAAGTATTTCAGTGGGGTATTCGCCAGACACATTAATCCGTGTGATTGGCACCTGAAACGTGAAATTGCCGGAATCCTCCTTGAGCAATACCGGCCGGTTCTGCCGCCACTGATGCGTAAGTGTGTCGCCGCACAGCTTGTAGACCAGATACCGGCGTTAATGGCCCTGTATTTCAATAGTTGCGCTACATTACAACAAATGTCAATTCTGCCCAAAAAAGAAGCCAATTCCTGAAACTGACCCTTTCCCCCAACCGCTGTAGTTATGAAGGCGAAGGAAAACGGATTGCTTTCATAATAGCATGGAAAAGGTGTTTCTAAATTGATGTTGGTGAATTATGGCGAAGCGAACTACGGCAGAAAAAATAAGGATTTTTCGCAGTTTCTTTACCGGCCTGAAAAACGTCTATGGAACCTACGACACAAAAACAGGCAGAGTTCGACAGGTGAAAGAGCCGGTAACTGATGATGTTCTATTAGCTCATCTTGCAGGGAAGCAATCTTACGGTGTTTATCTGTTGACAGGAGATAAAACCAATGCTCTTGCGGTCGATTTTGATGATGATGAATTGTGCTTGCCTATTGCCTTTCAGGCTGGTGCCAGACGATACGGCATGTCAGCTTATATCGAGCGAAGTAAAGCGAAAGGATATCACGTATGGATATTTTTTGAAAAGCCGGTTTCAGCTCGAAAAGCACGGCTTGTAGCTCGGAAGATTCTTGCGGATATGGAAAAGCTCGAAATAGAGATTTTCCCTAAACAGGATTCGTTGGATAGTGAAGTTTCATATGGTAATTTTATTAATGCTCCGCTCTTTGGAGCAATTGTCCTTAAAGGACGAACGGTTTTTGTAGACCCTGCTGAGCAGACCAAGCCATATCCAGACCAGTGGGAATTGCTGGAGAGGATGCAGCGGGTTCCGGAGGTGAGACTCGATGCCATTATCACGAGCTGTAAGCTGACAGAGCAAAATCTGATTAATGAAAAACCAATTCCTGAAAAGCATTCTGAAACAAAAAATGAGGCCTCTTATTTTGGGTTACCACCATGTGCACGAAAAATGCTGGATGAGGGTGTAAGTTCCAATCAACGTGTCATCTGTTTTCGCCTGGCAATTCACTTCAAACGCAGTGGCATCCCTTATGACCTCGCTCTGGTAACACTTAAGGCCTGGGCATTAAAGAATCATCCAACAAATGACAAACGCATAATTACCGAATCTGAAATAGAGACTCAGGCTAAATACGCTTACACCCGTTCTTATCGTGGCTTTGGATGTGAAGACCCAGCCATTGCGGCTTACTGTGACAGTAACTGCCCTGTATATTCACATACAAAATCGGTTTTTTCTTCCGGGGTATGTAATAATCGAACAGAAGATGAGATTTCATAACACAATGAGAGGATAAAAAAGGAAGTTATCAATGGAAACCTCACAGGAAAATTCTCAACCAGTCGCTGATGAAACCAACGACATGCGATTTATTCAAATTCGCAAGCGTGATGGAAGGCTGGTTCCGTTTGATGCTCGGAAGATAGAACTGGCGATACTCAAGGCTGCTCGTGCCACCGATGAATTTGATGAGGCAATTGCCCAAAAAATGACCATTCGCGTACTAAGCCTGGCGCAGATGACATTGTCAAAAGAAATGCCCACAGTAGAAGAGATACAGGATTTGGTGGAAGATGTTCTTCAGAGTTCATTATTTAAGAAAACTGCCAAGGCATATATTTTATATCGCGACCAACACGCTCGAAACAGAGAAATGATACAGAAAGCTGGCGTTAATTTAATGGACAATTATTTGAATCGCCAAGATTGGGAAGTACAGGAAAACAGTAATATGGATTACTCGCTACAAGGGCTTAACAACTATGTCTCCAGTAATGTCAGCAAGATTTATTGGCTCAATAAAATTTACACTCCGGAAATCCGCGAAGCACACAATTCCGGTGTATTGCATATACACGACCTCAGTACTCTTTCACCTTATTGTGTTGGATGGTACTTGCAAGGCCTACTACGCTGTGGATTCCGAGGTGCTTCCGGTAAGGTTGAAAGCGGGCCCGCCAAACATTTCCGGGTAATATTGGGACAGGTAGCTAATTACTTCTATACATTGCAGGGTGAAGCAGCAGGTGCACAGGCTTTTTCAAATTTTGACACACTTCTCGCTCCATTTATCCGACATGATGGTCTTGACTACAAGGAAGTCAAACAGTCATTGCAGGAATTTATTTTCAACATCAACGTGCCTACCAGAGTTGGTTTTCAGACACCTTTTACTAACATTACGCTCGATTTGCAGCCTCCGAGCATACTGGCCAACGAACCGGTGATTATAGGCGGCAAACTACAAAAAGAAACTTATTCTGAATTCCAGCACGAAATGAATCTCTTTAATAAAGCATTTCTTGAGATTATGGCTGAGGGCGATGCAAAAGGTCGACCCTTTACGTTTCCAATTCCCACATACAATATCACGCGGAATTTTGATTGGGAGAATCCCGAACTGAAACCTTTATGGGAAGTTACTGCAAAGTATGGTACCCCTTATTTCGCAAACTTCGTCAACTCCGACATGTCACCAGATGATGCACGCTCAATGTGCTGCCGACTTCGTATTGACCTGCGAACCCTTGAAAAACGAGGTGGCGGCCTTTTCGGTGCCAATCCACTGACCGGTTCAATCGGTGTAGTAACTATTAATATGGCTCGCCTTGGTTATCTCGCTGTAAATGAGGACGATTTTCTTGAGCGATTAGGCCCATTGATGGCAGTAGCAAGAACAAGTCTTGAAACGAAACGCAAAGTGTTGGAGGGATTCACTGACAAGAACCTTTACCCATACACGAAATTTTACCTGCATAATGTTAAAAAACATCATGGCAGTTACTGGCACAATCACTTCTCTACAATAGGCTTAATAGGAATGAATGAGGCCTGTATGAACCTGTTTGGCTGTGATATAGGCACGCCGCAAGGGGTAGCTTTTGCAACAAAAGTACTGGATCATATGCGTCAGAGTCTACTTGATTTCCAGCAGGAAACAGGAAACCTTTATAACCTGGAAGCGACACCGGCAGAGGGCACAACATACAGGCTGGCTAAGTTAGACAAGCAGCGCTATCCTGACATCATCTGTGCAAATGAAGCAGCCGTTTCCAAAGGCAGCAAACCATTCTACACCAACTCCACACACCTGCCTGTTAATTATACTGATGATATTTTCCAGGTTCTCGATCTCCAGGACGGCCTGCAATCGCGATATACAGGCGGAACCGTATTACATGTGTTCCTTGGTGAAGCAGTTGCTGATCCACAGGCAGTTAAAGCATTTATTCGTAAGGTCTGTGAGAGCTACCATCTCCCGTACGTCACTATCACACCAATATTTTCTGTGTGTCCTGAGCACGGTTACATCACAGGCGAGCATGATAAATGTCCAAGCTGTGGTGCTGAGACGGAAATTTATTCCCGTGTAGTTGGATATTTGAGACCGGTCAAACAATGGAACGAAGGTAAACAAGCAGAGTTTAATCTGCGAAGCAAGTACAGAATAGAAGGATAATTATGAAGATAGGCGGATTAAACAGTGTTAGTTTAAGCGATTATCCTGGCCATATAGCAGCAGTGGTCTTTACCCAAGGATGTAATTTCCTATGCATCTTTTGTCATAATGGTTTCTTGATTCCGCGAGACGTTTCGGGCAATTTACTAATCCCTGAAAAAGAAGTCTTTGAATTTCTTGAGCGACGCCGAAGTCAGCTGGATGGCGTGGTGGTCAGTGGTGGAGAACCAACTACCCAGCCGGATTTATTGCGTTTTCTCAAAAAAGTCAGGACTATGGGATTTTTGCTCAAACTTGACACCAATGGTAGTAGGCCGAAAGTTCTGAGAAACCTCATTGAAAATAAGCTCGTTGATTACATCGCTATGGACATAAAAGCGTCATTGATCAGATATCATGAGTTTAGCTGTGCCAGTTACTCAGACATCAAATTAGTCAAAGATAGCATCGACTTTATCGCCTCCAGCGGTATTTGCCATGAGTTTCGCACAACTTATATACCCTCAATGATGTCTTCATTGGATGTTGAACTGATAAAAGAGCTCGTGCCGCCCGGATCAAAACACCATTTTCAGAAGTTCTACCCTGAGCATGCGTTTGTTCCCTGGCCTAGAAAAAGGCGAAAAATATAAGGGGTGATTTCTTATGAGTATATGTCCGGATACATGGATTACAAAGATGGCCAAAGAACACCGTATGATCGAGCCATTTGTAGAAAACCAGGTTCGTAGCATAGATGGCCGACCTGTCATCTCGTTTGGAACCTCGTCCTTTGGTTACGATATACGGGTATCTAACCAGTTTCGCATCTTTACGAATGTTTATGGCTCGGTTATCGATCCAAAAAATTTTGACCCTAAAGGACTTGTAGAAGTCAATAGTGATGTTTGCGTAATACCGCCCAATAGTTTTGCCCTGGCTTTAAGCATTGAATGGTTCCGCATTCCTGAGAATGTAATGACGATTTGCGTCGGAAAGTCTACTTATGCCCGCTGTGGAATTATCGTAAATGTCACACCGTTTGAGCCAGGCTGGGAAGGAAGGGCTGTACTGGAGATCTCAAATACAACACCGCTGCCGGCAAAAGTTTATGCTGGCGAGGGTCTGGCCCAGGTACTGTTTTTTGAGAGCGATACACCTTGTAAAATTTCCTATGCTGATCGTAAGGGTAAATACCAGAACCAGAATAACATAACTCTTCCTAAAACTTGAAAAAACAAAGTTGAAATACCAAAGATTACGAAAGGAAAAATATTATGGCACAAGAACAAAGAGCGCCGTTCAAAACGTTTAGAGCGGGGAAAATAAGCATATCGTTGTGGCAAAATGATGCAGAACATGAAGGCCGTACTTTTACTCAGTACACCCTCAAGCTTCAAAAGCGTTACCACGACAAACAAACTGATGAATGGAAAACGACAGAATATCTCTACCAGCAGGATTTACCGAACTTGATTGTTTGCGCTCAAAAGGCATTTGAATTTATTTCGCTCACAGAGGTAAACAACGATGATAGTGAGAAATTACTCATCTGAGATTATTTGCTCCATTCCCCCCTTTAGACTTCTCAGGTTGGATAAATTATAAATGTTTTTGATGCTCATGGACATATAGTCCAGATACTGTCATTTTTTGACAGTTTTATTAATATTATTTGCAATATTTGCCGATATAGTGTACAATTGCCAGAAACTGTCATATTTTGACAGTACAGCAAGTATAGCTTGGTGCGGATATGAACAAATTAACTGAAAAAGTCTTTGAGTGTGCCCCTTATGGCGACTTTACAAGCCAGGATGTTGCCAC
>JAGLSU010000043.1 GCA_023135935.1 Planctomycetota bacterium
TGGCGAATCGCCGGTTTTGTTTTCAATGCAATCTATGACGGATGCTTTGTCCGCAGCGGGTAGATTGGCGCATCGGCAATGCGGGCCGAAAGTTTCGCGAATACTTTTGAGCAGCTCAGGAAGGTCGACGTTTTCGGCGTCAATTTTATTCACTACAAGGAGTCGTGGCATATTGGCCCGGGCTGCCAATTCGAACAGCTTGCGTGTATTTGTTTCTATGCCGGCGGCTGCGCTGATAACAATGACAGCAGTTTCGGCGGCGGGTATTGCCTTGATGGCCGGGCCTATGAAATCGGGATAGCCGGGCGTATCGATGATGTTAATTAACTTACCACCATATTCGGTGTTAATTAAAGCTGATTCTATCGAATGTTGATGCTGCTTTTCCTCGTCATAGTAATCGCATGTAGATGTCTTATCATCAACGCTTCCAAGCCGGTTTGTCGCTCCTGTGCTATGCAAAATCGCCTCAGCCAGCGATGTCTTGCCGCTTCCACCGTGTCCGAGAAGAATAATATTACGAATGTTGTCAGTATTAGCCACTTTTGAGCCTCCAAAGTTCATTTATAGGTTCTTGACAGTCTTGAAACCCACAATAATAGCATCTAAGGCATAAAAGACAAGGTTTTTTTGAAGCAAAAGTATTCAGCGAATAATATTGAACAAAACTGCGGATAAGTGGGGAAGGGAAATAAAAAACTGCAAAATTTTTATTTTTTTTAATCGGGATTAATTAATAGCGAGAACGATTTTATTGGACATTAACAGGCAGCAAAAAATATTTGCTCCACTTGAGCTATATGTTGTGGCTGGGCGAAAACTGACTCTGCTATGTAGTAGTCTGAGTTATAGGTCGTTAATTACGGTGGCATCAAAGCAGTTAAAGAAAAGTCGCCTGCTCTGTCGATATTGCGGTACGTTAAGGGGGAATCTTGACAGATTTTATAAGGATATGCGAATATGAGTAAAAGGGAATTGATAGACTGCATTTGTGAAATTAATAAAAGTGCCAAGCCTGAATTTCTAGCTAACTTCCCTGAAGAAGATTTAAATGCTTACCTTGAGCATTTGATGGAACTTGACTTACAAGAATTGGCCGTTTGCTGCTAAAGTAGGTATTCAGAAAGATACTGGTGCAGGTGCTTTCTCAGCAGGCAAAAGTGAAGGCAATTGAACAACACTATTTTGTTTGAACTCGACTAATACCGGCACAAAGTCCTCGGGCACATAAAAAGCAAAATCAATCCACTTTAATTTTACCTTACCTTTGAATTTGCCTTTTCCTATTTTAATCGTCTCATTCAGTTTTTTCATCTCCAGCCGGTTCGCGGTTTTTATATAACCTATAGGATAAACACATATTCCTTTGCCCGCAAGTTGAGGACCAGAGCTATCTTTTTGCTTGCAAACCAGTCTCAGTTGGGAAAGCGTAAATTTATCAGAACCTTCTGCGCTTTTCTTTATTCCCACCCTGACGATTGCAAGATTATGTCCGCTTTTTGGTTCCATTGGTTCGTTTGGGTCTTTTAAACTCCTAAGGCTTTCTGGAGCCAGCCAAGCAGCTCTCTTCTTCCGCACCTCTATTGCTTGAGATTTGGTCAAAACTGATACGTCATCAGCAATACCATGACGATTCAAGAACAATTGGTCAAGAAAAGCTGCATGCAACACAGCAAAACTTTTTTTACCGCTAAAACTACCACTACTTACTAAATTAAAACATCCAGTTGTGAAACTGTCGGCATTAAACAAAGTGCCGCTTGGGTTTTCAACATCAGGGCCTATCTTACTGAAACGTTGATAGGGGATATTGTTCGACAAAGGTGCCATTGCAAGTGATGTGAGCAAAATGCCGGATATAACAAGGCCCAGGAAAACTCCACATACAATACGCCCAATACGCTCAGGAATAAAACCAAGGTCGACCGGTTTACGAGTTATTAAAATAACAACTGTTTGTAGGATAGCAGAGGCAATTATAAACAAAACCAAAAAGGAAACTGACTGTGCCCAGGGTACTATCAGGTCTTTATTAATGAACACTCCTGCTAAAGATTCAAAGTAGGCAAATGCAACAATGCCTGCACATATAGCAGCAATTACCATAGCAAAGGACCTTAGAATTGCGCCTTTAAAATATAAACCAGCGGCACAACCTGAAATTATCAACAATACTAACAAGCTGGACATTACAACGTCTCCAATTTATTTCTTTTTTGCTCTTTTCTTTTTGGTCGTTGAGAATACTTTGACCATTTCGTTTATCGCTGTCGTTCCATCAATGACCTTTTTTAATGCCTGCTCTTGAAGATAAAGCATTTTGACATGTCTGAACTGTGCGTCAATTTCTGACAGTGATTTTGCTCGTTTTATGTTTTCTCTTAATGCATCATTTATTGTTATAACTTCGAATACACATGTCCTGCCGATAAAGCCTGTCTCTTGGCAATTTCTACAGGGCTTGGTTTTGCCGCGTTTACCCACTTGTTGTACCTTACCTATACGGTAAAGCACCTTTGCTTTTTCAGCAGGGATATTGAATTTTCTCAAGATTTCTTTATTGGGTTCATAAGCTTGCTTGCATTGACTGCAAAGTTTTCTCAGCATTCGTTGATTACTCATACCCAACAAGGCTCCGGTGGCGAGGCTGCTGTTACCAACCAGTTTTATCCATTTGCCAAGTGCTTTCACTACATTATCAGCTTCAAGAACTACATATACAATCTTTCCATCTCTTGCAGCCTTACAGGCAATCTGTGCGGTCTCAGGGTCCTGGCAATCAGCAACACCGACAACATTCGGCTCCATTCTTATTATTTCCTGCAACTTTTTGGCATATGTAGTTGTGCCAGTATCGGTAAGCGCAAAAACATTTTGAGTTATATGAGGCAACTCAGCCGTGATCTGTCTCTCAACCGTGCTGACACTATATATAAAGGGGTCATGATTTCTAAGTAATGCATAAAAAGTTGTTGTTACACCGCTTCCTGCCGGTCCGGATACAATAAATAGACCTCGTTTTAAATCTCGCAGTTTATTCAACTGCTCATATTGGTCAGGTGAGAGATTGATTTCGCTTAACTTTGCCGTTTCTTGTTGAGTCATCAGTTTGAGTTTAACCTGCTCTCCAACGGTTGAGCCAGCGGTAGTTATTTCCCACGTAACACTTTTCTTTTCTCTACTAAAAAGTCTGAATTTTCCTTTTTGTGGTTTCCGTTTTTCGCTGATATCCAGATTGGACAGATTTTTTAAGAAGTGAATGAGATATTCTGCTTGCTGCTTACGCATAACGGGCTGCTTTAGAACTGCGCCGTCAACGTAGTAAATTATATTATAATTCTGGTCTGTCGGCGAAAGTACAATATCACTTGCCCTTCGCCAAATAGCGTCGACAAGAATATCGTAAGCCGACTTAAAGCCAATAAAATCCGACTCCCTGGGCTCGGGTATAGGTACCTCATTATTATTGGGGGTTATAAAAAGAAAGCCTGTAAGGGCTTCAAGTTTTTTCTCTTTGTTAACAAATATCCCTTGGACATGCTCGATTGTAAAGATACGCTGAAAATCAGGGACTTTGGTGTCACGATGCTTCACATAACTGATAGACGCTGCTGCTATAACTACCAGGTAAAACGAAATGCCAATAATGAAAAGTGGTGCCACTAACCAAACTATTGCTCCTAAAGCACCGGCACCGAAAACTATTGCTGTCCAGAAAACCTCGCGAGTACCAACTGATTTGGCATCGTCGTACACCCAGCCAACCAAAGGCACCCAGAGAAAGAATAAGACCATGAATGAGACAAACTTAACTATTGATATGTAGCCGCCGTATTCGACAGATGCTAATAATAAATCCGGCATAAAAATGCTCCGTTTATAAAATCCTATAATCTAAACTCATAAAATACCAGTTGTGTCAGCCCTGACGCCTTTCAACGCCATCTTTAATTCTTCTGCATTTGGAGCATATTTATACGCATCCTTCGGCTCTGCATAGCCATCCTTGATAAGTTCGCAAAGACTGTCCGTGATATCCCGCATACCCTCTTCTTTGCAACTGCGTATAATGTTAGGCAGTTCTGCTTCACGACCTTCGGATATTAGTTTCTTAACCTCAGGGTTCGCGAGAAGAATTTCAACCGCAGGTATCCTGTCAATACCTTCTTTGGCACTCGGCAACAGTACTTGGCTGATTATAGCTTTAATCGTTAAACTTAAACTTTGCCTCGCCAAATCCCTTTCATTTTGTGGGAACAAGTCCAAAAGCCTTTGTACTGCCTGAGCACAATTTGCAGAGTGCATTGTTCCTAAAACAAGGTGCCCGGTTTCTGCTGCTCTCATTGCTGCCGAAACAGTTTTAGCGTCACGCATTTCACCAACCAAAACCACGTCAGGGTCATGACGCATTAGACATATCAGCGCCTGTTCAAAATCTTCGACATCAATGCCGACTTCCCTCTGAGAGATTATTGCTTTCTTATCTTTAAAGAGATATTCGATAGGGTCTTCTATTGTAACTATATGAACTGGGCGAGTATGATTTATGTGGTCTATCATCGAAACTATTGTTGTGGTTTTGCCGCAACCGGTAGGACCTACCGCAAGAACCAATCCCTGATTGTTGTCAGCTATCTCTTCCAGTATCGATGGCAGGTTCAATTTGTCAAATGATAGAATTTCAGTATTAACCCGTCTTGCCGTAATACTGGTTAAGCCACGCTGATGAAATACATTTACTCGAAAGCGGTCTTCTTCACCTATCTCATAGGCAAAATCAATGGTGCCGTCTTTCTGCAAAGTGGCTTTCTGGTCATCACTGAGTATTTCAGAGACCATCCGCTTTATTCTTTCCTTGGTTATTACTTCGCCGGTAGTGTCTTTTAGCAGGCCATTGATGCGTAGTTTCGGCGACTGCCCAACCTTGATGTGCAGGTCAGAAGCTTTGGTCTTGATAGCAGCCCGGAGAAATTTATTCACTTCCGGTTCACTACCAGTATTTTCATGTGTATCTGAGGATTGTTCGATAGCCATAGTACTACATTATAAAGATTTATAGCAAATTGTCAACCCACCAACAGCAAAGTTAGGGTCATATAAATAGCAACGCTTATCGAGTCGTTTGCGGTCGTAACCAATGGGCCGGAACTTATTGCTGGGTCTATGCCTATTCGACGGAAAAGGAACGGCAGGAATAATCCAAGCGTTGTGGCGACCATTATTGCCGAGAACATGGCAATACCGAAGGCCGAAACAATTCGAAGATGTTTGGTTAAATCTATCGTAGTAGGGCCAATACCGAATAAATGAGGCAAAAAGGTACAAATCAAAGCACCCATCACTCCGCAACTAAGGGCTACCAGCAGGGCGACACGAACCTCACGAGTGAAAACCTGGCTTAATTTCAACGCAGCCAAGTGGCCCGTTGCAAGACCTGATACAACAATAGCCGAAGTTTGAAGACCTGCATTACCGCTGATAGCTGCTATCATTGGAACGAATGCTACCGCTGCAACATATGTCACCGGGTTATGTCCTTTGAAAAACATCATGACCAATGCCGTAACACCTGTACCCATCAGACAGGGCAGCAGCCACGTCATTCGAATACGTGCAGCACGAAATACCGAAACGTCATCAAGCTCATCGGCGTCGGTGCCAGCCATCGCATATAAGTCCTCTGCGGCTTCTTCTTCGGCAACTTCGATAATACGGTCGGCTGTAATTCGACCGATGAGTTTGTGTTTTTTGTTAAGAACGGGCGCAACAATAAGGTCGTTTTTACTAAATACATTCCGAACCTCTTCCTGGTCTGCTTCGGCGGTCACATAAATGGTATCAGGGTCTATTAAACTGCTTATTAGCGCCCCTTCAGAAGTAGTCAAAAGCAATCTGACACGAACATCACCAACGAATCGACCGGTCTTATCAATAACATAGACAGAAAAGAAATCTTCATCAATCTCGGCGCTGCGAATTTTATTTACCGCTTCTGCTACAGTAGCGTCTTCGCGAACACTAATGAGCACAGGGTCCATAATACCACCAGCAGAATCTTCGCTGTAACTCATCAGCTTTCTGATTTCATCGGACTCGTCGGGTGGGATGCTGTCAAGAACCTCAGTGATTTCTTCTTCTGGCAACTCTAAAAGAACATCGGCTGCATCATCAGGATTGAGATGCGAAATAAGACTGTTTAACTCTTTGTCTTCGAGTAAATCAAAAAGTTCATTGCGGGTAGCTTCATCAACCTTTTCCAGAACCTTTGCAGAAACAGATTGCTCCAGTACATCGAAGATGATGCGTCTTTGCTCATTATCAACAAGCTCAACAATTTCGGCGATGTCACTGCTTCGTTGCTCTTTAAGCAAATCGGCTAATTTGTCGGTATCGTCCGCCGAGAGCAAGGCTTCTATTTGATGTAATAATACCTGCTGTAATAATTGTTTCTGTTCATCCGGCATCTAAATTACCTCTTCGGCAGCTAAAATCCAAAATTACCTTGTAATGAAATAAAATAACCCATTTTTTTTTATTAGGCAATGTTTTTTTGATAGCAAAATATACTTGGATATCAGGCCATTTTAGTGTAATATACTTTAATTGGAGTACTTATTTTAAATTGAGGGTACTGTTTTCTACAAAAGGGACAAAAAGATGAAAGGTTTCACTTACGCATTTTTAGTAACTTTCACCGTAATAGCTGGCGTTTGCTTTGCTGCGCCAAAGCCGGCCATCGTATCCGGCCCGGATGATTGGACGATAGAAGTAATGTTTGAACACCTGCAGCAAATTGAACTCAAGCTAAGTGGCACTGCCAAACCAACACGCTTCTGGTATACGATATTGACACTCACCAATAAAGCAAAACGCGATGTTGATTTTTACCCAAAATGCGAACTAATGACAAATACCCTCCAAATTATATCAGCAGGTAAGCATACCCCGCCAGTGGTTTTCGAACAAATAAAGAAACGCCATCGGAGCAGGTATCCATTCCTCGAATCTCTGGAAAAAGCGGAAAATAAAATTCTGCAGGGTGAGGATAACGCTAAAGATATCGCCATCATATGGCCGGACTTCGATGATAACGCCAAAAACATTAAACTCTTTATTGCGGGACTTAGCAATGAAACGGTAGTCATCGACCATCCCACAGCCAAGGACAAAGCGGGCAAACCTTTGAAAGTCTTTCTTAGAAAGACTCTTGAATTCAGTTACAATTTGAAGGGTGACCCTGCATTCAGGTCACAAACTAAGCTAACCTACAAAGGCAAACGCTGGATTATGCGGTAGGCAATTACGAAAGTATAAATAAAAAAGGCCGGTTGAAAACCGGCCTTTTTTTTGTGTTTTATTAACTATTAATTGGTGCACTTCGCATCGCCATATAATTTGCCCCACGCGGCTATTTGCAGCCTCATCAAATCTTCGTTACATTCTGAGCCGCCGCCTGTTTCTTCCTTTGCCATTTTTACTGTACGCTGGTCTTCCCATCTCCAGAATTCACTATGTCCATCTGCAAATGAGAATGTACCACCACCACCATGTCTAAACGGAGGCGGGTCTTTGAATTTTGCCTGGGCAATATGAACACCATAGCCACCATCTGTCAGTCTACCTTCATCTACAAAAACCAATCGGTCTGCAGGACGCTTGAGTTGCGAAAGATTTCTAGTGATATAACCCTCATCATAATCACCCGGACTGCTACCCGGAAGCTTTGGATTGCCGTGCATAGCTGAAGATATGGAATATGTTCGCGTCTCGTCCCGATGGCTTGCTGGGCACCTGTAAAGTTTTATATTTTTGATATAAACCCACAACCCGCCACACTTGAGCATTTCTATATTGTGTTCCTTCGTATTGGTGTTATTTTGACTCCAGTCACCACCGACCCAGCCTCTTATATCTTTGTTATCTGAGTCTTTCCCTGGCCTGTAGTCACAGTGCAAACTAGCTCCGACTAAACGATTGTTGTTATCATCTGCATACATCATCCAGGCCAGCGTCAATTGCTTTAGATTGTTAAGACATGACGCACGCTTGCCCTGGTCTCTAACACGCTGTAATGCTGGTAGCAATACTCCCATTAATAACGCTATAATTGCGATTACCACCAAAAGCTCAATTAATGTGAATCCACTTCTCTTACTCATGACACACCCTTTCTTCGTACACTCAAATTATATCTCACCTGCCCCGCTAAAAACCCATTTTATCGCACATTTTTTCGAAAGTCAAGCTATAAATCCATTATTTTCAGTCTGAAACGATACTTGACCTACTTGCGTTTTTTTTGCTGTATTCGAAATTGTAATTTTATTAACTCTTCCGCACTAACTGTTTCGGTCCGTAAATCGGCAAAAATTAGCTTATACTTTTTCTTGTCACTATTAGAAAGTTCCCAGCAAATCATTACTTCATCTTTGTCTTTGGGGTTGATTTCGTCGTTATAATAAACAATTTTCTTTCCCTTACTGGTCAAATATTCGTACAAGTTCGATACGGTTGCCGATATTTCATCCTTACTGAAACTTAAATCGCTAAAATAGTATCTGATAGCATGTTTACTGTCCTCATACATATCCCTGCTTATCAAGTCTGAAGGCCCAATAAAATTTACTAATAGAATAGTCGTAACAATTATCACCGCTGCCGCAGCCAATTTGCTTATCCTCAAATCTATAATAATATTGATAGTGTCCCAACTGTGTTTCCTGATGCGGGGTAGTTTGTATGGAATCTGGTGTTTTATATCCTCGGCGAGTTCGGGACGAATCGGTTCTGTCGTCCTTTCAGCAAGCTCATTTAACAGCTTTTCCAACTTTTCTTTCTTCATAACAGCCACCTTCCTTTATTAGGCAACCTGCTTTCTCAAGGCCTTTAGGCCTCTGTTAAGCCTGCTTTTGAAAGTGCCTTCTGCTACTCCTGCCACTTCAGCACCTTCCGAAATAGTCAGATGCTGCATATAATGCAATATAATCGTCTGTTTCAGCTTTAAGGGCAACCTGGCGATAGCTTCCTGTAACTGTTCAAGTTCCTCGGCACGTCTAATTTTGTCATATTCCGGTTCATTGCTACCAGCCAATTCAAGCCCTTCAATGCTAGTCGCGTCCTTGCCCCTGTGTTGCCGCAAGTATAATTTCGAAACATTACTGGCAATACGATACAACCAGCATTTCAGCGATTTGCCGCTCCTTAATTGTCCTACATGTTTCCAGATTCGAAGAAAGCTTTCCTGTGTCAGGTCCTCACTAACCTGATGGCTATGGCCAAGCCTTCTCATAAACAGGTATATCTGCTTATAATACATATCCACAACTTCAGCCGCAGCGGAACGATTACCCGCCTTCAACCGAGCTACAAGCAAATCCTGCTTTTCTTCCAAGTATCTGGTCCTCCTACTGAGGTGCTCATCTACTTAATTAAGATGCGCAAAAACATACTACTGTTCCATTGATTTTGTATTTTTTTTGCTTTTTTACTTCTTACTGGCTCAAAACAGTGTACATCAGACCTCTTTTTTTTGCAATAAACAAGCCTTACACAAAAAAAATGAAAAATATCTAAAAGACCGCTTGTGATATTCATCAAAAAAACCAACCATTTTGTGTAATTTTACCAAAAATATGGGCTAATTTGACCAAATTTCCTTGACAAAAAGGCCTATAATCTGGTATAAACGATGTTGGATTACAGGTTTTATTATAACTGGTGCGGTTTATTTCTAAATAAAGTGAGTGAGGCGTGAACTCTCATCCGTGTTGAGGAGGGCATATGTCTGTGACAGAACAACATATGCTTAGTTAAAACAACGTGGTGTGTGCGCCTTGAGTGTTTTATCTTTGGATGCGAAATTATTTAAGTTAGCTGTTGGTGGTTAGCCATCAAAGGAAAGGAGGCTGAAAGCGAGAAAATTATTATACTTCTTAAATGAGATTAGCTTTTGTTGTTTGTTCTGAATCTTATAACTTTAATTATCGCAAATTTTTACAGAACAGGCAAAACAAGGAGTAGGGTAATTTATAATTTTGTATTAGAAGGAGATGTTATGGCACGAAGCCAAAAGTTGAACTTTGATTTTAAGGTTTTATATTTGTAAGGAGGAGCATTATGTATAGAAAATTAGTTCTTTTAACTGTTGTTCTGGCATTAGGCCTGGTCAGCAGTGTCTCAGCAGCCGACCCTAATTTGCAGTTGGGTCTGATTGGCTACTGGGGCTTTGATATCCCGAACGACTTAGGTGACGGGTATGGTGAGGATCGTACCAGTTTGTGTGACGATTGCGACCCCGAGTACATGGTTGATGGCAACTGTGTAATCACAGGTACCTCCGACGAGTTCCTCGAGGCTTATGCGGCTGACTATAAGCCGGACTACAACACATATACAAGACCACTTAGAGGTACGCTTCCTGATGGTAATGACAACTACGTGTTGGACCTCGACGGTGTCGCTGACTATGTATTGCTAAGACCTGGTGGCAACTTTATGGACGTTTCAGGCGCCCCTGGCGTTACATTAGCGTGCTGGATGAAAACTGAAGATCTCGGCAGTGGTGACCGCATTCTCGGTAAAGGTTACGGGTGGACATTACGTGGCGGTTGGAGCGGCAGAGACGGTAGAGGCAAACCTACTATCCAGTGTATGAATACTGTACCAACGGAAGGACAGCTATCGACGGATAAAAGGTGGGATGACAACAAGTGGCACCATGTCGCCGGAACATATGACGGTTCGAACTACAGGATTTATGTCGATGGTGCTGAAGCTGCTACACCCCTTGCTGCTACGGGTGCTATAAGTGGTGCTATTGGCTATGACATGGCTATCGGTGCCTATTATGCGGGGCAGGACCCGAAGGGTCACTACGGTGGTTTTGTCGATGAGCCGCGTATCTACAAACGCGCTTGTTCGCAAAGAGAAATCCAGATGATGATGGGTGCAGACCCCGAAAAATCGTTCCCCATTAACCCACGCGACAAAGATATAGACGTACTTCCTGACGTCGTGCTGGAATGGTGGGCTGGCGATGATGCCAATGATGTAGCTAGGGGCGATGATTTAGGAAATCAGGTTTACTTCGGCACCAGTCTTACTGATGTCTGCGATGCTACCACAGCTACCGCAGGTATCTACAGAGGCGCTCAAGACGGTCTGACTTATGACCCGCCGGAGCAACTTGACCCGAACACTCTTTTCTACTGGAGAGTTGATAATGTCAATGATTCGACTTCACCCTACGTTTGGAAGGGCGATGTCTTTGAATTCACAACTACCACAGGTAGGGCAATGGATCCCGCACCTTACGATGCAGAGACCAATGTGAACAAAGATGTGGTTCTTAGCTGGACAGCAGGAGCTTATGTCAACGCCATAGATGGCCACGATGTATACTTCGGCACCAGTCCGGAATTTGTTCAGACACAAAGCGGTACCACATATGACCCCTCACCTGCTGGATATCTCGAAATGGGTGAGACTTATTACTGGAAGATAGTCGAGGTTAATGACGGTGGGTTTGATGATGCAAACGGCCCAATCTGGAGCTTCACGGTATCAGATTACACAGCGATAGATGACTTTGAGGGCTATGAAGATTCTGATGATCTACAACTCACATGGGATGGTACTGGCAATGCAACTCCGTATCTTGACACAGTCACGTTCCATGAAGATGCCAACTCGATGGAAATTGATTATGGTAACGACGGTACAAGTCCATATAGTTCCACAGTCGAAAGAACATTTAGTTCGGCTCAGGATTGGACCGATGGTGACGTTACAGCATTAACAATATACTTCCATGGTCTGCAATCCACTAGTCAACATCCAGCTAATGATGATGAAGACCTGTTTGTCAGAATAACCGATGACGATGGAACTCCGCACAGCGCCACAGTTCAGTGGAGTGGTGACCCATGTGCACTGTCAAATGAATTCGAGGATGGTAGCTGGAATGAGCGGTGGTATCAGTGGAGCATTCCGCTTTCAAGCTTCAGCGGTGGCGGTGTAACTTTGACCAACGTCAAGAAGATAGCGATTATTGTCGGTGACGGTTCCGCACCTGGTGGTGACGGATTCCTCTATATCGATGACATTCGCTTATACGTACCATGGTGTATTAAAGATGATGATGGCAGGGCGATATATGCTCTTGGTGACTTCACAGGTGATTGCGATAGTGATTACGGTGACCTCAAGCAATTGCAAAATGATTGGCTCCTGAGTGATAGGCTGGAAACCGACTTCAACGGAATATTGGATCCCAACTTCCATGATAATGGTAATGGCTGGGTAACCGGCAATGGTGGTACTGGTACGGCTCTGCAGTTTGACGGTGAAAAGGACTGGATGGATATTTCCGATGGTGTCCTGAACGATTTCCAGGATAAGACAATCGCTATGTGGGTAAGGATGGATGCCAGTGATGCTAATGAGGACGATGCTTACCTCCTCGGTTCTTACCATAGCAAACAGCGTCTGAATATCTTCTTCGGTGGTTCAGCTAGTGCTGTTTCCGGCGTTGTAACTGACAAGATTTACCTACACGTGGGTGGTACAGACGCGTCCGGCCAAAATTTGGGATTAGCTTCTAGTGCTTCGACAGTAAGTGTAGGCACATGGACCCACGTTGCTGCGACCATCTGGAACAGGACAGACGGTTATGCCAGAGGTGAGTTATTCATCAACGGTTTACCGATTGAAGTGACCGATAACTCTTTCCCGAGACTCGTTGGTCCGCTTATAGGTGCAAACCTGGGTAGCTACAATGACGGTTCAACTCATTTTGGTGACATGACAATCGACGATTTCCGTATCTACGGTTCGGTATTGTCCGATGCTGACGTGAATGATGTAATGACTGACACCTATGTCGGTACCAAGTACCTATGGTACAAGCTCGACAACGCCGATGCCAACGACCTTATAGCGGTTGAATCTGGTGTCGTTGGTAAGAGCTACAATACTAAGCTGGACGTTGATTCTGAAACCTATGAAGGCGAAGCTATTGGTTCCAGGTATGTCAACTTCAGAGATTATGCACACATGGCAAACAACTGGCTTGCTGGTTATGACCTTTGGCCCTAATCGGCACTAATAGTTAGTTAGTAGTTTAGTTTTTCTCAGGGCCTATACTTCGGTATAGGCCCTGTTTTTTTTGACAATGATAAATACTCATCACTTCTGTGCTCACCAACAGAGTTGACAACACACAGTTATAACTGCTATATTACAGACACTCAAAAATCTTGCGCCCGTAGCTCAGTAGGATAGAGCGTTGGTTTCCTAAACCAAAGGCCGCAGGTTCGAATCCTGCCGGGCGTATTGAAAATGAAACGTAATTATAAAGACAAAATCAGCCGAAGAGAATTCCTTAAAAAATCCACCACGGCAGGGCTTGCTGCAGGTTTGTCGGCCAGTGTCTGGATAAGCGGCTGCGGCAGGGCACAGCAAAAGAAAAAACCCAACATCATATTTATTCTGGCAGATACATTACGTGCTGACCATCTGCCGAGTTATGGCTATAAAGTTAACACCGCTCCAAAGATACATCAATTGGCTCAAAGGGGCGTAGTCTTTGAACGTGTAATCGCTCCTTCCACTTGGACAAAAACCTCGATGGCCTCTATCATGACCTCTACTGACCCGCATCGCCATGGGGTCAAGGGCGTAAATGATGTCTTGTCTACAAAAAAACTAACCACACTTGCACAGGGACTCAAAGATAACGGTTACCACACAATCTGCGTCAACACCAATACCTGGCTGAGCCCTAAATTTGGTTTTAATGCTGGCTTCGACGATTACCAGATGCATCCGCTTGTCTCGAAACAATCTTTTGCAAGCGCTTGGGATATCAATAGCAAAACAGTGGATTTGCTGGGACAAATTTCAAATCAGCAGCCTACTTTCCTTTATCTGCACTATATGGATATCCATGCACCATATGCACCCAAGCCGCCTTTCTTCTCGGCACCGCCTCTGGACATCCCCGGTCTCGGAATAGTAACAAATAGTAAATTGGAAACCTTGTTTCGCCAAAACATTTTAAATTCGCCTGAAGTAGTGGAACGCGTTATTGACCTCTATGATGGTGAAATCCGAACCTTCGATGCTGCCATAGACCAGTTGCTAAAGCAGTTGCAAGGTATGGGATGGCTTGATAATACAATTGTCGTGATAACCTCCGACCATGGCGAGGAATTCCTTGAGCATGGCCGAACCGAGCATGGAAAGGATATCTATCCGGAAACATACGAAGTTCCATTGATATTTCTTTGGCCGGGACACCTGTCAGCAGGTGAAAAAATCAAAACTCAGGTTCGCTCTATCGACATCGCGCCTACATTATTTGAATTAGCTGGCCTCACTGCCCCGCAATCTTTCGAGGGCATATCGCTGCTGCCAATGAAAGACGATGCTCTTCAGAACCGCCTTGCATTAAGTGCTGTCGGGCTAAACGACCGTATCCCTAATCTTGACTATATAGCTGTCGTTTCGCCTCAACACCTTTATATTCGGGAAAAAATCAATAACATGATGGAATTTTATGACCTGCAATTAGACTCTGCAGCGAAATATAATCTCGGCACTTCTCACCCAAAGGTATCTTATTATGCTAACCTCGAGAAAAATATAATCACCGCGGCAACAGAACAAACTGAACTGGACCCACAGACAATCAAACAACTCAAGTCTCTGGGATATTTGCAATAGTGGGGCGTAAAAAAACTCCGCCTGAAGTAATACGGACTATACAGATAATAAAATCGGGGCGACAGGACTTGAAC
>JAGLSU010000044.1 GCA_023135935.1 Planctomycetota bacterium
AGCCAAACTGCGCCACGCCCCGATGACTCAGGTATTGTATCATACACGGCGACTGTGTGCAACTTTTGTAATATCCACTGATACTCGGCGTTTTAATCCTTTCTACGAACCAGCACAGAATCTCAAACGAATAAAATGCTATTAAAGTATGTTTTTGGGGATTTTTGCAAAATATTTAGAAAAATTTTAAAAAAACCTTGAAAAGTTAGGCTGAACTAACTATATTAGGGGTAACTTACTAATAAAAGGTAAACACTATGGCCAACACAAAAAATAAACTAAGTGCCTCTCTGGAGGATTATCTGGAGGCAATCTTCAATTTGGCGAGCGATTCCGACATAGCTCGAAGCAAGGATATCGCAGAAACACTAAGCGTCTCTAAGGCCTCCGTTACCGGCGCCCTAAGGGCATTGAAGGACAAGGAACTGGTTAATTATAAACCATACGGTTTTGTCACACTAACCAAAGCCGGAAAAACCACCGCTGCTAAAATCGTCCGAAAGCATAATGTCCTCAAATCTTTTCTGGCCGACATACTTGGAATCGAAACTCGTATTGCTCAACAAGCCGCGTGCAAAGCAGAACACACTCTCGGCCCGGAAGTTATTACGAAACTATTGCGATTTATCGATTTCGTAACTAAAGAAAATAGAAACGGCTATAACCTTACAGGTAAATTTAAAAAATTCTGCGAGAAAAAGTAAAACGTATGGAAACAAAACAATCAATACCACTGTCGGCGGTTAAAGCTGGACAAACGGTAACGCTAACAAATATAGATGCGGGACGGGGCTTGAATAGCCGACTTGCTTCGATGGGGCTCCTACCCAACGTATGTATCACCGTGGTTCGTAACACCGATTTCGGTCCGATTATGATTAAAGTCAAGGGTTCGAAAATGATGCTGGGAAAAGGAATGGCCCAGAAGATTATGGTACTATGAAAAAAATTACTGTTGCATTAGCAGGCAATCCCAACAGCGGCAAGACCTCCATATTCAACATGTTAACTGGCGCAAACCAGCACGTTGGAAACTATCCCGGCGTAACCGTGGAGAAAAAAGAAGGCTTCTGCAAATACAAAGATTACGAAATGACTGTTCTGGACTTACCCGGAACATACAGCTTGGCTGCTTACTCAGATGAAGAGCTTGTCGCTCGCAACTTCATAATCAACCAGCAACCGGACATCGTCGTCGATATCATCGACGCCTCGAATATCGAACGCAACCTCTATTTGGCTACGCAGCTGATAGAAATGGACGTGCCGCTTATCCTCGTATTCAACATGAGTGACATCGCCGAACGAAAAGGGTTACTATTCGACACAAAGCAACTCTCAAAACTTTTCGAAGCCGAAATCGTTTCCACCATTGGTAACAAGGCAAAAGGCAAAAAAGAACTGCTTGACGCTATCACCGAAACAGTCCAAAAAACCAAAACAAAACGCACACACAGAATAAAATACGGGCAGGAAATAGAAAAAGAGCTTTCCAAAATCGAAACGCTTATCACCGATAAAGAACTTCAGTTGGCACAAAAGTACGGCTCCAGATGGCTGACCGTCAAACTTCTCGAACGGGATAGTGACATCACCGGAAAAATCAACGATACCCAAATCCTCGAAACCGTTACAGACAGCATCAATCACCTAAGAAATATTTTCGGCGATGAACCTGAAATCATCATAGCCGACCGACGATACGGCTTCATCTCCGGCGCCTGTCAGGAAACAATCAAAACAACCGTCGAGTCACGCCACAGCAAAAGCGACATGATAGATGCCGTCGTGACAAATAGAATTCTCGGCCTGCCGATTTTCCTGTTACTAATGTACGTAGTCTTCCAGTTGACATTTACTATCGGTGCCTATCCGATGGGTTGGCTGGAGCATTTTTTCGAATGGGCTGCTAAAACAATAACCGGTTTTTGGCCAGTAGGAACCGAAAGCTGGCTGCAATCTCTTCTGGTCGATGGCGTAATAGGTGGCGTTGGCGGCGTGATTGTCTTCCTGCCGAACATCTTGCTGCTATTTTTGGCCATCGCCTTCCTCGAAGACACCGGCTATATGGCAAGAGCCGCATTCGTTATGGACCACATCATGCACAAAATCGGTCTGCACGGAAAAAGCTTCATACCAATGCTCATCGGTTTCGGCTGCTCCATACCTGCCATTATGGGAACTCGAATACTCGAAAATAAACGCAACCGGTTCACCACGATAATGATAATGCCCCTGATGAGCTGTGGTGCAAGACTAACAATTTATGCCCTGATAATACCCGCCTTCTTCCCCGAACGATGGCGAGGCCCCATGCTCTGGTTCATCTATCTGATAGGAATCATCCTGGCGATTATCTGTGCCAAAATCTTACGCTTAACTGTCTTCAAAGGCCAAACCATTCCATTCGTTATGGAACTGCCGCCGTATCGCGTCCCAACCTTAAAGTCACTCTGTATCCACATGTGGCAGCGGGGATGGATGTACCTGAAAAAAGCCGGAACCATAATCCTTGTCATATCAATCATACTTTGGTTCGCGATGAGTTATCCAAAATCGAACGAACAATCACTTGCAAACTTAACTTACGAACAAGCACAGCAAACCAAACTCGAGTATTCAGTAATCGGGCGAATCGGCAGGGCGATTGAACCCGTCATAAAACCACTCGGCTTCGATTGGAAAATCGGAACTGCCCTTATTGGAGCAACTGCCGCGAAGGAAGTTTTTGTTTCTCAATTGGCAATAGTCTATGCAGTAGGAAGCACGGATAAAAAATCACACACATTGAGAGAGAAACTACAGGAAAACTACACCCCCTTGGTTGGCTTTTGCATTATGCTATTCTGCCTGATTAGCACGCCGTGCATAGCAACCATAGCTATCACAAAACACGAAACAAACTCTTGGGCATGGGCACTGTTTCAATTCTTCGGATTGACTGTCTTAGCATATATAATAACACTCATCGTTTACCAAGCCGGCTCGCTTTTAGCCGCCCAATAATCATGAAGTGGGTCTTGCCCTTCTAATGGTAATACCCTCCCTCCGTCATTTCGACCGAAGCGCAGCGTAGTGGAGAAATCTGGCCCACGAATGGTAATCCCCATAGATATTGACATACTCCCCCAATTCCCCTACAATCCCCTCCACCTACGGGGTGACAGCAAGACAGCAATCTATATAAGCATTGTTAGAGTGCCTTAATAAATGGAGGTAATAAATGACTAGTGATCTAGTTCAAGTGGGGCAAACTCAAGAACATTGGAATACGGCTGGCACTCGCATCTTAAAATACAGGGTTGATATGTCACATCAAGGTTTAAATGAACACAAATTAATTTCTGCGCCAGAAATTAGCATATTGGGTCAGAAAGTACATTTACAAACCCAAAAATGGATTGAGAAGTGGCAAATATTGGAGGTAAAAAGAAAAATAGCTGAAGAGAAAGAGGCAAGTCTTGAAGAAGCCAAGAGTAGGTCAGACGAGGCAATTGGAGCGTTAGAAAAAATTGACAATTTATTAATTCATACTTTATCAATAGATGATACAGTTGATTGGGAAAGCTTAAAGAAAAAAGATAAATTTCCGGAAAAAACGCCAAAACTAACTGAAAGAAAGTATCCAGAACAACCCGCAAAACAAGTTCCTGAGTTCTCATTTTTCGAAAAAATTATTAAATCCAAAAAGGAACGAAAAATTCTGGAGTACGTTAACAAAAATGCATTAGCAATAAAAGAATGGAAAAATCAGAAAGCGGCTATAGATAAATTAAATCTTAAATCAAAAAAAGATTACAAGATTCAATTAATAGAATGGGGGAAGAGAAAAGAAGCCTTCTACAAAAAACAATCCGCATTCAACTCTAAAATTGAAGAAATGAAGCAATTATATTTTGACGGAAACGTTAATTCTATCGTTGAGTATTGCGAAATGGTTTTAAAAAATTCCGAATATCCAGATTTGTTTCCACAAAATTTTGAGTTAGAATATAATCCTAATAACAAAATATTAATTGTAGAATATCAGATACCGCCTATCGAATCATTTCCGAATATCAAGGAAGTGAAATACATTGCTGCACGAAAAGAATTAAAAGAATATTACATTTCAGAACCTCAATTAAACAAAATGTTTGATGAGGCAATGTACAAGATCACTCTTCGTACAATCCACGAGTTATTTGAAGCAGATGCAATAAACTGTATTGACGCAATCTCTTTTAATGGATGGGTTAATTCAATAAATAAAGCGACCGGTAAAGAAGAAAACAACTGCATCTTATCAATACAAGTTAAAAAAGAGGAATTCCTAGAGATAAATTTATCAAGAATAGACCCCAAAATTAGTTTTAAGAATTTAAAAGGTGTCGCTAGCAGTAAACTTAGTAGCTTAACTCCTGTGCAACCAATTTTACAAATCAGCAAAACTGATAAAAGATTTGTCGAGGGCTATGATGTTGCAAATTCTGTCGACACTTCAACGAATCTTGCTGCAATGGATTGGCAAGATTTCGAACATCTGATTAGAGAGTTATTCGAAAAGGAGTTTCAATCAAATGGTGGAGAGGTAAAAGTTACGCAGGCAAGTAAAGATGGTGGAGTTGATGCAATTGCTTTTGACCCAGATCCAATTCGGGGTGGTAAAATTGTAATTCAAGCAAAAAGATACACAAATACTGTTGGCGTATCAGCAGTGAGAGATTTATATGGAACAGTTCTAAACGAAGGGGCAACAAAAGGGATACTAGTTTCAACAGCAGATTATGGACCTGATGCATACAAGTTTGCAAAAGACAAACCTCTTACATTATTAAATGGCTCAAATTTGTTGTACTTACTTGAAAAACATGGTCATCACGCAAAAATTGACATAAGAGAAGCAAAGAATATTTTAGCAGAACGAGAGAAAAATAAATAGAAGGTTAAATCGAAATCAAACCTAAAGGGCTGGCAACTTTCGCCGGCCCTTTTTCATTACACAAATTTATAAAATCCTCCGAAGGAGCAATCCTAATCCGAAAGATTTGCCCGCGCAGCGGAAATCGAAGGGTCCCGCGAAGCGGAAACGCACTTCGAACCATTCGCGCAAGGGGGTAAATTTTTTTAACCCTAAAATGCCCGGATTTAACCCTAAACTACCCCAAAGCGCCCGTAAACTACCCGAAAGCGCCCGCATTTTAACCGCGTTTTACCGCGTTTTTCTAAAACTTGCGCGTTTTATGCGATGATTTAGTGACTTTGAGAAACACTATCCGCGTTTCTGAAATGAAAACCCACTTTACTCCTTAGCAGGTTATTTTTTTTACACCCTATTTTTACCTTTTTTAACAAATCCTTTAAATCCTCCGAAGGAGCAGTCCAGTTCAGGATTTGCCTGCCCTTAGCAGAAATTTTCAATCCATTTTGTTTTGTCTAAGCCATTCAACAAATCTCGTCAATCCTTTCTCGATAGTTGTCTTTGGCTCATATCCCAAATCTCTTATAGCTTTGGTCACATCAGCATATGTACGCTCAACGTCACCCGGCTGAACAGGCAAATCTTCCCTGACCGCTTTTTTACCGAGTGCTTTTTCGATTTCGACAATCAAATCATTTACCGATATCGGCCGTGACTCACCAAGATTGTAAATATTAAACCCGTCACATTTGTCCATTGCCGCGACCACACCGTCGATTATGTCGTCGACATAGGTAAAGTCGCGCATCATACTGCCGTCACCATAGACCTGAATCGCTTTGCCGTCCTCGATAAGCCGGGAGAATTTATGAATCGCTAGGTCAGGTCTTTGTCGCGGGCCATAAACCGTAAAGAAACGCAGGCAGGTAATAGAAATATCAGAAAGATGATGATATGTGTGACAAATTAACTCACACGCCTTCTTCGTAGCCGCATACGGCGAGATAGGGTTATCAACATTGTCATCTTCGGAAAACGGAACCTTCTCATTATTGCCATACACACTCGAACTCGAACCGAAAACAAATTTGTCGATTTTGTGCTTCTTAGCTGCCTCAAGCAAAACCAGTGTTCCATTGATATTAACATCAGCATAAAGCACCGGCAGGGCGATTGATGGTCGAACACCAGCCCTCGCTGCTAAATGCACTATTACATCGATACCACCGCTAACCGCTTTATCCATAGCCGCTTCATCACGAATATCTGCTTCGATGAGTTGGAACTTTCTATTTGCGACACAACCTTCGATATTTCGGCGTTTGATTTGTGGGTCATAAAAATCATCGAAATTATCAACTCCGACTACTTCCCAACCCTCCCCAAGAAGTCGCTCGCTCAAGTGTGAACCAATAAAACCTGCAGCTCCTGTCACCAATACCTTCATATACACCTCATGCAGCCCAGATAATTAACGCCCCAAAAAGCAGAACAAATACCGACAGTGACCGAATTATAACATCAGATTTCCCCAGCCACCAGTCAATCCAACCTTTCAGCTTTTCCAGCTTCATTGTAAAAATTAAAACTCCACCTATCAAAAAGAGAATACCAACTGCTATTATAAACCACACAACGTCACACTCACGAGCCGAAAGCAAAAAAACAATCGCAAGCACTAATCTTATACCACCCGCAATATACAAACGCTTGCCTTCCTTGAAAAAACCCATCAGTTGCTTTATGCCTTCGGGCCTTGCTGCAAGCCACGCCCCCATAATCATAAATAACAGTCCTATGACTTTAATGACCGTGTCCATAATTTTCCCCTCTCTTTATTTTCTTCCGATACTATGATATTCGATACCTGCCTTGCTAACTACCTCTGGATTATAAAGATTTCTGCCATCAAAAATAATCGGCTTCTTTAACTTCGTCACAATCACCTCGAAATCGGGATTACGAAATTCCTGCCAGTCAGTCAAAATCACCAGGGCATCCGCATCATCGAGCACATCATAGCCGTTCGAAGCAACTTCTATCTTACCCTCCAATGCTGCCAAGCCTGTTTCACAAGCTTCCGGGTCATACGCCTTTATCTTCATCCCGAATTCGAGAAACTTCTCTATGCAGCTTATTGCCGGCGACTCCCGAACATCATCAGTTCTTGCCTTAAACGCCAATCCCCAAACAGCCAACACGGTTTCCTTCTCTTTGCCAGCAAAATAATCTTTCACCCGCTTAGTAAATCTTTCCTGCTGATTTACATTTGCCTGATGAACCGCCTTAGCCATTGCCATTTCAATTCCGTATTCGGTACCGGTATGAATTAATGCACGAACGTCCTTCGGAAAACAACTGCCGCCATAACCAACACCGGCAAACAAAAATGACCGACCGATACGGCTGTCACTGCCAAGCCCCTGTCTTACCTGCTCTATATCCGCTCCGACCTTTTCACAAAGTGCCGACAATTCGTTCATAAATGAAATCCTCGTTGCCAGCATCGTGTTAGCCGCATACTTGGTCATCTCTGCTGAGACCGTATCCATAAACATTATCCGATTACCGCGACGCATAAAAGAGCTATACAACTGGCTCATCTTCTGTCTGACATCATCGTTCGTCGTTCCCACAATTATTCTGTCCGGACGCATAAAATCGTCGACAGCCGAACCTTCTTTCAAAAATTCCGGATTACTGACATAATCGAATGCGACATCTGTTTTGGATTTTATAATCTCAGTAACCTTTTCACCCGTACCTACCGGTACGGTGCTTTTTGTCGCGATAATTCGATACTCACGAAGATTCTCACCTATCTCGCCGGCAACCGAAAAAATCGCCGACATATCAGCCGAACCATCCGACGCAGATGGAGTTCCGACCGCAAGAAAAATAATAACTGAATTATCTATCCCCTCTTTCAAAACAGTTGTAAAACTCAATCGACCGAGTTTCTCGTTACGCTTTACTATCTCGGTCAATCCCGGCTCGTAAATAGGAATTGCACCATTCTTTAAGCCGCCAATCTTTTCCTCATCATTATCCACGCATATAACATCGTTGCCCGCTTCTGCTAAACAAGAAGCGGTAACCAAGCCCACATAACCAATACCCACTACGCAAATCTTCATCTCTTTAATCTCTCCTGTAGCCTAATATATCGGTTTTTTATTATACTCAGGTCACCATATTATCGCAAAAAAAACGCTAATTAAAACCTCAATCTGCCTTCTCTATCACCTCTATCATATCCAAATCAACCTCGACACTTGCTGCTTGCCCCAACATGTCCACCTGTAAAACCAGCCGGGTAGCTGCCTGCGTCCTGACAACTACACCTTCTAAATCGGCCAAAGGCCCGGATATGACCCGACAACGCTGACCTGTTTTAAGATATTTATGCGGAACCAAATCAACACCTGCTTGAAGTGCTTGCTCAAGTTGCAATAACTCATCGACCAGCCACCCTTGGTCTTTGACTTCAATCAGATTTGCTACACGATTGGTCTTCAGTAGCTCAAGTCGCTCGTTCTCATCACCACAGAAAAATAAATACCCACCAAATAAAGGTAGAAGTGACCGCACTTTTCTACCTCTATGACGTCGAACCTTCCACGTCATGGGAAGAAAATAACTGATATCCCTGTGAATCAAGTCATGTGCCAAAGCCTTTTCGTTTCGGCTTTTGGTATGAGCAACCCACCACAAACCAACGAAATCACGTATAGATTCTACTTCGGGCCAAATGATTGGCGGGTTTTCGCTCGCTTTAAGCAACTTCGTTCTCCCGGGCTATGTAAGGTCATTTAAGCTTTAACTATCTTACTGCGACCTCTGCGAACACCTACTGTAGAATTTCGAGTATCAACAACAAGCTTTGAATTCTTCACTATCCAACCATAATCATAATCGCTATGGTCAGTCGAAATTAGAACCACATCATAACTTGCTAACATCCTTGCCGATAACTTCTTGCTGCTCATCTTCAAATCATGCTGACGTTGCTTAGGAGTCTTGGGAATATACGGGTCATTATAGTCAACCTTAGCACCTTTGCCGCGAAGCCGCTCAATTAACTCTATCGAGGGTGACTCACGAAGGTCATCTATATCCTTCTTATATGCCAAACCCAAAACAAGAACCTTTGAACCCTTCAAACTCTTCTCACGCTCATTTAACGCCTCCATCGTTTTGGCTATAACATAATCCGGCATGTTAGTATTTATTTCACCGGCCAATTCGATAAATCGCGTTGGCATTCCATACTGTCTTGCCTTCCACGTCAGGTAAAACGGGTCTATCGGGATGCAGTGACCTCCAAGACCAGGACCTGGATAAAATGCATTGAATCCAAACGGCTTAGTGCTTGCTGCTTTGATAACTTCCCAAACATCAATACCCATCCTGTCAAAAACCATCTTCAATTCGTTGACCATCGCAATGTTTATACAGCGGTAAACATTTTCGAGAATTTTCGCCGCTTCAGCTGCTTCAAGACTCGAAACGGGAACCATCGTATCAATGGCAGTGTTGTAAAGTTTGCAAGCAATGTTGCAACCTTTGCTAGTCAATCCACCCACAACCTTGGGTATAGTCTTAGTCGTAAAGTTCTTATTACCTGGGTCCTCACGCTCCGGAGAATACGCCAAATAGAAATCCTTACCAGCCTTCAGACCGCTCTTCTCAAGTATCGGAGCGACCAGTTCGCGAGTAGTTCCGGGATAAGTCGTGCTCTCAAAAACAATAAGTTGTCCACGACGCAAGTATTTACTAATTGTTTCGCTGCTGGCGATAATAAATCGCATATCCGGCTCACGATTCTCTGTCAAAGGAGTGGGGACGCAAACCAATATGGCATCGACTGATTTGAGCCGAGCCATATTACTCGTGGCAACGAACAATTTGGACTGCACCATCTTCTTAACTTGTGAATGGGGAATGTGTTTAATAATGCTTTTACCGGAATTCAGTATCTTGACCTTTTTCTCGTCAATATCAAAACCTACCACCTTCAGACCCGCTAAAGTAAATTCCCTTACCAGCGGCAAACCTACATAACCAAGTCCTAAAACACCAACAACAGCCTTCTTATTTTTGATTTTTCTTTCCAAGTCTGTCATAACTCAAGTCCTCACAACAACCCTCAATTCGCTTTAAAACACGGTTTCATAGCAAATAAGCCGCCAAAAATCCGCTCATCTGCCTACAATAACTAAACCGACTCTTAACAATGGTCGATTACCTAAATCAAAGGAATTAGCTTAGTCGTATATAACCAAAAAGTCAAAAGAATTGCCTATTAAGCCACGGACTGTTTTCGATTGACGAGTAACGGCTGCCTCTTTATCATTGGATGAAACTAAACCCAATGCGAGACAAAAATATGAAAAATACTTTTAACGTTTTATTCACCTGTATCGGAAGAAGGGTATCACTACTAAATAGTTTTGTCCAAGCAGCAAAACAACTCAAAATAAACACTTCGTTTCTTGGCACAGATACTACCACCCTAAGCCCGGCCTTTCAATTATGTGATAAAAGCTTCTTGGTAGAACCTATCACAAATTCAAAATACATCGAACAGTTGCTGTCTATTGTTAAAAACAATAAGGTGAAATTGCTCGTCCCAACCATCGACTGGGACCTTAAACTTTTGGCAAAAAACAAATCGAAGTTCACTGCGATGGGTTGCCATGTACTCGTCTCATCTATGCGGGTAGTTGATATCTGTCAGGACAAAAGAAAAACCTATGATTTCCTGACTGAAAATGGTTTTGACACTCCGACCACAATGACTGTCCGAACCGCACTTGCCAAAAAGAGACTCACTTGGCCATGTTTCTTAAAACCATGGGATGGTTCCGCCAGTAGGGGTACCGCCAGTGTAAAAAATCGTAAAGAATTATTATTCTATACGAAAAAAATACCAAACTGCATCGTTCAGAAATTTATCGAAGGTGATGAGTATACCTGCGATGTGTATGTAGATTTTGACATGAAAGTCCGCTGCGTTGTACCAAGAAAACGAATCGAGGTAAGAGCCGGAGAAGTAAGCAAAAGCCAGATAGTAAAGAACTCTCAAATTATGACCGAAACTGTAAGACTGGTTGAAACACTCGGTGCTGGACCAGGCGTTATTACTATACAGTTATTTTTGACTAAAGGTCACAAGGTAAAATTTATAGAAATAAATCCTCGATTCGGTGGTGGTGTTCCGCTTTCAATCAAAGCTGGCGCTAACTTCCCAAAATGGATAATACAGGAATTGTTGGGATTAAAACCAACAATCCGTTTTGGTGCATTCAGGGATAATTTGACTATGTTGCGATACGATGGTGAGGTATGGGTGGAAAGCCTCATTAAGAAAAGGGCCAAGAGATGATTCTCGATAATATAATTGGTTCAAAAAGGTCGCTTATGTGGGTCTTGCAATTCTGGCCCGTATTGGCTGCCTCCTTTACTGGCTCTCTCGCTGCTACTTGGCTATGCAAAAAAATCGCCATAAAATTCGGAATCGTTGACAAGCCGGATAAGCTCGTAAAAACACATATGGAACCAATAGCATACCTTGGCGGTGTCGGTATGCTTATTGGATTAACAGTAGGGATATTGGCAGGCATAGGCTGTTTAAGAAACGAACCATCTTTCAACCAGATACTCAAATGGCTATTCGGCATACTTGCCGGAGGGACAATAGCATGTGCTATTGGTCTCACTGACGATATATTTGATATAAGGCCTTCACGAAAAATCCTCGGGCAAATTCTCGCCGCAACAACCTTGCTCTTGGTAGGTATCACGCCAAATCTGAATTATATTACTGGTTTCTTCAACTGGTCACTACCTCACAACATCGAATTCGCACTTGAAATTATCCTTGTAGTAACTTTCGTACTTGGTGCAACAAACTCTTTAAATCTTCTGGACGGACTCGATGGACTTTGCGGCGGTGTAACTGCCGTTATTACTATCGCGATGCTCATATTGGCAATTCATCTGGCAACATGGGAATTCAGTCTGGTAGGAGACCCTGTTAGAATCATAATCTGTCTTGGATTAGTAGGGGGAGTCTTTGGTTTTCTGCCATTCAATCGATATCCCGCAAAAATCTTTATGGGCGATGCAGGTAGTATGCTTCTCGGCTTTATGATAGCTGCTCTGATGATTTTATTTGCTGAACGAATACCTCGATGGTGGATGGCTTCGATTGTCGTTTTTGGACTGCCTATTCTCGATACTGCTGTTGCGTTAATCAGAAGATTATTAAACCACAGACCTCTATTCGTCTCCGACAGAGGCCATATTTATGACCAGATGATTGACAGAGGAATACCACTCAAAAAAACCGTCGCAATTTGTTATGCGCTCGCGGGTCTTTACGCACTAATAGGACTGGCCATGAGTCGGATA
>JAGLSU010000045.1 GCA_023135935.1 Planctomycetota bacterium
TGCCAATTCCGCCACATCCGCGAAACGTGCATATATTAAGCTTTTTCAACTAACACGTCAAGAACTTCGATAAATCTCCAAGCTAAACCGTGACTCTCATAAAAATAAAAAAAATTACAAGCATAAATTTCAATAATCAATTGTTCTTGTGTCCCATAAAACTACTCACAAAAAAACAACATAACGCTTTTATCGCAAAAATAAGAAAACTTTCATTATCCATACCGTTAAATGTCTTAAATAAATCGTTGTTTTTTTTGTCTTTGCACCTTTCTTATCGTACATTTTAGGTAGCATAGCTGTGGAAAATTTAAGTCAGACAACGGTGAGGAGTAGAGGGGATTTGTATGTTGATTTTTTTACCTCAAAACAGCTTGCTAACAAAACAGCCTGATTAAAAAGGGGAGGTACTATTTATCACGGGATAAAACCTGGTAGGTAGAGGCAAATAAAGAGGGGTAGTGATGGAAACTGCACAATTTAGTGCTAATATTACTAAAGCGAAAAATAATTATCTTTTTGGCGAATTCCTCGTCTCTAAGGAATTGTTGACTCAGATTCAATTGGACGAAGCGCTGAGTGAACAAGAGGAAAAGGGGGGACGCCTTGGAGAAATCTTATTGCGCCAAAATATATTGGCCGACGAAGAAGTCACTATCGCTTTGGCCGAATATCTCTTGATGGAGTATTTCCATTTCGATGATATCTCAAAAGTAAATATGAACATCGCGAGAATGCTGCCCGAAAGTATCGCAAAGCGTTTTTGCCTTGTTACTGTCAATGAGGTGGACGACCAGGTTATCATCGCAATGGCCGACCCACTTGATGTTATTGCTGTCGATACCATCAGACTTAAAATAAAACGTAAAATTCGTGTCGTAATCAGTTCCGCAAAAGAAATTCGCCATGCCATAGAGATTATTTATCACGGCTCTGATGTCGAAGAACAAAGACTTCGTGACTTGGTAGAATTGGAAGTTGATTCGGAAGATGAATTGGAAGGCGAACTTAATACCGAAGTCGATGCCAGTAGCGAAGTAGCCGCGACTCAGGCACCGGTAATTCGATTCGTTGACCTGCTGCTTAGCCAAGCTGTCAAAAGTAGAGCAAGCGACATTCATATCGAACCGCAGGAAAATGCAATGTCTATTCGCATGAGAATCGATGGTATATTAAGAGACATGGTTCCTCCTGCCAGAAAAATGCAAGCCGCTGTCATTACCAGAGTTAAAATCCTTTCCGATATGGATATAGCCGAACGAAGATTACCGCAGGATGGAAGATTCAAAATCAAAACCGCAGGAAGAAGCATTGATGTCAGAGCATCAATAATACCTACCATTTATGGCGAGAAAGCTGTCATGAGAATCTTGGATGCGTCATCTGCAAGTCATGATATAGAACAGCTTGGCTTTGAACCGGAATTGCTTGAGGATTTCAAAGCTATATTAAAACAGCCTCATGGAATAATAATTGTCACGGGACCGACCGGTAGCGGTAAAAGTACAACTTTGTACTCTGTTCTGAATTACTTAAAAAATCCTACAAAGAATATTACTACCGTAGAGGACCCTGTCGAATATCGACTCGAAGGAATTAACCAGATTCAGGTCAAGTCAGAAATTAAACTCACCTTCGCCTCATGCCTGAGGGCAATCTTAAGACAAGACCCGGACATAGTACTAATAGGTGAAATTAGAGACAAAGAAACTGTCGAGATTGCTATAAAAGCTTCTCTGACGGGACACTTGGTACTGAGCACTTTCCATACAAATGACGCACCGAGTGCATTAAGCAGATTAGCATACATGGGTATTGAACCATATCTATTAGCTTCATCATTGAATTTGGTTGTCGCCCAGAGACTGGTCAGGAAAATCTGTGAACGTTGCAAAGAACCGGTAGAACTTGTTCCGGAAGTCATAAAACGACTTAATATGGACCCGGAAAAAGCCAGAGACGCTACCTTCTATCATGGAACGGGATGCAAGGTTTGCGGGAATACGGGTTATTTTGGCAGAGTGCCAATATTTGAATTTCTGGTTATAGACAAAGATATAAAAGAAAAACTAATAGCAGGAGCCAGTGAAGCGGAAATAAGGGCTACGTCACGAAATAAGAACTATGGCGGACTGCTTGAAAGTGGTGTGGGAAGAATTTTAAAGGGCTTAACTACAGCCGAGGAAGTGCTCAGCGTGACATTTACTGAAGATATAAAAATTTAGTAAAAAGGAACAATATATTTCTGGTGTGATTTTAATATCAACCTTTATAGGACCGCCAGATGCTTTTAACTAAACTGCAAGTTTGCAAAAACCGATAAAGGGATGTGAAAATAAAAAACAAAAAAACGATTTGTAAATAGAGTGGTTTTGACGGTTCTGATTAGCTAAAGAGGACAAATTAAATGAAAAGTTACAAGTATGTTGCTCGAGATACATCAGGTTCGCGAAAAGAAGGCGTTGGACAAGCTGTTTCATCGAGCGATATACTTACTTGGCTTCGCGAGCAGGGTTTCACGCCTATCTCCGTTGACGAAATTTCTGAAGGCATAAAACAGGTACGGCAGACCTCCAGCTATGGACGTATTAAATCTTCGGACTTGGCTGCGATGTCTTGGCAATTAACAACAATGGTAGAAGGAGGAATACCTGTTATTGCTGCGTTAGATACCATCGCCGAGGATATAGAAAACTTCCAGTTGCAGTATATGCTTGGACAGATTTCAGAAAAAATGAAAAAAGGTGAAACCTTCGCCGATAGTCTCGCGGAATTCCCAAGTGTTTTTAATAAATTGTCCTGCGCTATAATATTAGCCGGTGAAGCTAGTGGTACACTCGCAACGGCCCTTAGCAGGCTTGCTCAATATTTTGATGACCGCGATAAACTAGCCAAAAAACTAAAAGGCGCAATGACATATCCGGCATTTGTCGTCTTCTTTATTATCTTAATAGTTATCTTTATAATGACCTTTATTGTCCCGCGATTTACCCTCATGTTTGAGCAGTTTGGAAGCGAACTGCCTGCCTTTACCCGGGGTTTTATGGCGGTTTATGATTTCCTACGCCACAATGTTATCTATATTGTTGGTACTGTCGCATTATTGGTGACTTCGGGCGTGCTGAGTTACACTAAAACCAAAGAAGGACATTATTTCTTCAGCAAATTGGTTCTTAATGCGCCGTTATTTGGCAAATTGATAAAACATACATTTATTGCTATGTTTTGCAGAACTGTATCAACTTTGCTTTCCTCTGGAGTTTCAGTACTTGAAGTCTTCGATATCATTTCTGCGATGGCCAGCAACGATGTCATAAAAGATGCCATTGAATGTTCGAAAAAACGGGTCGTCGAGGGGTCAAATATCTCAGCTAGTATGGCGTCAACGCAGTTTTTCCCGAATATGGTCGTGAAAATGATACAAGTCGGAGAAGAAAGTGGCTCGCTGTCCAGTGTGCTGGAGAGAACTGCGGATTATTATGAGAGAAAAGTCGATTCCACAATAGACATTATGATGAGTTTGCTTGAGCCTGTAATGATTGTAACGGTTGGAGGGATTGTGTTAGTCGTTATTCTTGCACTGTATCTGCCGATTTTCTCAATGTCGGGATAGAAAAAATACCACTAAAAATTGACTAATCTAATGTAGTTGTCACCAAATTAGGCCGAGTGACAGGTATGAATAGGAATAAAAAAAGCTTTTTATTAGGAGGCATTGAAATGAAGGACAGAAAAGGTTTCACGCTCATCGAACTTATGGTGGTTGTTCTCATCGTTGGAATTTTGGCTGCGGTAGCCATTCCGATTATGAGAGGTCGTGTTGATGCCGCCAAGTGGTCGGAAGCAAAAGCTGGTATGGGTACCGTTGCTACTGCTCTACGTGCCTATGCTGCCGAAAAAGGTGCAGCTGGAACGTATCCTCCCACATTGGCAACACTTGGATTTATCGCAAGTGACCTGCACGGAACGTATTTTGTTATTGGGGATTATACCATTGCGGCAGCGGCTTTCACGGCGGGAGCTGACCCTGAACTGACTTACACTATTCGTGCTAATAAGGCAACTCTCAGCCCGACACAAGTTGAACTGACCAATACAGGTACTTGGACAGAATCGAGTCCGTAACATAGTTACGTAAATAGCTCAGGCAACGCGTGACTGTTGCGTTGCCTATATAAAACTAAAACACATGGGGGCTGTCCTATATGCCCCCATGGTGTGTTTAGCTTTTAGAGCTGAATAAAAGAGGCATAACTATGGTTGCCAATAACTTTAAATGCTCAAAAGCAAGGGGGGTTACCCTTGTTGAGATTATGATTGCAATCCTTATCCTTACGGTTGCCGTCATTGGTGCATCAGGATTTAGATATCATACCATGCTGGATGCACGAAAAGCAGATGCTCAGGTCACTGCCGCAAGAACGGGCCTGCTGCTTTGCGAAAGCTGGAGAGGACTAAACGGCTCAGACACATTTGACCCCGTAACGCGTTTTAGCTCAGATTTGAATATCCAGGTTGCTTCGCAGGGGCCGAGTCTACCTACCGGATTCACCGAATTAGGCCGTTACAGAATAATTATTGATGGACTCTGTTGTTGGGCGACACTTTCTTGGAGTGATGTCTCACCAGGACTGAGAACCTTAAATGTTGTTATCGGATACGAGCAGAGAAATTCCGGAACGCAACTCTTCACACAAGCCGATAGAACTTTCAAAATGACTGTCTATGTCAAAATTTAATACTGAATTATTTATGATGAAAAATATTATCACAGTTAAACCGGCCTTTACGCTTATCGAACTGATGGTCGCTATAGCTCTTGCCGCTATTGTTATAACTGGTGTCGGCATAGTCTTGACCGATAGCCAACGTGGATGGCACGATATGTATAATCGAGTATATGCTGACATTGCCACAGACAGCCACGTTGTCAGAAAAGCATTTGACATTGAAGTTAGAAAGGCCTGCAAAGATAAAGGCATACTCTTAGAATCTACAGGTGCCTGGGTCGAGGTCTATTCATATGCAAGTACCGGTTCCACTGAAGCCGACCGTTATACTCGATTCTATACAGACAGTAACCAATTGAAGGTCGAACGCGGTATCATCGACCCAAGACAGATACTAACGGATAGCATTATTTGTGGTAACGTTTCTTCTTGTATCTTTAAAAGTGCGGGACGCTCCGTACAAATGTTGCTTACGCTGGATAATGGCGAACGCTCTATTAACATTATTACTTCAGCCGTTTTGCACAATTGATGCACACTCATTTTGTGAAGGGGGACTTGAGGTGGGTAAAATCAAATTAATGAAATCAAAAAAACCGGGTTTTATAATGGGCATCACAGTACTTGCCATTGTAGTACTGGCTTTGATGAATATGGCTTTGTTGAGTTTGGGGCTGCAAAATCGAATGATTGCCGCAAAAGATACTGCCGAAATCATCGCCCGCAGTGCCGCCGACTCAGGACTAACTAAAGCACTATTTGAAATGAATGAAAAAATCAGCCTCGGACCTTGGGATGGTTCCACGCTGCCGCAGGCAACTGACTTTGCTCTAACAAATTCGGATTCAACCTTCGATTTTACAATTACTGGAACCAGCCCCAGTGATGGCTACAACATCGAAGTAACCGGAAAAGTCGGAAGGATACAAAGAAAAGTTTACAGCGGCTTTAAATTAAAAAGTTTATTTGATGGGCCAATACTGGTCATGGAAACCATCGTTTTAGGAAACAATGTTTTAATTGATGGATATAACTCCTCTGACCCAACCGACACCGACGTGGATATAGATATAGGTACTTTGGCTGACGAAAGTGAAGGCGGCAGCATCACTATAGGACTCGGCTCAGTCGTAGATGGTGATGTCTTTGTCGGTACTGACGGTAACACTGATGCTGTCATAGACAACGAGGGCACTATTAATGGTGTAGAGACACCCCTTTATTTTGATGTCGAGTTGCCAACCATAACGCCTCCGTCCCTGACAGATATGGGTACGAATATAGATGCCACCTTAGATTTAACCATCGGACCGGCACAAACCGGACAATATACCGGAATATATGTTGGAAGTGGTAGCACGCTTACAATAGATGGAGGAGACGTTGTTCTGTATATCACCGGTGATATTGTCCTGGATGTTGGAGCAGTGATTACGTTAAAGAGTGGTTCTACTTTAACAATTTACTTGGACGGAAATTTTGATGCCGACAGCTCTGACGGATTTATTAATGAAACGGGTGTCCCCAGTAGCTTCAAGCTCTTTGGAACTGGGACGACCCCTGTGGCACAGGAATACATACTTAAAAATGGTGGCGAAATGTTCGGTGTTGTCTATGCTCCGAATGCTAATGTCATTTTTAAGAACAACGGAGATATAACAGGCTCTATCATTGCAAAGAATTTTGAGATGAAAAATAACGGCACTTTCCTTTATGATGAGGCGCTAAGAGATGTTGATGTTGGTGAAGTAGGTACAACTTTTGTGACGAACATGTGGCGAGAATAATAACTGACGAATTCAAGTATACGGCAACTATAAACACATAGGCAACTATCCTCATTTACCACTATAAACATATAAGCAACTGCCCCCATTTTACTACTATAAACACCACCTCAAAAATCCGTTGGGTGTATCATTTTGCCCGCTTTATGCCCGATAACCTAAAATTTTCAAAACCACATCGAAATTCTTACCGCTACTTTCATTTA
>JAGLSU010000046.1 GCA_023135935.1 Planctomycetota bacterium
GTCCTTTTCTTTAATGATTAAATTGGCTTCGATGCTGGTTTTATTATTTAAAACAGCAGCCCAGTTCGTTCTTTTATTAAACAATCCTGCCAATTTATTTATCAGAAATCTACCGATACAAATCACCCAGAAAAGGGGTTCGTATTTTATATAAAGCCATTTTATTTTGAACCTTTTCCAATAGTAACTTACGGTTTTTGTAAAACCTTCCATGTTGTAATCGAGATATATTTTTTTATTGGCTTTGATTTTCTTGACTATGGCTGCGAAGTGGGCATTGTCTCTTCCCTCCGAAGTGTTGTAGGGAGCAAACAAGATATCAAACTTGATATCTTTGCATATGCTCGCGATTGTTTTTGCATCGATTTTCGCCCAACTGTTTATTCGCGGGTAAATTGCTGTGACGTTTTCTTTTATAGTTTCAGGATTATGCTCAACAAAAAGAACCCTGATATTGGTATTAGTATTTATCTTTTTAATCATCCTTACTATCATTTCTATGAATGAAGGGCTGCAACTATCCGTGATTAAAATCTCCTTCGCGTTCTTTACATCTTTGTCGTGCTTAGCAGAAAATTTCCGGAATAAATAGTTTAACTGGAAATCCATGGCCTTATTTTCACTGTCTCGATATTCATTCCTGAAAAGCTCTAGTTGTTTTTTGATATTTTTGTTCTGACTGTTTACCAAATCTTTTTCTTCTAATGGGTCGTTTTCAATATCAAAAAATTCTTCGTTTTTCCCCCTCGTTGCATCGTGGTAGAAAATATATTTGTAGCTCCCGTTTCTTATTGCCGTTCCTCTTCCACTCTGAAAAGACAGTCTGGAATCGCATCTGTGATAGCGTGACTCCATCATCTTTTTGTATTCGACATTGCCATCTACCAAAGGTATAAGGCTTTTACCGTGAATTTCAGACGGAACATCAAGCCCTAAAAGCTCCAGAACAGTGGGGTAGATATCTATGCTACCGATTGTGGTCTCGATTTTTTCTCCATGCGAACAACCCGGATATTGAATAAGCAGCGGTATCATAGCGTTGTCATCCGTCAAGACCGTATCATGTGTTAAATTGTGTGTTTTGTAAAATTCCGGATTTCCGGTTTCCTTCGAAGAGTCAGGGTAACCGTGGTCTGAGCAGAGGATAGTTATTGTATTATCTTTTGTGAAGCCAGCACGCCTGAACCGTTCGATTGCCCATTTAACTTTGTCACTTGTTTGAGGGTCTTTGCGGCAATTGTAATCAACAAGAAAGAAACATGGTTTTTCTACGCCTATGGTTAAAACATTTCCAACGGCTTTGTTTATGTCGTCATTACTCCACCATTTTTGGTGCGAAAATCCTTTCGGCCAATACTTCCTGTCAATCATAGGAAAAACATTTGCCAAAACCTCTCGTGTGTCTTTATGCATCAGAAAACAGTGGCGATGGAAGCCAATTTTGCTAAGCACACTGGTTATTGAGGGGAAATTTTCTTTATCGAATATAAAGTCATCAAAATTCCTGTTGATGTAATAAGAATGCATACCGCTGACCATGGCACTTAAAGATTGGAATGTGCTTGGTGCGCTTGTTAAGGTATTCAAAAATTCTACAGACTCCTTGCTGAATTCGTCCATTATATCGAGTCTGCTTCTGTCATCACCGGCCGCTATAGCTTCAGCACTTGAGTGATACCTTCTTACTCCGTCTATAAAAATCCATAAAACATTACATAGCATCAAACTAATCCCCGCGATATTGAAAAAGATAGAGCCTCAATCTTGTTTCTTCCCACTTATTAAGCGGACTTCCTTCTTCAAACATATCCTCATCGCAAACTATCGAATAGCCAATTTGATTAAACATCGTTATATACTCTTTATTTGTGCGATAAAGAGCACTGTAGGAGGCTTTGAGTGCCTCCGAATATTTATCTATAATTTCATACCTACCGTTAATACCGGCAGGTTCCCTTAAAAGCAGTACAGTATCTTTTTTTGAATGGCCTTTAATATTCAGCAATAACTTAGCAACTTGAGAATCATCCAAATAAAGTAATAAACCTGAACAGAAAATCACATCAAACTTTTGTTCTGTGCGAAATTCCAACACATCCTGGCAAATAAAGTCAATATTGTTTACTGAATCTTCCTTTGCTGTCTGCCGAGCTATCTCAAGCATGTTTTCAGAATATTCGACGGCCACGACCTTCTTGCATTTGGAGGCAAAGACTGCACTCCATGCTCCAATGCCTGCTCCTAAATCCAGTATTTGCATATTAGGAGCGATTTTTAAAAGTCTGAAAATGTGCTCATGCTCTAATTGCACCTTTAGTTGTTGGAGCTCTTCGTCTTCTTCAAGATTTGTGACGCTGAGGGATTTGCTTTGCTCGTATTGTTGTGCGCGGTTATCCCAAAACTTCTTTATGCTTTTAGAATCTATACTCATTGTTCTTTCAGTTATTTCTGCAAATACGCGAATGGTTCAGCAACATCCATAAATTCACTAAAACATGTATGATTCCGGGCTTTTTGTATTCGGGTATTGTAGAGAAAGTCATAGCTGAACTCGGTAAACTCATATGCATGTTTTGTTGGTATAGGAAGTAATCTGACTCCCAAAGGTTTTTTTAGAACAGTGGAGATAGCGGCTATATCAAGCATTATAGATGCGATTTCTTCTTCAAAAATGTCACCTGGAACAGGAACCATATCTATACCGCATCCGCAAACAGTGGAATATGAAAGCAGGGAATCTATGGAAAACTCTTTTGAACTGTTGTTAGTTCCTAATCGGGTGTCTTCCAGTAAAGAATACATTACACCATTAAATCCTACGGAGCGGATTTCGCTTTTTGCCACTAATTTTTTGATGGTGTTAGTTAAAAATGATGTAAGAAAAATAGTTCCATAACTGCCAAATACGTCTACGCCGAGAAGCTCGATTAATCCTGCAACACTATTATCGTCACAGTCAGGATAAGGCGCAAGGGAAGCATCGATGCCCTTGTAGGACATTTTTGTTGCCTGTTCGATTTCAATACCGATTTCATTAACTCGGCTTAATTCGGGAGCTATCTCTTCAAGCAATCTACTCCTGATTTGTTCGATATCTTGGCCTCTATTCCTTTCGACAACATCAATAAAAAGAGGAACCAGTTCCAGCGCAATAGAGAAGCCATCGTTGCCGGAATGATATGTGAATGGGAAGAATGGGCCGTTGGGTTTACAGTTAAAAGATGCTCCAACCCTGAAATTATCGTAACCATTGTTGCTTAATCTTGATACTGATTTTATGAATCTGCCGGTATCTAAAAGTGCCTGGTGATTTATTTGTCCATTTTCTGTAACAATAAAATTAATGAAAGCGTTTTTGTGTCGTTTTACAATCTCAAGAGCTATGCTGTTAATTTCTCGCATCTGCTGATCAAATGTAGAAAAAGGAACGCAAAACCAACGTATTCCGTTGTTTTCACAAAATTCTGATAACCAACTAATTACCTGATTTATATTTTCATTATCGATACTGTCTTTGAGAATAAAAGGAGGCAGGACCAATCTGTTGGTTCTGACTTCAATATCGTTTTTCGCAAACAAACCCACGGCTTTTTCGAAAAATTCGTTGATACTATTTTCAATCTGAGATTTGTCTTGGCCTTGCCAATCGAAACCGAGCGTTAAAGATCTGACTTTCATAGTTATTTTTACCTGCTCTCTATAAGTCTCATATAATCCATCACGGTATTAACTTCATGGAATCTATATTTTCCTTTATCTACCGAATATATATTGCATACATCGAAAGGAAGATTTTGGCCTGCAAAAAGGTTGCCATATTGCATACATTTCTTCTTCCATACACTTAATAGAGATTTGTTGGTGATTTTGTAAATCCCTATTGCCTCGGGGTCTTTTTTGCTCCGAACCGAGCCTTGATATATTTCTACGATTTGTCGGTCCTGTGCTATGCTGCAATTCAGGGAATTCAATTGTCTGTTTTCGCTGTTCTCCGTTAATATGCAATCGGATTCGGCGTCTTTTAACATCCTGATAATTTCCGGGTCTACGAATAAATCACAGGATGTCACATAACATGGTTCTCCATTCAATGCCAAGACAAGACTGTAACTATTGTTAGTTGTTTTCCAGTCCGGATTGTAAATATAATTAAGGTCGGGATATCGCTGCATTACCTCAATTGCTTTATATCCTAAAACAATTGTTATATCGGTATCAGCGTAAATCCGTAAATACTGGTCGATTATCCGTTCTCCGCTTTGTGGGTCACGCAATAACAATTTGTGAAATCCGTCTAGGTTAAACCCTTGTCCCGCAGCTAATATTATAGTTCTCATTTGTGCCTGCCTTACATGTGGGTTCGTAATCAATTATATCTTCTTCGTTTGTTTTGGAATAAGCGTGAAGTCCTTCCAGTGGTATTTTTACTTTTTCGACTTTTTGCGGGAACTTATGCTTAGCAGTTTTATATGGGTAGATGTCACCGCGTAATGCCCGTTCAATAACCTGATGCTTTGAAACGGCACATTCTTTTCGCAAGCTCCAAACCAGCAAAGACTCGTCGTTATAATCGAAAAACTCACAAGGAATATATTTCAAGCCCAGTTCACTGGCGACCTCATATCTATGTTGACCGTCCAGAATTAAAAAATGATTTTCTTCTATGCAAATAGGTTTTTCCCAGATACCGTTTTCCAGCATCTTGCGTTTCATATTGGAGACTCTTTTTTTGCTGAAATCCTCAATATGTTTCAATAGATTGATGTTGACTAATTTCATTGCTAAATATCTTCCTGGCTTCGTAATAATCTTCAACGGTATTAAAGGACATGGCTTTTAAATGGCCTATATCGCACAGATAACTTTCGAATTCGTTTATATGTTCTATCCAGGGCATATGATAATATTGTCGCAAACTATTATTGCATGCCTTGAATAAATAATCGGCGTAAAGCTGTATTTGGTTTTCACCTATCTTTAAGGCGCCTATCATTTTTTTGTAGGTCTTGTATTCATTTTTGTAGGCATCGACAATTTTTATATCGATTACCTCGTTAAACTCGTTGGTTTTTATAATCCCGCCCGATTGGTCACTTGTAAAATCTCCAATTGTGTACCACGCGGACTTGTCTCTATAATCAAGGTCAATTATTAACTCGAAACATTTGTCTTCAAATATGCAATCTGCTTCAAACAGATAAAAGGGGCTTGAGTCTTTTTGTAATGCCAAAGACAAGGACAATATATTAATATCTTCCGTGTATCTTTCGTTGTCTATTATTGTTACCCCGCAACTGCCGAGTCTTGCAATCTCCTCGATAACCTGTTCTTTCTTGTAGCCGACAACAACCGATATATCATTTACATCGAATTTGCGCAACTGACTTATTAGTCTTCCCAGAATCGTTGAATCACCTAATGGCAGAAGACATTTAGGCAAATCTTTCGTTAAAGATAGCATCCTTTTGCCTTGTCCTGCTGCCAGTATTATTGCTCGCATGAAAATATCCTCTTACTTTTTTAGAAACACGTACCCTTAACCCTTTTTCATCTTTCGAGTTTTTTATTAATAGATATCGAGTAGGATTTTTCGCAGAGCCTTATGTGTCAATCGCCTTGGTGTATTCTTAATCCTGGTCGGATTGAATCCGTTTTTTATTATAGTCTCGATATCTCTTTCAGTTCTAACTCCTAACATGCTAAGTTTTGTTTCCAATCCTATTTTTTCCATCAGTCCGTCTAACTGTTCTCTTGCGCCAATAATATCCTTTGCGCCCAGTAAAAAAGCCAACTCATTTAAAACCTCTCGAACATACTCGGATCCTCTGACATCCAGGACATCATCATCATTAACTCCCGCATTATATTTGAGTATTGATGACAACGTCAGGCTGGCAGCATGCCCGTGGGGAATACCAAAATATGATGTTAGAGGATATGATATTGCGTGTGGGGCTGTGGTTCTTGTGATATTAATTGCTTTGCCTGCCAGATTAGCCGCTCGTGCCATTGCCAATCGCGAAGGAGGGCTTGGGTTGTTTGTTGCAGTTACTATATTTTCCATTATTAATTCAATAGCATTTTTGGCAAGCTCTTTGGATTCATTGGTTGAGTTTATACTCCAGTATGATTCAACTGCCTGGCTTAAAGCGTCAATTCCTGTAGCAGCAGTAATATATTTAGGTAGAGACATTGTTAAGTTCGGGTCGACAATTGCTATATCAGGCAATATAAATTCGTTATCAACCGAAAGTTTTTCTTTGTTGACATAAAGAACTGCAAAGCTCGTTGCCTCACTACCTGACCCAGACGTCGTTGGTATGGCAATTAATGGTTTCGGATGGTAAATACGGTCTGGAGGTGCCTTCAGATATTTTCGTATATTCAAACCGTTTACGGCAAAGAAATTTATTAGCTTTGCCATGTCGATAACACTACCACCGCCAACAGCTACTACCGTATCAAACTCTGCGCGTCTGAACAGCTCAATTCCTTTATTGGCTTCTTCGATTTTCGGATTACTACTGAAATCATAAAAACGCTTAATTTCATAATCGCTTAAAAGTTCAGTTAAATACTTTTCGGCACCAGAGATACTGTATGAATTCTCGCCTGTAACAAGAAAAATCCTCTTGGCTGAAAGTTCACTTAGTGCCAAAGCAAGCTGCTTAAGACTTTCAAACCCAATATACTCTTTCTGTTTCAATCCGCTAGAAACTCCATAAAACTGATTTTGTTGCACTTCGGAAACGTTGTCGGCCGCCCCAAATTCACGCGTGCACCTTTTCGAACCCTAATCTCAAGCAATGCCGGCCCCTCCATTGACTTCAAAAGTTTTATCCCATCATTCACCTCATCCTTTGTTACAGCCTGCTCTGCCATTCGATAACCGCACGCTTTAGCTATATCCGTCATCGAAATCGAAAAACCCGCTGTCGGCTGACCACCAACAGAGTCATGCGCACCGTTATTGAAAATAATATGCTTGTAGTTCTTTGCTTTTTGAGCCCCGCTAATGGCAAGTGAACCCATGTGCATGATAGCAGCACCGTCACCATCTAAACAAAACACTTGCCTTTGTGGTTTTGCCAGCGATATACCCAAAGCTATCTGTGAGCAATGTCCCATAGAACCAACCGTCAAAAAATCTTTGCCCTTATCGCCAGCCAGATTCCTGTATTCATAAACTTCACGCGAAATCTTGCCCGTTGTAGACACCACAATATCCGATGGGCCAAGCCTATCAATGACCATTTTTATTGCCTCTTCTCGCACGAGCCCTTCAGATAAGTCCTGGTCATGCTGTAATTGATAATTTGCGAATATTCCTTTCTTTGCAACCAAGGCCGCCGGTGTACTGTTCTGTGTCATGATAGAGAAAATCTCCTTAACACATTGCGAAGTTTCCTTGTTTGTATCAGGTAATATTTTGTACGGGATATTAAGTGTATCCAAAAGCGAAAGAGTAATCTTGCCCTGCTTGACATGCTGAGGTTCATCTTTTTTCCCAGGTTCACCTCTCCATCCTATAAGCAACAACACGGGAATAGAATACACGTCTGCATCTGCCAGAGAAACTAATGGATTAACTGCATTGCCCTGACCTGAATTCTGCATGTAGACTAACCCAATACTTCCGGTAGCCAAATAATGTCCACAAGCTAAAGCAACCCCTCCTCCTTCGTTAGCTGCGATAATATGGTTTTCTGGCGGGACATGATCCGTCACATAGGCACAGAAATTCTTCAAAAGACTATCAGGCACACCAGTGAAGAAATCCACAGCATGGCTCACAAGTGTGTCATAAAAAAATTTGCAATCTATCATTACACACCATCAGGTATCAATGTTATTATGTCTTTTATAGGCATACACATCTCATCAGCCTCCTGCGCCCTTCCGCTGGACAAAATTGACTTTGCCGTCCTGGTCATAGCCGGATAAGCGCTCCTCAACATATGATTAGCATAAATCACAACGTTAACACCAAAGTCACTCAGTTCGTCCTCAGTCGTCTGGCAATAAGTTGTAGGCACCGTCACCAAAGGTACCGTCCTGGTGAGTTTTGAATAACGCTTACAAAATTCGAGAATCTCATCAGGTGTTTCTTTTTTGCTGTGTATCATTATACCATCAACACCAGCATCAATATAAGCAGCTGCACGCTCCAATGCATCGTCTTGGCTGGCCTCAAGAATCAAACTTTCAATGCGGGCGATAATCATAAAGTCATCTGTAATCATAGCCTTTCTGCCTGCAACTATTTTATTGGTAAAATTTTCTATTGTATCCTGGGACTGACCTCCTTCAATCCCAAGCAGTGAATTTTTCTTTAATCCTACCTTATCCTCAATAATCACAGCCGAGACGCCCAGACGCTCCAAAGTTCTGACCATAAACACAAAATGCTCAGGCATCCCGCCAGAGTCACCATCATAAATTATAGGTTTAGTAGTCACTTCCAGTATGTCGTTTAACGTATTCATTCGGGATGTTAATCCGATGTACTCGATATCAGGTTTACCCCTCGCCGTAGAGTCAGTAAGACTACTTGACCACATGCCATCAAACTCATATTTCATACCATTCTTCTCAACAAAGGCATCTTCAGCTATCATGCCGCTAAGACCATCATGAACCTCAAGAATTCGAATAATTTTCTTGGCCTCAAGCAGCCGGCTAAGTCTTTTTATCCTTATCTCAGGTGTTGTGCCTATCCTACGAACAGCGGCATTGAGCTTTGTTGATGAAATACCCGGTGTATACATGGGTTCAACAAGCTCACCTCCCCATTGAGCCAACGTGTCTATCACTCTCTGTCTTATTATAGACTGAACACCAACTTTCCAGTCATCGCCATGTACTACATAGTCCGGCTTCAGCTTTTCCAGATTCGGAACATAATCGAGAACATTTTGAGTCACCACCTTGCTTACACCAACTATGTTCTCAACAATCATCTTTCTTTGTTCAAAAGAAAGGTAAGGCAGCCGTTTATAACTTGCAATGGCTGCGTCCGTCAGCACACCAATGGTCACCTCTCCAAGTTTTGATGCTTCATGTATAATATTCAAATGTCCAGGGTGAATTATGTCGGCACTCATCCCAACATAAACTTGTTTCTTCTTTATTTTCGATGTCATTTAAACCACCCTTCTGTTAATGGAAATGTTCTTTTGCCCTGTTCTGCTGCCAGTATAATTGCTCACATGAAAATGCCCTCTTGCTTTTGGTTATTCTGTTAGCTGTTACAAATGTATGATTCAGATTAGACGGCTAAACTTTCGATACCATTTAAGTACTTAGAATTTTTGGTCATTCGAAATGGAAAAAAGCCCGCGATGTTATGAGCTCCATGGTCTTTGTTCTGTTCATATTTAAGTTCCAAAACGAGGTGATTATGGTCTTTATGTCTGTGCAAATAGGTGTTTGAATGGACATTTATTTCATAAAACTCCATATCACTATCAACAGTAAGGCGATAATCACTATCCGCGGAACGATAATACCATCGGCTGTATCGATTGAGGAGCACAGGTTTCAATAAGATTAGCTGCAACCTCAACGCTTCAGGGATAGCAGAGTCCTTAAACACTTGCACTAGGGTCTCAAAACCGAAATCACCATCAAGATTAAATGGTTTCAAAGGATAGAATTTCTTTGTACCTAACAAAGCCCTTTTAATCTTGAGCTCCAACATAGGTTTTTCTGTCAAGCCGAACAAATCACCGTACCAGCGTATGCGCACCTTTACCCGGTCAGCAGCTCCGTCGATGTTATCAAAATAGTTTTTCATGTCAAAAGAATCGAAGTAAATATTATTTACATAACGTGGAGGATAAATTTCCGAAAATAAAGCTGGATGCAATTTTATTAGTGATTCTATCTCTTGACGAGTTAGTTCGCTGATAAAAAACTTTCGCTCATAACGATAATTATTTACTGCTTTTTCCATATTGTGTTCCATAAAGGATTTCTTCAATTTTCTCCTGGTTTGCAACCATTTTCTTTCCATTAAAAATTATTTCTGAACCGGATTCAACCATGTAGGGTTTTTTTGTTTTTCTCTCAATCAGACTATTAACAATAATACGGGCAGGACCAAATTCGGGTTTTTTCTGATAGGATGCAAATCCAATCTTGCAGCTGGTAAGGTTAATGTCATCAATGATAATTTCAGACATATCCTTGCTGGCCACACCGATTTCGGTGTTCTTGATTGTAATTCCAGATGCTTTTGCATGGCTGTTTTCACCGACACTTATACCTTTATCACCAGCACCATCAATAAGAACATCCCGCAATACCATATCGCTACCGGAAACATCGATTGCATCATTACCTGAATTTACAAAAGATGAGCTCATTATGCTTCCATTACAAAAATCACCGTCAAATGCATCTGACGAACTGTTGTCAAAAAGAGTATAATCCATGCTGAATTCGCTGCGGATGAGATTAAGACTGTCTTCTGAACGGTTATTCAAAAACTGACAGTGAAAAATGTTCACCGGTGATTCATAAAAAGTTACTGCTCCGGTTAATCCCCACCCTTCCTGAGTAGGGTCAGATAAATTATTAAAGTTAACGTATCTTAGTTCGGACTGCCGGTCGGCATTCATGACGATGACCCCCTGACCAGTGCCGTCAGACGAATATATTGAGATAGGATTGTCTTCTGCGCCTAAAAACCGTAGCGGTGAATACGAAAGAATATTAGCTGAATTTCGCAAATTCAGACTTGTTCCTTCTGTACAAACTACAGTATAGCCCTTTTCTATGGTCAAATTATTATCTACATCCCAATGCCCCTGTTTTATTTTTATGCATTTGCTCGCTTTGTCTAAAACAATAAACTCAAAATCGGACAAGCTCTTCTCTTTTTTTACAGGATAATCACAGTATTGCTCTATTTGTTTATGAGACCAGGGCAGCACAATAGTTTCGGCATTTCTCTCTGTGCCTGCAATTCTATAGTTCAGTTTGAGATCAGATGGAATAAGGTCGGTCGTATCAAAATCTTCCGGAACAGCAAACTTATAAATTAAATGCTCTTTATGGTCATTTTGTTTTGGTGGTAATAATTTTTGAGTCAGCGGTTTAAATACAATACTGTTTTTATATGCAACATTAGCTATTTTAACCGGAAGGGTCTGGAGATTCGTTATTGCCAATTCCATAACACTGCCACTGGTATTACCATAGTAAGCAGCAAGAACAGATAGGTATGGATACAGCTTGCTCTTGATATGTTTTTGATTATCATATAAGTATTTATTCGAGTATTGATAGGCATAATAGTCCTTATACAATATATTCAACTTTTTCCTGAGCTGAGGATTAATACTCTCAAAAAACCTGTCCAGATACTCAGGTTCTGAGATACGATTCAACTCGGAAAGATATTTTTCAACAAAGTCAGAATCCTCAAATGTTTTTTCGTGAAGAAATGTGCCATCATAGCAGGGGTTCTCTATATAAAGCGTGAATGGGCCTTTAGGATTAAAAGGCGACGACCACTCACGACCTATTGGCTCAACTAATCTGGTAATAGGGTTGAAATAGAAAAACATGTTACCAAAATAATGTGTATGACCACCGTCAACTAAATCAGCTATAGCATAATACTTAGCTAATTTATTAGTGTCAAATAACTTACTTGTTGTGATGTCACCAACGAGAAATGATTTCCACAATGATCTTAGCAACAACAACTGTGGCTTTAAGACTGGATCGGCCAATACTTTCTCTTCGTCATAAACAGATATATCATCCAGACCAGGCTTGAATAATATCCCCTCTCGTAAGCGATTATGCTCCACAAGGTGTTTTTTGAAATGCTCTTCTATAGCGTAAACACCAATGTATTTGCCATTTATCGTAACATCAACAAAGTCATATCGCAAAGAAATCAACCCTTCGTGTTTTTCCATCTGATGACAAACCCATTCGGTTATTGGATTGACCTCCGCCGTTGTCCTGCCTGCAGGAACTAAAAGGTTGAATCTTTTCATACCCAAGATAGTATCATTACGTTTAACCTTAACCCGCAAAGACCATTTAGAAGGGTCAATAACATGGTTAAGATTTTGCCCTGTCAACTTTAAGTTTACTCTATAAGTTTTGTTGTTGTGCGTTAATTTTGCGGGAATCTTTTCCTCTTTTGCGTCCGCTAAGATTCTTTCTCTTTTAATGGAGATTTCTCGCCAATATGCCAACTTTTGATAATCAGTGTGCCTTATGTCAATGTAAAAATGTTCTGGGTCAGACAGCACACCTTTAACATAGTTGGGAATAATTCTGAATTTAGTCTTTGCAATATTCCGAAATAGTCCTCTGATGTCAGCAGCCCTACCTGTCTTGAAAAGCAACATCCCATAAGCCATGCTTATTACTACAATAGCACAAAGCAACAAAAATATAAGTAAGCCTGCAAAAAACCATTTATACTTTATATTGAATTTGCGTATTATATTCTTGCGAATGCAACCATTAGATATTTTTTTGATTATCATACCAAAGAAGTTTCCTGTTTATCCCAAGGATTATTTTGAAATGGGCCAGCTATCTATTCTTTTCTGCCTTATTTAGACAAGGCCCCTATTGTCCAGGAATGTAACTCTGACATCTTTATTTATCTGCTGCAATTCATCCTTACCCTGAATGAGTTTGTCAAAATCATCAAGCTCGACAAAAAAGGCTGCTTCCAAAATTTCCTTTGTTTCATCAAAACGTTTTAGGTCGATTGAGGAGCAGTGTTTTTTAAGAGTCTCAATAATCTGTTCCAAAGAAATCTTTCGAGGGTTATGACTAGTTACCGTCAGGTACAGGCTCTTGTTGTCCTCGACTTTATCTTTGTGATTTTTCAAAACAATTACAGCCGCAATGATGACAAATCCGATGATAGTAACAAGTCTCTGGTCAGCCCCAAACCCTAAACCTATAGCTATATTCAAAAACAGATAAGTCAATTCTTCCGGCTCTTTGATCGCTGCACGAAATCTGACTATTGAAAGGGCTCCCACCAGACCAAGAGAAAGAGCCAATGACGACTTGACAATAGTGATAATTAACATGGTGGTCATTGCTATCAATATGAAATTTCCTGCAAACATTTTACGATTTGAGAGCGATTTTCCGTATTTGACATAGATTTTGCACAGAATGAATGAAATAATTGCTGTCAAAATGAGATTAATTATCAAATCCCAAACAGGCACATGGATACTTTGTGTTGTCAAAAACCGCTCAAAAGTTTCTAATTTACCCATTTGCTTTTTCCTTTCTATCTCATAAGTCGAAACATCAAATCCTAAACTTACAAGAACATCGTATTACTAAAAGCGGATTCATTCACAGCAATCGAATTTCACGCTATTGCCTAAGACCTTCCTATTTTAAGACGTGGGTACTTGACGTGTAATAGTATAAACAAGGCGCCTTATTATTCTTTCCGTCAATGAGGGTTCCTGTGGTATTGGTTTTATAAGGCCTTTACTCTTAATATAGTCACCCATAAATGATTTGTAGGTTTCCAATTCTTCTTTCAAATCCATAAAATGCTTCTCAGGGCCATCAATATATTTATATAATCTGTCTAAGTAGTCGTCCGGCTGCATTTCATGATTAAACAAATTATTCAACCATGTCTCATTGTGGGCATGTATGTTCCCACCCTTTGGATGCCAAGCTTTTTCCGGTGTAAAGTTGCTTATAAATTCATCCTCATTCAAAGGTACCGTTGGATTTAAAAGATTATATCGAAAAACAAACTGCTCCTGTACATAGTCACTTTCAATTCTAAAATAATTGTGTAGGATTTTGTAGTAAGCGGCCAAACAGCATAAATAGAAATCAGATTTCAAATTGTATTCTAAAATTTCAAAACGAAATGGGGTAAAATGACCGCTGTAAGCTGCATACTTTAGGTATTCACGGAGTATAGGTGTTCTTTCAACAAATGGGTGAATAAACCTTCTTATGTGTGCTATTCCACAATTTATATCGTATAAAACATCATACGAAGCGTCAAAATTGACTAATTTTTTTAGGTCAACAGCTTTCCCCCAGAAACATTCATCAGACATATAAAACGGTTTTGTTATTTCAAAATAAGGAATCCAGATTTTCTTCTCAAAAATTGGTTCTTGTTCATTAGGCAGGTTGATATTCAAATCGTCTGTGTTGCCGATTAATTTTCGGATGAATTCTGGTTTAATATATAGGTCGGGACGCGTTTTAAGGCAGTATAAATTATCTTCGACTTGCTCCAGTCCTAAATATAAGGATTTCATTTGATGCCATATGAAACCTATAGATTTGGCAGGCGGCTCACTTTCGACCAAATGACAATCGTACTTTTCTAAAGTATTTCTTAAACCATCATATTTATCAATTTCACCTACCCATGTTGAAAATATAATATCTCCAATCATATTTTCAGAACGGAGTTTTGAAAAATCTTCTAAAGATTTGATAAACAAATCAAGATTTCTGACCAGCCCGGTAAATATAACATGGGTTGGTTCCATATATTTATTCTCCTTGATTCAGGTAAATAACTAAGAGATTTTGATTTGGTCTTGTTGTTGATGCTCGCTGTCTATTCTGCCGTCTTTTCTGCCTGCGTCGTCGTCAATTCTGAAAACATCATCCACTTCGGGAGTAGAGACCTCTTGAAGAATTATGTCTGTTTTTGCTATTACCCTGTGCTTTTTTGGAGGCCGAACAGTAAAAAAATCATCGGCTTTCATAATGGTCTTTTGCACCACACCATTATCATCTTCCAGCCAGATTTCGGCTTGACCGTCAATGATATAGTTCGTTTCAAGCTTGTTTTCATGATACTGAAAGCTTGTCCTGTGACCTGCTTTCACGTAAATTCTCTTGTAGCAGTAGCGGTCGTTTAATTCCAGCCAGATTTCTTTGCCCCACGGTTTGTTGACAACCTTCATAATGGTCTATTACCTCCGTAATTAGATTTATAATACTCTCGTGGATATTTTCTAATCTGCTGAGTTGGAAGATTATTTTTTTGTATTCGTCTGAAGCAAAATGATAGTGGCCTGCTATAAGTGAACAGAGGAGTTTATTGGCAGGTGAATTGGAGTGCATCCACTTTCTCCATTTGTTTCCCTTGTAAATTCTCTCGGCAAATTCACTAAAATCTATTCCGTAAATGAGACACTTATTAAGAACAAATTGCGTCTGAATAACACCAAGTTGTGGCGCTATATTAATAGCGTCAACGATTCCCTGTCGTTTAAGCAGCTCTTCTTTAGAAAGATAATCTGCATTATGTTCTTTAAGTTTTACATTTCTTTCATGAATAATCTTTGCTGCTTTTTCGACAAAGCTTCTATTGAACAAACCAGCTTGGTTGATTTCTTTTATTAAACTTCCGGTTTGGACGACATAGAATTCCGGTTCGCAGAATTGCAGAAAAGTGTCAAGTTCTGCTTCGACTTCTGCAAGTGAATTTATAGAGAAATTAGAGCCTACGTTTTCGTCCGTTCCAATTTCGAGCATTACATTGGAATTCAGGTTCAGACAATACTCTATTGCCTTTTTGGCCTCGAGTATTTTTTCTTCATAGCTACCGCTGAAATGACAAAAATCAATATGTATAAGGTCGAATCCGTTGGCGAGGTCAGCCTCTATAGTTTTGTAACTATCGGACATATCATCGATGCCGTTAAAACCCGGCCCGCAGTGGTCTCTGCATATTTTGACGTTACTATATGGATATTCCGATTTCTTTTCTTCAATAAACTGACGATATTCATCTGTGGTCCAGCCGTTAACGTATCCGCCCGAGTAATCGACCTGATTCTTGGATGCAACAAGCATAAGTTCTTTTCTGTGATAATGAGAATACCTGAATACGGCTTCGATAATTTCCGTACTCATTGGACCTATACCTATATTTGCATTCAGCATTTTATGCCTCACAATCTTTATGAAGATTTTATTGTCGATTCCACCTGTTCT
>JAGLSU010000047.1 GCA_023135935.1 Planctomycetota bacterium
GTGTTACCAATTACACCATCGGGTAGCAAATATTCATCGTAAGCCAACTATGAATAACTAAATAAGTCGTGTCACGGAGACCGTCTTGTGCCGGCCCGACTTGGCTCCACCGGAGGCTTGAGTCAACCACGCCGTGATACTGTTGACCCCAAAAAACGTTCGCACATTTTATCTACCCCGTGCGGTGAAGCTTTATTTTTGAAAATATATCGGAATTATATTTTTAAATCAAGTTTTTTTAAAATAAAATTGGTTATCAGTATTAAAAAGCGTGATTTTTGATATGTGTCAGTATTAAAAAGCGGTGTTTTTGATACGTATTTGTACTAAAAAGGGGGATTTTTGATATTGGTTGGTCTTTTTCGGGTGAAAAAGAGGGGTAAAAGTAGCACCAAATGCGCAAGTTTTAGAAAAAGTGCGGTCAAAGTGGGGCAAAACGCGGTCGTTTTCGGTCAATTTACGGGCGCTTTGGGTTAAAATGCGGTCATTTCCGGTAGTTTCCGGGTCAATTTAATTTACCCCTTGCGCGAATGGTGCGTATTGCGTATGGCGAATCATATTCGGTTAGGTAAGTTAGACTATTCCCATTAATCTTATATGTCCTTACTTTTGACGGTTCAGTATCAACGATTGTGTATACTGATTTTCCTGCCCAAGCATCGTCAATTATTCCGACTAAAATGAGTATATACAAAATCCCTATGACACTTTTTTTGACTTGCATTTTTTACTCCTTTAAGAAATGTTAATCGTTCCCTCCTACTTTCTTCTTCTGAGAAGAAGTCCCCCCAAACCGAACAGAAGAAATGTGGTTGGCTCAGGGATTACTGTGAGATTTGGGTAAGTCCATAAACCAAGCGAAAACAAAAAAGGCTCATTGTTGCTTATATAAACACCTTCTATCCATCCACTATCATAGACATCAGGGTGGTATGTTACATCATATGCATAGAGATGAACCTCGCATGTATTGTATGCTATAAGATTGTCGATATCACCACCATAGATATTTATTAGGGTGTCTTCGGCTTGGTAAGCTGACACCAATGAATCGATATTGGCACCTTCAAATATGTTGGCTGCTCCATAGTTATTAATTTCAAGCTTTGTCATCTCCCCACCCGACACATCCAATATGGCATCATTTGTTACCCACACTTCAGAGTTGTATCCGTCGCTATCATCATAAGTGTTGTAGCCACTTTCGAATACCAAATCGGCCTGAGCCGGTAATGACACCCCTAAGACCAAAACCACTGCAACTAAGAAAATTTTCTTCTTCACCACATCGTTTCTCCTTGTTTCTACGAGATTTAGTATACCGTGTTTAGCTGCTAAAATCAAGGAACTTATTGGACATTTTGGGTTCTCTTTTAATAAGATGCGCAAAAGGGGATATCTGTTCCGTTAATTTTTGGAATTTTCTGGTTTATGGGTGTGTGGGTTGCGGGTTACGAATTGCGAGGGGGGTTACAATTTGATGGCCAGATGGTGAAACAGCAACGGCCAGTGTAGAACTGGGGGCTAAACATGACGGGTTACGGGGGGTGTTACCATTTGGCGGCGAGATTTCTGCTTGCGCGGGATTACAAAAACATTTCCGCTGCGCGGGCAAATTTGTAGGGTTAAAAAGGGTCAAAGTACGGTCAAAAAAGGTGCTGTTTAGGCCCCTATGCGGTTATTTTAATATTCCTGCTCTTTATATCGCTCGTCCATTTCGAATGTGACAGTACTTTGAATCTTTGTCGGCGAAATTCTCTGGCCGGGCTTGCCCAGAACCTCTGTCTTGACTTGCCCTGACACAACCCGCTCAAATTTACTGCGAATAATACGCCCCGTCCACTCCTGCATTTCTATTTGCCCATGCTCTTGTCCGGAAAGCTCGTATATCATTTTCACATTCCCCATTTGCAACGGCTCGGCCTCCAAATTTGGCCTGATGTTCGAATTGGTTTCGATAAACGCTATTCCATTGCGCCGTTTCTTTAGTTTTGATGTTTTTTCCAAGACCATAGCAGGACTTTGAGACAGAATTATCGTCTCCTCCCAGGAATCATTAACATCAACAACTCTATCCGGATATATAGCCATGAAAGTTTCAAAAGATTCTTTTACTGCTTCTTCGTCAAGCTGCTCTTTCATACCTTCCAACATAAGTGTTCTTTGTGCTTCGGTTACTCTTCCGGGCAGATTTATTTTAACATAGCTGCGCATAGCGGGTAATCCATTAATTTTTTCGATTCGGCCTTGCGGTGTTATCTTTAGATAAAACCTTTGCCCCACAAGTGCCGCAAAGCCCTTAGCGGATAGAGCTATCTTGTGATATTTTTTTGAGGAGTCATAACGAACTTCGGTTTGAGGAGTTTTTTGCGAAAAACTGACCTGGTCGTACAGAACTTTAATCCATGCGTTACCTTCCGCATCTATCTCGTCTACATCAACTTCATATCCAAAAGCAAAAACTGAATGCTCAAGAACTTCCTGTTTTCCTGTCCCCTGCCGTGTCACCTCCATAGTTACCTGCGTATCAGTCGTTATGCGTATGTAATACGATTTGTTCTTTTCGAATTTCAGGCGACACTGTACTTTCTCCGCACCTTCAACCAAGTTAGGGATTAAAAGTATCGTGGCTAAAATCGCATAAACAACCCACCTTAATTTTTTTGTTTTCATTGTTCGTCCTCGTCAACAGCAACATACCCCCGTTGTCCTTCACTAATGTATGCCGGTTCAGATGATTCTTCTTCTCTGGAATCGCTTTCCTGGTCGTCACGCTCTATTTGCTTTCGCATTTTTTCATACTCTTTTAAGGTTATCATAACCTCTCTGGCTTGACTACCCTTATATTCGCCGAGAATCCCCGAGGCCGCCATCATCTCAATCATTCTTGATGCTCTGGCATATCCTACACTCAACCGTCTTTGCAAAAGTGAGACACTTCCTCTTTTGGTCTGCAAAACAACTCGAACGGCATCATCAAATAATTCGTCTTTTCTCATTTCTGAGGCATCTATGCTATTAAGCTGTGTAAGTTCCGGATGGAACTGCGGTTCGGCAATGTCTTTTAGATATTTAACTATCCTTCGCACCTCCATATCATCAACGAAAGTTCCTTGCGCTCGAATCAAATCGCTTGTTCCCGGTTTAAGAAACAGCATGTCACCTTCGCCAAGCAGCGTTTCCGCTCCGTTCTGGTCGAGAATAATACGGCTATCCATTCTCGCAGCGACGCGAAATCCTATTCTTGTCGGCATGTTCGACTTTATCAAACCGGTAACAACTGTCGCTTGCGGCCGCTGTGTTGCTAATACTATATGTATACCAACGGCGCGGCTTTTTTGTGCTAAACGAACGATATAATTTTCTATTTCCTTTGCTGCGGTCATCATCAAATCCGCAAGTTCATCTATAATTATTACAATATAGGACAGTTTCTTCGGTATCTGCGCCTCCTCGTCAGGAGTGCTCGGGTTAAACCTGTCTCTGATGCCTTCCGGTCCGAGCCGGTTATATTCTTTGATATTCTTTACCTTTGCTTCGGCTAGCAGCGCATATCGCTCATCCATCTTCACCGTAGCCCAGCTAAGTATCTGGACGGCTCGCTTGGTTTCGGTGACTATCGGGCTCATCAAATGTGGTATAGTATTAAAAGCCGTCA
>JAGLSU010000048.1 GCA_023135935.1 Planctomycetota bacterium
AAATTCCGGCGATGATACTATTGATACATACACTCTTACCGGAGCCAGTCGTACCTGCGATAAGCAAATGCGGCATGGCGGTTAAATCCGAAACGAGTGCTTCACCCGCCGAATCCTTTCCTAAAAATAAAGGTATTTCCATTTTCGCCGGTTTGCTTCCGGCCAACTGAAGTATGTCCTTCGTTCGAACTTTTTCCTTCTCACTGTTGGGAACTTCTATACCTATGGTATGTTTTCCCGGTAACGGCGCCACAACACGCACCGCACCGACACCCAACGCGCGAGCCATATCATTTGCAAGCGAGGATATCTGACTGACCTTCACTCCCGCCGCAAGCTCCAACTCGAACATCGTTACGACAGGACCTGTGTCCGCAGCTACAACGCGAGCGTTAGTATTAAATTCGGCCAACAATTTCTCCAGTGCCGCCGCTTTAGATTTAACAACTCTGCCCTGAACCGAAGCAAAACCCTGTTCCGGTTCTGCCAACAAATCCAACGGCGGTAAAATATAATCTTTATAGCTTGTTGGAACATAGGGCTTGTCTGGCTTTTGTTCCTTCGGAGCTGTTGAGCCTAATTTAACAAGCGGAGGCTGTTCGTCCGATTTTTCGGAATCAGAGTTTATATTAAAACTTAAATCATCAACTTCTGTCAGCGAGGGTCTTTGCCTGGTACTTAATCTCCGCCATATGTCACCTAATGCCTCCGACTGCTGTCTCGCAGCTGACCATGCGGGCAAAACCATACCGAGGGCTTTTCCCAAAGCAAAGATAACCCATCCGAGCACTCTCAAAATAAATCTGTCTGTTAACAGAACCGTTCCGACTATCCATGCGACTGTAATCAGCATGAAAGTTCCGAAGGCAGCAACGTGACTTCTCAAAAACTCCGCTGTTCCAACTCCAAGCACACCCCCGGAGCCAATTGGAAAGTCATAAACGACATAAGGCCAAAAACAATAAAAGCTGCTCGAAGCGGCTACCGTCAGCAGACATAAACCGCCTGTCCTAAAAACCAACTGTTTTACAGGGCGGCCTGCCAGCTTCGCGACAAGAAACCATATTCCCGAAGCTAATATTACAAATACTCCTGGACCGACATAGTACATTAGGTAATATGCAAAAAAAGCACCTGTGGGCCCACACAGATTCTTCGCAGGGCTATTGTTTGGCCAGGCAAACTTGCTGGGCCAATCGCTTATGTTAAAGCTCGCACAACTGCAAAAAAGTATCAATAATGCTACTATACCAAGAAATTCAGCTATTTTTTGCCGCGGATTTTCCCGCATAAAAGGTTTTTTCATAACCACCGTCCCTATCGCTGCTTCAATTAAAAATAACGCTTAAATTATAATCATAGCTCTTCTATGACACAAAGCCCTTTTTGGTCCGATAAAAATCGATTTTTCAGGGTTACTATTTTAACTGCCCACCATTGGACTTAACCCCTATTATCGGCAGGATTTGCCGTTTTTCTGCACAATTAGCTGTCACAACCACAAGTCTTTTTTCTCTTGCTAATTCCCGACTTTTTTGGTACGATGTTTATCGTGATAAAATGGTTTCGGTGTAACTATTTTTTCGTTTTCAGCATAACGAGGAGGAGTGTAGGGGCAAAAAAAGAGCGGGAGGGAAACCTCAAAACATCACACCCCAGTAAATAATCCTTTTTAAGGAGTTTCAGTTATGAAGCGTTTACTTATATTTTTACTAACAATATGTTTAGCTTCAAGTGTCGCCAGTGCAGCTATAATAAAAGGTCCTTATCTTATTTACCCTGGTGACAATACCAAAATGACCGTATTGTGGCAGGAAGACGCCACACATTCCTGCACTTTGGAATGGGGAACCGACACTGGTTATGCCGATGGAAATGTCGCGGTAACAGAATATGGTACCGACCATCAGAGTAAATACGACTTTACAGGGCTGACTCCGGGAACAAAGTATTTTTATCGTGTCGATGAAGATGATAACAATGCAGGCACTTTTTACGCAGCGCCAGCGGCCTCAGCGGAAAGCCTCAAGTTCTTCGCATATGGGGACACAAGAAACCACCCGGAAAGACAGGACTCGATAACGGAACAAATGATTAGTGCGTACACCGCTGACCCTAATTATCAGACACTTACACTATTTAGCGGCGACTGGTGTGACAAAGGTAGAACCGAGACGAGTTGGACCAATGATTGGTTCAATCGCAACTATTCAAATCTAATGGAAATAAGGTCCAACTTGCCCTACAACGGCGCTACAGGAAATCACGAAACCAATATAGGTGCCAGCGATGATGGAGACCTTTATCTCGCGTACTATCCATATCCATACATTGCCGACAAATACTGGTCATTTGACTACGGCCCAGTACACTTCATAATACTCGACCAGTACACTAATGGCTATGGCGTAATGGGCGCGACACAACTTGCCTGGCTCGAAAGTGACCTCGCTGCCAGCACAAAAGACTGGAAAGTTATCACCCTGCACGCCCCAGGTTGGTCAAGCGGCGACCACAGTAACAACTCTGAAGTTCAGAACTCTGTCCAGCCGCTCTGTGAGGAGTACGGGGTACAATTGATATTCGCAGGACACAATCATAACTACAACCGCGCATACGTTAATGGCGTATTTCACATAACCACCGGTGGTGGTGGCGCATCATTTGACAGCATCGCACCGTGGGCAGAGAATATCGACGTTGCAATACAGGATTATCACTTCTGTAAAATTGATATCCAGGGAACAACTCTATCTTTCGAGGTCGCCAACCGTGATGGTTCCGTTATAGATTCGTTCGCATTCGATGCGGAAATAGCTTCTTTCCCATCTCCAGACTCCGGAGCAACGGAAATCAGTAGATTGACTGATTTGTCCTGGACAGCGGGACTGTATGCCGATGATGCAAACGGACACAAGGTGTACTTTGGCACAACAGGGACTCCGCCGCTGGTCGATGACCCATGTCAGCCTCAAGGCAGCACCACATACAGCCCTGATATCCTTGAGCCAAAGACTACCTATTACTGGGCAGTAGATGAAGTCAACCTCGCTACCAGCCCGTATATCTGGCCTGGCTTTACCTGGAACTTTACGACCGCCGAATACGTCATCGTTGATGATTTCGAGGGTCACCCTAGCGACTCCAGCATGCAAGCTGCCTGGACAAAAGAAGCTTCGAATGTCAACATGACCACAGGGCTCGTGCAGGCGTCTGCTATAACATTTGTCCACTCCGGTTGGAACGCGATGCAGTTCAACTATGATAACACAGCTTCGCCATACTATTCCGAAGTTGAGCAAACATACGCTTCTTCGCAAAACTGGACCCTCGGTGACATTGAAGCCCTGGTGCTGTATTTCCACGGTACTGCTGGAAATGATACGGCTGAACAAATGTATGTGCGGCTTGAAGATGCCGACGGAAACGATGCCACGGTAGTGTACGGTGCCGACCCGAAATATCTACAGGACCCGAATATCATCGCCGGTGAAATGGGCGATGCATCCGACAATTATCTAATAGTAACGTCGTGGGAAACCTGGAACATAGACCTGCAGGACTTCGTCGACGCTAACAATGTTGACTTAACTCAAGTCAAAAAGATTGCCGTCGGTTTCGGTGACGGTTCCGCTCCAAGCGGCGACGCTATTGGAACTGTGTACTTCGATGACCTTCGGCTTTACATGCCGAGGTGTGTTTCGGAATATGCTCTGGGTGATTTCAGCGGCGACTGCGAAAGCACATATGAAGACCTCGATGTAATCGCAGGCGGATGGCTTCAGTCAGATTACCTTTATACTGACTTCAACGGTGTGCTGGACCCATGCTTCAGTGGTACTTACTGGGTAGCCGGCCAAAGCGGAAACGCACTATTGTTCGATGGCGTGGATGACTGGGTTGATATCAGCGATGACCTGCTAACCAACTTCCAGGACAAAACCATTACTATGTGGATAAAGCCGGGGTCAAGCACAGGAACAGATGACGAATACGTCTTCGGCACGAACCAGACACGACAACGATGCAATATTTTCCTCGGCGGTTCCAGCAGCGGCGTCTCCGGTGCTGTTCAGAATAAACTGCATGCTCACCTGGCTGGTACCGACAATAGCGGTTACGGTATTGCAGACCCGGCATTAAGTGATTCGACCTTAACACCGGGCACCTGGTACCATGTTGCCTTTACTGTTTGGAACAGGACAGATGGTTACGCCAGAGGAGAACTTTTCCTCGACGCCCTCTCGCAGAGTACAACAGGCGGGGCCACACCAAAGCTGGCTGGCCCGCTACAAGGTGCCAACTTAGGAAGTTACAGTGATGGAACCGGAACCGGTTTTGCCAATGTAACCATCGACGATTTCCGTATCTACGACAAAATACTGTTGCTCGCTGAAATAGAAGACATTAAGAATGGTACTGATACGGCGACTCCATGGCTGCAGTATAAATTCGATGAGTCGTCTGGACTTATCGCGGCTGATTCCGGTGAAAGTAAATCTGTTTACATTAAGCTTGATTCACCTGCGGAAGCATATCGGTCGGAAGCACACGGTCAAAGGAAAGTTAACTTCAGGGACCTTGCTTTAATGGCCGAAAGTTGGCTTGACGGTGTACAGTATCTCTGGCCATAACAGTATTGAATATTTGTAACTATCGAGGCCTGTGCCGAATATTGGCATAGGCCTCGTTTCTTTGACAACAATATTTGATAGAAAATTCCGTCATGAAAAATTTGGTCGTATCGCTATTTGTAATTTGCCTGACCGCTGGCGTTGCCAATGCGACAATGCTCAAGGGCCCATACATGATTTATCCCGGTGTAAACACCGAGATGATGGTTCTTTGGCAGTTAGACTCGACACAAACTTGTACCCTCGAATGGGGCACAAGCACATCTTATGGCAGCAGTGTTCAGACTACCGAAATTGGCGACCACCAGCACGAAAAAGTAATTACCGGCCTTACACCCAGCCAAAAGTATTACTATCGTGTCAATGATGGCAGCTATCATACCGGTAGCTTCTACGCTGCGCCTTCGACTTCCGCTACAAGTGTCAAATTTTTGGCTTTTGGTGACTGCAGAACCAATACAGCAACCTTTGATTTGGTTGCTTCGAAGATTGTTACCACTTTCCAGGCAGATTCCGCTTACCAGACATTTACTATGCTTTCCGGTGACTGGGTAAACTCCGGTAAGACAGATTACGATTGGCAGAACGAATTTTTCAACAGAAGCTTTTCCAACATTCTTCAAATGCAAGCCAATCTGCCGATTAACGGCGCAGTTGGTAACCATGAAACTTTAACCAGCGGCGGCAATGACGGAAATATGTTCGTAAAATATTTTCCATATCCATATGTCAACAGTGGTTGGGATTCATCATGGACCACTGGTACTCACTTCTGGTCATTCGATTACGGCCCGGTGCACGTTGCCGTTGTTGACCAGTATGATGGCGGCTATGGTGTAATCAGTCAGGGACAGTTGGATTGGCTCGAAAGCGATTTGGCTGCTACCGACAGGACCTTCAAGGTTATCCAGCTTCATGAGCCGGGTTGGTCCGGTGACGGCCAAGGCGGCCACACTGACAACACGCAGGTTCAGGAAGCTATTCAGCCGTTATGTCTGGCATACGGCGTGGAAATGGTTATCGGAGGCCACAACCATTACTATGTTCGTTGTGAAGTACAGGAAGTCATGCATATAACTACTGGTGGTGCCGGACCGACACTTGATACACCCGACCCGGATTATACGCCTTACGTTGTTGTTGTCTCACAGAGTTACAACTTCATGAAGCTCGACGCCGATGCTTCTGCTGAAGAAATTGACGTAGTGGTTGAGGATACAAGCGGCGATGTAATCGATTCGTTTACCATTGACCATGTTTACAGCGTAATGCTGCCCTGGAGCGATGGCTTCGAGAGCGGCGACTTCGCTGGTGGCGGCTGGATTGTCAGCGACCGCTACTGTGTGGTTGGGACCGATTCTTATGCAGGCACATATGCTGCCGTAATTGAAAAACCCAACTGGATTGTAAAATCTATCAGCACGACTGGTATGTCCGACATTCATGTAAAATATGCACGCAAAACATTAGATATTGATGCAGGTGAGTACCTTTATGTAGAGTGGTCAGTTGATGGTACCAACTGGAATCAGTTGGAAGCAACGCAGGATACTTCCTGGACATTTGTGGATAAGACCTGTAGTTCTGGTGCCGATGATAACCGTGCATTTGCTGTAAGGTTCCGCCTTAATGCTGGTGTAAAGGAAAAAGGCTTTGTTGACAGTGTCGAAGTTACCGGTATAACGGCGGCACCTGATACGGACCCCCCGACACCGGACCCGATGACATGGGTAACGGTACCGTATGCGACCAATGACAGTTCTATTGCAATGGTAGCTACAACGGCAACAGATGCCAGCGGTGTTATGTACTACTTTACCTGCACAGCAGGTGGTGGCAGTGACAGCGGTTGGCAATCAGGCACCAGCTACGAGGACGCTGGTCTTAGTCCAAATACTCAGTATACCTATACAGTTACAGCTCGTGATATCAGTGGCGCTCAAAACACAACCGCAGCTTCATCTGCTGAATCGGCAACCGCAAAATTCCCTGGTGACGTGGACATCGACGGCGATGTTGACTTCGATGATTTTGCTTACCTTGCAGCCCAGTGGCAACAATCGCCCGGAACTGTCTCTGCCGATATCGCCCCCGTTCCAGGCGACGGATTCGTCGATATGCTCGACCTCGCCGTCCTGATTAACGATTGGCTATCAGGCAAATAGATTTATTGCGAATCTAATTTCAAACAAACAGCCGGTGCTATTTTATCCTTGCCGCAGCACCAATAAAAAGACCCCGCAGCACATCCTTGTGCTACAGGGCTATAAAAAAGTTTAAAGCTCTTTAGTTTTTATGGAGCATTTTGCTTATCAGCACGGTCTATTATTCGGTCCAGCTTCTTGACGTTTTCGGTCGTCTTAAGTGGTATTCGCACAGCAACGCCGAGCCGACCCAATTCTCCGGCTACATCCGCCTGATTTCGATTGAGGTCGAAGCTGCGTTTCAGATATGATTTGGCTACATCCTTTTCGTTCCTGCTCAAATAGTAATATCCTACTTGCCTGTTAACCTTAGCGGAGTTCGGCGCCAAACCAAGTGCCTGCCGATAGCACGTCAGGGCATGTTCATCCAAGGCCTGTCTTTGAAATGCCAGCCCCAGCTTTAACGACTCCGCAGCGGAGTTTGAAACCTGGTTTAAATAGATATCAGAATAAATTTCCGCCCGAGGGTGATTATCGCTTTCTAATAATACTTTCACCATCGCTGCTTGTGCCGGTCTGTATGCAGGGTCGAATCCCAGGGCAGTATTATATTCATACTCTGCCTGTGTCCACATTCCGTCTGCCTGGTACAGTTGGCCCAAATCGAAATGCGCTTTGGGGTTGGCGAATTTGCGGTCTATTTTTTTAAGAAGTGTTGCTTTTTCTTCATCGGCTTGTGTCATTTTGACTTCATCGATTTGCGGAGTGCCTATGGTCGGCAACTTAAAGGCTCTTAAACTTTCGCAACCGCAAAATAGTGACATGAACATTAGAAGACAGACAAAGCCAACAGATTGCATTTTGTGACTCATTCTCTTGCCTCCATTTTAAAGCTCACACACCCCGCCATGTATGATATTTGATGAGTATTTTATTAATTTGTAAATCGTTGGTATTCTGGCGCACTTGTCAAACTTTTGCAAGTAAAAATCTCAACAATTTTGCAACTTTTCGAATTGTTTGCGCAAGTTGTTTTGTCGAGGGCGGTAAGAGTAAGCAGAAATCCAATTTTTTTTCGTGCGTCCGTGAAAATTGGCAAAAAGTCATCAGGAAGAAGTGATTCCGGGCGCGGGAAAGAGTTTTAGCGACGTCTCGATGATTCTATTTTTGTCTGTTGGTACGCAGCTTTGATGGAGTTTAGTTCTTCTTCGAGTTGTTGGACATCAAGGTTCAGGTCCGGGTATGTTTTGGCTAATCTTATGAGCGATTTGAATTCTCTTTGCGCTTCGCGATATATTTTCAGCACCTTTGGTAACGGCTGGCGATGTTTCGATTGTTTTATTTTAAAGTCAACGGATTTTCTTATTCTCTCGACTTGTCCTAAGGCTCTTTTAAGTTCCTTTCTTGCTCGCTGGATTTGCTTGTCCATTACAATTTCGGCACGGGCAGCGTCGGTGTCCACCAACAATTGTTTTCTTGAATCAGTGATTTTGTCCGCAACTGTTGAGTTTACCGCTTCGGTGGCTGTAAGGGTCAGCAGTGAACCTTTTTTGCTCCAGCGATGTACGAATTTTTGTCGCCATTTTTTGTTTGCCGGTTCTACGAATGCCCTGCCGGCCAAGCCAGAGACTTCAATGACTTCGATATCTTTATCGACCATAGCTCTTGCGAGCAGGCCCGGTCGTTTGTTTTGTTCCGCAAGCGAAGCAAGATACGCCTGCCAAGCGGAACTGAATTTTTCTCCGACAGCGGCACCATAGGTCTCTTTGATATCCTGCGGGCCTTTTTCGGAAAGGGTTATGACGGTAGCAGCACCGATGATGGTATTGTTTGCCATGTAGATTTTGTCACAAGCGAAAGCAACTGCGGCACCTGCGGAGATAGCCCCGCCGTATTTTCCGCCCTTGATGAAAGTGATTACGGGACAGTTTTTTGTTCCTGTGATAGCCGAGCAAATTCTCCGTGCAAGGTCCAGTCGGCCGCCCGGCGTATCGATTTCGAGCAGGATAAACAGCGGGCCCTGGCCAGCGGTTTCTTCGAGGGTTTTTTCAAAGGCTGCGGTTTCTATTTCGTAAATAAGGGCATCGTCAATGGATATAACAACTACCTTGTTGTTTCTGCCGTTTCGGTCAGCTGTGACATCCCACTCGGCGAGGTCTAATTGTATCTGGCCTTTTTCCTCGGTATAGACGGTGGTTTTATCTTTTTCTGTTTGGCTGGTAGCGTAGCCATGCAAAACCTCGCCGCTTTTTTGGTGTACGAAAGTGTCGGCAGAGGTAAATGTCGCCAGGAAAAGCGAGAAAATTATGAATGATAATTTTTTCATTTTAGACGTCGAGGTTCTGTACCTCAAGGGCATGCTTGCGGATAAAGTTTCTTCGTTGTTCCACATTGTCGCCCATTAGTATGCTGAAAAGTCTGTCGGCTTCTCCGGCATCGTCGAGTTTTACCCGCAGCAGAGTTCTCGTCTGCGGGTTCATGGTCGTGTCCCACAGTTGGTCGGCATTCATTTCGCCCAAGCCCTTGAATCGTTTTATTTCGATTCCCTTGCCGCCAATTTGCCTAACAGCGGAACAGATTTCGCCCAGCGAAACAACGTCATATTCATCCTGGTCGTTGACAAGCTGGAATTTCGTAGGCAGCGATTTACCGGAAACGGCTTTTTCAGGTTTTAACAGGAAGTCACTCAAATCGAGAGCAAACGCGTTTTTGAGTTTTTTGTTTATCTGGTTAATTCTGTCCACTTCATGGAGCTCTTCGGCAAGAATAGCTTCTTCCTCTTCGGTGGTGGCGGTTTTCTTTAATTTTTCGAGGCGTTTTTCGTATTTGGCTTGGTCATAATAAATTTCTTCGTTGCCTTCGACGCGGATCCGGAACTGGGGCAGTTTGGTGCCATCGTAATATGCCTCGACGAAATCTGAGAAGTTTATGCCGCGCCTGGCAAGAACAGCTATATTGCGTTCGGCGGCGGCGAGGTCTTTTACAAGGTCAGTAAGTTGTTTGTCCGATATTTTTTTCGGTTTTGCGGCCTTGGTTTTTTTGCCGTTTCTCACGAAAAGTTCTGTGCCTTCCAGGCCGCGAGCTATCATCTTCTTGTGCATCTGGGCTTCGCTGAGGATGTATTCGGATTTTTTCTTTCCTTTGAGTTTGATTTCATATAACGGCGGCTGAGCGATATAAATCATGTTGCTTGTAAACAGTTGGGGCATTTGCCTAAAGAAGAAAGTCAACAGCAGTGTTCGTATGTGCGCACCATCGATATCGGCATCTGTCATTAGCACGATTTTTCCGTACCGGCATTTTTCAAGGTCGAATTCTTCCATGCCGATTCCTGTTCCGAGCGCGCTTATGATAGTTCTGATTTCGTCGTGCGCGAGCATTTTGTCGACGCGTGCCTTTTCGACATTCAGAATTTTTCCTTTCAGCGGCAGGATGGCCTGGATTTTTCTGTCTCTTCCGGCTTTTGCCGAACCGCCCGCGGAATCACCTTCGACTACGAATATTTCCGTGGAAGATTTTTCTTTGCTTGCGCAGTCCCATAGTTTTCCGGGCAGGCTTGAACTGCTAAGGGCGCCCTTTCGTCTGGTAAGTTCGCGTGCTTTTCTGGCTGCCTCTCTTGCCGCAGCAGCTTGAATGGCTTTATTTAAGATTCGCTTCGCATCGGCTGGATGTTCTTCGAGGAAGTGACCGAGCTGTTCGTTGACGGTGGTTTCGACGAAGCTGCCGACTTCCGGGTTGGTCAACCGTACTTTTGTTTGTGCCTCGAAGTGTGGGTCGGAAAGTTTTACCGCGACAATAGCGGTCATGCCTTCTCTGAGGTCATCGCCGGTTGTGACCTGGCCGTTCTTTAATAAATTATTGTTCTTGGCGTAATAATTCATCGTGCGCGTTATAGCTGTTTTGAAACCGGAAAGATGCGTGCCGCCATCGATGTTGCGAATGTTGTTGGCGAAAACCAAAACATTTTCCGTGTAGCCGTCATTGTATTGCAAGGCTACTTCGCAGCTTAGCATTGCGTCGGTGTCTTCTTTTGAGAAATAGATGACATTTTTGTGTAAAGTTTCTTTGCCTTCGTTTAAGTGTTTGACGAACGCTTTTATTCCATCGTCGAATTTGAAAACTTCTTTTTTCTTGTTCCTGTCATCTTTGAATGTAATTTTCAAGCCGGCATTTAGATATGCCATTTCGCGTATTCGTTTTAGGAGTGTGTCATAATTAAACTCGGCATCGCCGAATATTTTTTCGTCGGCTTTGAAGGTGATTTTTGTTCCGCGTTTATCGGTGGGGCCAAGCTGTCGTACATGCCCCTTGGCGATACCCCTTGCGCATTCGAAATGATAATGTTTTCCGTCACGATAAATGTCAGCTTCGAGCCATTCACTGAGAGCGTTTACCACGCTGACGCCTACGCCGTGCAATCCACCGGCAACTTTGTAGCTGTCAGAATCGAATTTTCCGCCGGCATGCAATGTTGTGAGTACAACTTCCAGCGCGCTGGTTTTGGTTTCTTTGTGTTTTTCAACGGGGATGCCTCGACCGTTATCTTCAACAGAGCAGCTTCCGTCCGGCTGAATGTGTACGAGGACGTTGTCGCATTGGCCGGCTAACGCTTCATCGATGGAGTTGTCCAGTACTTCATAGACCAAGTGATGAAGGCCGCCGCTGCCTCTGTCGCCGATGTACATATCAGGCCTTTTGCGCACGGCTTCGAGGCCGCCGAGTATTTTTATGTTACTTGCATCGTATTTGTGTGCTTCCATATAGTTCGCTTTCTGTTTCTACTACTGTTTATATCTGCAATTTGTTTTTTGTTTCGTTAATTTATCCGATAGTAATTTTAATTTTTCTGATTCTGGCTCTTGGGCAATGTGTTTGTAATTCCTCAATCAGTAATGGGCTGCACAATCTCAGTTCGTGCATATACACAGGTGAATCGACAAGGACTTTTAGTTGGCCTCCGGAGATGCCGCCCAATTTACAATGTTCCTGAAGTTCAGCCGGCAGCAGTTGGTTCCACAGTTGCAAAATTTCCTGGAACCTGCTTTGTCGCGGCGAAATTATTTCCTCCATAAGCACTTTGACGGTGTCGCTCAATTTAGTTGCGTTATCCCTCCTTCGACTCATCGGTCGCCTGCTAATACTGCGTAAATATTCGTCCTCATTTATCATTTTGTGCGCGCGTTGTATTGTGCGTGAGGCGGTATTAATTATCCCAAATTAATAGGCATTAAAACGTAGATAAAATTAGCGCCGCTTTTTATTAGTCCAGGCCTATCCGGCTGGTCCAGTTCTAAATCGAATTCTGGCGTTTTGATAACTCGCAGGGCATCGATAAAAAATTGCGGGCTAAAACCAATTTCTATCGGCTCGACTTTATGTTCGACGGGCAGCTCGATTTGCGCATCGCCGGTTTCGGGCGCCCTGCACGAAAATATCAGACTTTTTTTGCCAACCGATAATTTAATCCCTCTGGACTCTTCGCTCGTTAGTAGTGCTGAACGGCGGACGGCGCTGGCGACCGCCTCGGTAGGCAGCGTCAGTTTTTTGGTATAGTCGGACGGTATTATATCTTCGTATTTCGGAAAATTGCCTTCGATGAGATTTGAGCTTATGACTACATTTTCACAGCTGATTATTATCTGGTTATCGACAAGCTTGACGGCGACGACATCTTTGTCGGAAGAGCCAATTTTATCCAACAGTGCCATTGTTTTGGCGGGAATGACCAATTTTTTCGCCTCTATTTTCTCGCCCGGCGCCGAGAGGAGATTAACTTTGGCGCGGGCCAATCTTCTGCCGTCAGTAGCAACCAGTGATAATTTTTTGCCTTTAATCTCCCACAGCACACCGTTCAGCGCGTAGCGCGTACTTTCTTTCGCGGCGGCGAAAAGACTCTGCTCGATACCAAGCTGTAAATTTTCAAGATTGATTTCTATGTCCGCTTCGCCATCAAATCCCGGCACCGCAGGATACTGGCTGGCCTGCTGGCCATAAACGGTAAAGTGGCTATCCGCCCCTGTTATTTGACAGGTGCCTTCGTCGGCTTGCATTGCCAAAACTTCGTCAACGCTTTCGCGGACGATAGCAGATAATCTGTCTGCGGGGATGACAATATCGCCGGGCTGCTCCACTTGGACTTCGGTAATGAGGTGATTAATACCAACCTCTAAATCTGTCGCGTAAATACGAACTTCTTTTTTGTCCGCGGTGATTCGAACACATTTTAATATCGGTTTGGGCGTTCGACTTGGTACCGCTGATGTTACTAAAGCCAAGGCATCGGCAAGGGCTGTTCTGTTGAAATTTACCTTCATGATACACCTCTTAAATTGGTGAAATTATTGTAAAAAGATGCTTTAGTTTACATCAAGATTTGCATGCACACAACCCTAATTTCCAGAAGAATTTTTTTCTTGTGGATATAGCTGACTTGGGGCACCAGATAGTTATGAAGATATGCATGTTGGGTGAAACTCTTCACAGAAAAACAATATGTATATTATTATATTAATAAATAAATATATAGTATTAGTAGTCATATAGCCTGTTAGATTGTTAGGTTATTTGGGGGTGTTTAGATAACCCTTTATACAATGAGGAGTTGAGGCGGAAAAGTTTAAAAAACAGGTGTGGATAAGGTGTTAAGTGAGCCGTGAATTCTTAGGAAGAACTAACAGTATATAAATATCCCACGAAATGTGTGTTAGTTGCAGACAAAGCCCAACAGATTTACTAACAGGTTATCCACACAGGAAAACCCGGCAAAAAGTAGGGTTATTTGTAGAGCTTGACCATATTCCGAGCGACTTGCAGAATCTTATTTTTAAGGATTTTTGGGGCAAGCACTTGGACTTGATCGCCATATCCGAGAATCCACCAGCTTATTTCGCCGAGTCCGTCAAGGCGGAATTCGACAGTGGCAGAGCCGTCAGAATTTCGGCTAACTTTTTGTGTACTGTGCCACAAAACCTCGGCGACATTTTCAGCCACTTTAGGTAAAAATCTCAATTTGACATTATAGGTTTTTCCTTCCGGTATCATTGCCCACGCGTTGCCGAAATAGTCATCTGCGGTGTAGCTTTTTCCAGCCTGTAAAGCCGTTAAAATCTGCATAACCCGAGCGATTTTGTTTTGCTTCATAATTGGCCCGCCAATAAAAGGGTTTTATTTTCATGCGTTAATGGTGTGATTATAAGGGTAATGGGGTGCTAATGTCAAAATTCCATATACATAGTTTTTGAGAAATTCACAAGGGGAAGGTTGAATTCAGTAATCATGCGACTAATCGCCGTTTTTGCGTTGACAGGGGAATTTGTAACTGCTATAATGAATATTTGAGGTTGGGGGCGCAAGCGAGTTTTGCAGCGCCTTCGTAGTGATGAAAAGGTGCCGTTAGGCTCACAGGTTTTGGTAAAAGGATAGTATAATGAGAAACACTTCTGCGAGTATTTACAAAGTAGTTTTAGGTATCGTTTTATGCGGGATGCTTTTGTCTCTTACTGGCTGCCGTTTCATGACGCAGCCGGGCGAGACAGCGGCAGAGGGACACAGGCGACACATACGCAATGTCCGCATTAATCAGCAGGAGATGATAAGAGATATAGACAAGGTTTTATTGATGGACGAACCCAGTAGGTCGATGGACAGAAGGTTGCCTCCTGAGATGGATTAGTCTTCGCACGGACGGAAGATTTCACATAATGCGTTTAAACAAAGGGATTTGATTGGTGGAAATACTCATCGATTATCTCAGTCGAGTAGCGGGTTACGACTGGTGGGTAGTTGTTATCGAGCTTCTTCTTATCGGCCTGGTGGTCTACTGGGCGGTTGATTTCCTTGAAGGCACACGTGGAGAGAGGTTGTTTAGAGGGGTGATTTTCATTCTCATCGCCGGCGTTATCATCTTAAACCTGGTGGTCGAGAAATTTGGTTTTGTTCGGCTTCAATATCTCTACAAAGGATTTTTGATAGCGGTTTTGATAATCGCAGTCGCGGCATTTCAGCCGGAAATTCGCAGGGCGCTGATACGGATAGGTCGCGCGAGATTTTTAACAAGTTCATCCCAGCAATTAGCGAAAACCGCGGAGGAAATAATTTCCGCAGTGACATCTCTTTCAACGGTTCGTTTCGGGGCAATTATTGTAATTGAAAAACGTGTGGCGTTAGGGGAATTTGTAGAGACCGGCGTTCAGCTTGATGCCCGGGTGACGTCCGAGTTATTAAGGACTATTTTTCAGCCGGGAACGAGCCTTCATGATATGGCGATAATAGTACGCGGTGACAGAGTAATTGCCGCGAGGGTTCAATTGCCGTTGGCGGAATTGGGCAGTATAGATGGAGTAGAGCTTGGCTCTCGTCACAGGGCAGCCATAGGTATAACGACCGGTTCCGACGCGAGCGTTATTGTAGTAAGTGAAGAGACGGGCATAATTTCGATTGCTGAGGAGGGGCATTTAACACGCAACGTTACGGAGTCTCAATTGAGAACTTATTTATCCGACACGATAGATGAGATGGTTCCGATAGTCGAGAGGTTTTGGCGGTTTCCTAAAAAGACAGCTTTTGAGTCGCGCAAATTTGAGGATAAAAAGTCCGGTGACGACGAGAGTCATGAAAGTCAGGCATAATACAAGCGAATGAAAACGACGGGAAAAATTAAATACGGCAAGGTTTCGGTGGTTGTGTTCATAACGCTGTTGATATGGGTTTGGACCGACTTGGCGCTGGATGAGAAGTTGTCTGTATCCGGGGTGACGGTACGTGTTGCCAAGTCCACCAATCATAATTTATGGGTAAGTTTTAATGATGAAATATCGGTTTCCGTCGACAGGGTGGTTCTTAAGGGCCCCGCATCGAAAATCGCGGATATAAGCAGAAAGTTAAAAGAAGGCAAGCGGTTCGAATTTGATTTTGACGCAATACAGGAAAAGATGGACGAGCCCGGCAGTTATACCTTGGCGCTGTTGCCGTTTTTGCAGAAAGACAAACAGATAAGGCGGCTCGGGCTTACGGTTGAATCTTGTAAGCCGGGTAAACTGTCAGTCAATGTTATTGGGTTGGTTGAAAAAACGCTTGAAGTAAAGTGTGTGGACGAAGAGCAGAACTTGATAAAGGATGTGATAATCGAGCCCGCTCAGATAAATATGTTTGTACCCGGCGATTGGGAGGGAGAGAATTTAATTGCAAAAGTTCAGTTGGTAAGAAGGGAAGTTGACCAGGCTCGATTAACGCCGATTGAGAAAAGGCCTTATATTCAGTTGGCGGCGAACCAGATAAGAACGGCGGCAGCGACGGTGAAGATTACCACGCCACTTGAAGAGGAAAAGTTTGGTGACTACACCATAACTGATGCGACACTTGGTTTTACTATGAGCCCGAACCTGCAGGGTAAATACGCCGTTGAGGTTATCAATCTGGATGAGGTGATACGGGCGATTACAATCAGGGCTACGGCAGAAGCAAAACGGGCTTACGACAAGAAGACCTATCAGGTGATATTGGAAATTGACGACAGCGACAAGGACGTTAAATCAGAAGAGCCGTTAAGAAGAGAGCTTATTTATAAATTCCCCGAAGAGTTTGTTCGCAAGGACGAGATAGCACTTAATCAGCCGCCGGTTATTGCCCGGTTTAAGTTGACGTCTTTGGCTGAGGCTCAGACTCCGCCGATTGCCGGGGATTAAAGAAGGCTATCACCGCTTCGACCGTCATCCATAACGCAAGCGCGAATATTACAGCACCTATCGTAACGAGCAGCCAATTTTCAGCAGCGAGAAAAATCATTTCGTTTTTTATCATGGCCCAATTCGTAATCACGAGCATGACGACACAGGGGATAGCAGTAAAAATAAACTTGTACCCGCCCTTTTGTTTCAGGTAGAGAGTGACAATTAGCAAAGCGAGCGCAGCGAGTAATTGATTTGCACTTCCGAAGAGCGGCCAAAGTTTCATGGCGCCTGTTCCGTCTATACCGGTAGTAAAAGCCAGACCAGCTGCGGTCAGTACAGCGAAGGTAGTCGCAGCCCATCGGTTTGGCAGGTATGGGATTTTCAGGTCGGTCGCAAGCTCGCTTATGATGTAGCGTTGGATTCTTACCGCGGTATCGAGGGTTGTTCCCGCAAACGAAGCGATAAATACGCCCATAAGTGTAAGGCCGATAGCTTCAGGCACATGCAGCGTGCGCATTATATTTGCGGCACCGATTACAACGGGAGCTATTTTGTCGGGCAAACCCTTGGCTCCTATCCACGAACTGTATTGATGCTGCCATGCGGCTTGGCCGGTGAGGACAGTTCCGTCGGAAAGTTTTAAGGCCATACCGATACCCGCGCCGACACAGATGATGATAAGCACAGCCAAGGCTCCTTCGAGCAGCATCGAACCGTAACCGATGAATAAACCGTCTGTTTCTTTTGAAATTTGTTTCGGGCTTGTGCCGGAAGCGACGAGTGAATGGAATCCACTGATGGCGCCGCAGGCAATAATTACAAACATGAATGGCCAAATGGACAATGCATCTTCTGGCAGCGAGTGATTAATTGCCGGGGCGACCATTGGTAATTTGCCGTTCAGTGAGGCGACGATGGTGCCGCCAACGAGTAGGCCCATAGCGACGAATAACTGCCAGGCATTGATATAGTCTCTCGGCTGAAGAAGTGTCGTTACAGGCAACGTCGAAGCGACCCAGGCGTAGACCAGTAGAGTTATTACCCAAAAGCCCGTTGCTGGTATGCCGAAGACAGTTCCGACCTCGATGGGTAGACGGCTGCCGATAACGATGCAGGCGTACATGCCGGCGACGGCGATGGCTGTGGCAAGCGGAACGGAAACGCCTTTTTTATAAATGGCATAGCCGAGTGACATTGCGATTGGTATTTGCAGCCAAACAGGAATAACAGCCGAGGGGAATCTTGTGAAGACCGAAGCGATAACGACGCCGAAGATAGCAATAACAATAAGCAGCCCTAAGAACACGATAGCGAAGAACATAAGTCTCGCGCGTGCGTTGATATATTTTGCGGTTATTTCGGACAAGCTTTTTCCTTCGTTTCGCATCGAAACTACCAGGGCGCCAAGGTCGTGTACGGCTCCCATTAGTATGCAGCCGAAAGTCACCCAGAGGACGGCGGGCAGCCAACCCCAGATAATACCGATGGCTGGTCCGACGATTGGGCCGGTACCGGCGATGGAGGTATAGTGGTGGCCGAAGATTATGCCTTTACGTGACGGAACATAATCTATTCCGTCTTCGAGTTCCTTTGAAGGCACGGGAGCATGCGGGTCGAGCTTGAATATTTTTTTAGCGAGAAAGCGGCCGTAAGTATTATAAGCAATTAAGTATCCCGCCCCGCAAACCAGCATAAGTAAAAGCGTATCCACTCGGATATCTCCTTTTAGGAATCTTTTCTATGAGGCCTGGCCAATAAACGTATGGGCACTTCTGCGATTAGTAACAGAGTTTTTAATCGATTTATGATGAATTTACGATAATTTTCTTCAAACAGTTCAGGTTTGTTTACGAACATCAGTATTGTAATTGGATTTACCGCAAGTTGAGTCGCGTAATAAATTTTTGGCCAACCGAGTTTCGAGCGTTTTGTTGCTCCGACCCTTTCTTCTTTTATGATTTCAAATGCTTTGTTCAGTTTCGGTGTGGATATATGTGTTGTGGCTTGCTTAAAAATTTCGGCTGCAAGGTCGAGAACACTTTGAACATTTTTCGCTTCGGTAGCGGTTGTAAAAGCCAGCGGTGCGTATTTTAGTCCGGGCAGCATTTTTGTCAGATACTCCTCGTAGTCCTCGGTGGCAGCTGTATCTTTTGCAAGGTCCCATTTGTTGATGACAATTATGCAGCTTTTATGTTCTTCGGCGATAAAACGTGCGATTTTTTTATCGACTTGCGAGATGGGTAAAGTGGCATCTATCATCAGCAGGACAACGTCGGCACGGGAGATGGATTTTGTTGCGCGGACGTAGCCGTAAAATTCTATGCTGTTGGCCATCTTATTTTTTTTCCTTACGCCAGCGGTATCTATTGCGACGATTACTTGCCCGTCTTTTTCGAATCGCACATCGACGGCATCTCTGGTGGTGCCGGGCGTTTCGCTTACGATTACCCTGTCTTCGCCGACCATAGCATTTACCAGTGTGGATTTTCCGGCATTGCGTTTTCCAACCATTGCGATTTTCATAACGGGCTTTTTCGGCTTGGTGAATTCGAGGTCCTTTAGTGTTTCGAAGATTCTTTCGAGCAGGATAGATTTATTAAGATTGTTTGTCGCTGAGATGCAAAGAAATTCACCGAATCCGAGTTTTGCGAATTCTCCGGCAGCGGGAAACATTTTTGCCGAATCGGCTTTATTTGCGACACCGATGACGGAGAGATTTTGTTTTCGAAGCAGTTGGGCGATTTTTTTATCAAGCGGAACGATGCCGTCGCGAATATCGACCATAAAGACAATAAGGTCGGCTGAATCAATGGCTTTTTGGATTTGCTGTTCGACATGGTCGCTGAGCTGGTCGACATCGACGATTCCATATCCGCCGGTATCAATAAGTTCGAAATATCGCTCGTCTCGTTCAATAAGTGCGGATACACGGTCCCTGGTCACGCCTGCTGTCGGCTCAACGATGCTTATCATTTTGCCAGCCAAGGCGTTCAGAAGGCTGCTTTTGCCCACGTTCGGGCGACCAATTATCGCTACTGTCGGTAGTGCCATAAGTGTTTTCCAATAAATATCTAAACCAAAAGTTTGATTATACCAGAATAATCGCCTGTTTGGAACATCAATGGTACTGATAACGCCTAATGATTAGAGAAGTTCGTTATAACTGGCCGATACATACGATTATGGAAGCGATAAAGTTTACACATCCGGCAACGAAGCCGTGCCCTTTCTGTGGAGAGATAATTCAGGGCAGAGCGGTTAAGTGCCGTTATTGCGCCGAATTTCTCGATACACCCGAAGCCAGGGCGGCCGAAGCGGCGAACCAATCAGGCCCTTCCGAAGAACAAGGGGATGTTTTATTTTCCGGCAGGCCCTCATTATGGGGTTTGGCTGGCACGATACTTAAGGGGTTGTTTTTTTTCGCCTTCGCAATTTTTTTGATGAAATTTCCGGTAGAAGATTCGGTATCGGAAATAGGGTCACTGATGAATTTTCAACTTACTGAGAATCAGGCGTTGGCATTTGAGGAGCTTCGGATTATTGCCGGCTGGGGAATTTCGGTATTAGTTCTGCTTGTGCTCTTATTTAAAATGGTCCAACTGAAAATGACTTACTACGAAGTCTCAGCTGAGCGAATCGAGTGGAGCCGAGGGATTTTGGACCGGCGCATTGATAATATCGATATGTTCCGCGTGGTGGATTTGCAGATGCGAAGGAGCATGCTGGATTGCATTTTCTCAATAGGCACGGTTAAATTGATGACGACAGATAAGAGTGACCCGGAGTTTGAGTTTGAAAAGGTTCGCCGGCCTCGCGAACTTTACGACTGCATCAAAGCCGCCAGCCTCGAAGCCGACAAAGATAACAGAGTTGTGCACATAGAATAAAAGTTATTCCCCGCCCTGTTGTTCGTACTGGAACACATTTTCTATTGGCACGCCGAATGCCTCGGCGACTTTAAAAGCCAGCGTTAATGATGGCGAATATTTTCCCGCTTCGATAGCGATGATTGTTTGTCGCGTGACGCCAGCCGCATCGGCTAATTGTTGCTGGGTCATCTGGTTCTTTTCGAATCGCAGCCGACGAATGTTATTTTTAACTTCCATCTCAGCCATCCTTGCCCCCCCTGCCATACTGAATCAAAACCGTCGATGAGTAGATAATCGCAACGGCAAGAAATAGGCCGAAGCAGGCAATCGGTAGAAAATCGACGGAGATTAAACCGCCTTCCCCAACAACGAACAAGGTTATTACGATAGCCGTGACTAAAAGTATCCAAACCGAAATAAACGAAACCAATACAGCATTTTTTCTGATATTGCTATCCCGCTCGTCGAAATCCGGCTCAGTGGGACTTTGCTTTTTTCGGAGAAAGAAACATGAAATAAGCATAGAAAAATACATGAGCATAGAAATGAATCTGCGCGAACCTGTGGTTATCAGCGATTGATGAAATATTCCGATTGCTACTTCAATGCTGAAGGCGAGCAGAAGTATAGCTGTTACTAAAGCAAACCACGCGCCCTTTTGTGTCTTATTCATCTTTCCCCTCCCCTACCATATAGGATTAGAGTGGCAACTGAGTGTGTGAAGAAGGTGCTAATGAATGCTGCAACCCACACCAAGGGCAATATGTCTACGTTAATGGTGTTACCTGCTCCGACGATTCCCCAGATAGTCATGGACAGTAATCCGAACACGCCATAGGACACACCAAATCCCGCCCGCCCCGCTTTTATATTAATTATTTTGTCGCGCTCGTCGAATTTAACTTTGCCTTTATCTTTTTTGAAGATAATCGGAGCCAGCCCACTTAAGCCCACAAGCCCCATACAGGCAAAGCCTAATCGCATGGCACGTGCAAACTCCACCTTTGTATACAATATGCAAAATACTATCAAGCTCACAGTTAAAGCCAGCAGCGTCGTGACAACGACCCACCAAGCTGCTTTTTGTGCTCTATTCATTTTCTTTACCTCCCAGACTATACAGAATCAGAATAGTTACGGATGCGGAAACTTTTAGAATCAGGAAACCACCGAGCAGTATCCAAACCGTCAATGCCGATGGAACACTACCGTTTGGTCCTGCGAGAAAAAATGGCGTCATACAGGCAGCTACAAGAAAAAACCAAAAGATAGTGTATGCAATTAGTGTGGCTTTTTTCCGAATCAGTTCATCTCGCTCGTCATGACTTATCTGCCCTGGTTTTTTTCTGAAAATCAGTCGAGCAAATTTCATAGGCAGCATTAAAACGGCTATGGTGGCTACAATCAGCAATTCGCGATATGGCTGCGGGATTTGAATGTTGCTGGTTAGCACCCAAGCGACTACGCCGCTGAGTATTATAAATATGGTTATTGTGGTTAGATTCAGCCACGCAATTTTTTGTGCTCTATTCATAATTTGTCTCCAAATAAATATGTAATGTGTATCGGGTGTAATGTAAAGAATACTTTACATTATGTCAAGTAAAATTTACATTTTCAAACAAAATTTATTCGCAGGGGGAGTATGTATAGCGGTCGGTTATTAGGAAAACAGGTAGTGATATGGCGTTTTTGGGGTTGGGAGGCGGGTTTTTTCCGTATAAAACGGGAAAAACATACTGTTTTTTCGTGGTTTAGGAGGGATTTTTTGAGTTTTTTACCGCCGGGGGCGGAGAAACCGCCTGTTTGGCCATCGGAACGGATTATGCGATGGCAAGGGATAATCAGGGGCATTGGATTTTTGGCTAAGACGTTTGCGACTGCACGGGCGGAATTAGGATGGCCGATTTCGTCGGCTAAAGCGGCATAATTGGCGGTTTGGCCGAATTTGATATTTCTACAGGCAGCCAGCACCTTGCGTTCGAAGGGAGTGAATCGGTCGAGGTTGAGGGGGACAGCTTTCGTGAAGTTCACCTTTCGGCCTTGGAAATAGGCGATTATCTGCTTTTGGAGTGGTTTTAGCGGGTGCGGGTCATGTCGGGGGCAATCAAGGCCGGATAGTAGTCGGGATTTTAGCTTCTGCGGGTCTGGCGCGGGTAGGTGGGTCCTTAAAAGGACTTTATCAGTACCGGCAAGGCCGAAATAGCCCCAATCAGTCTTGAAAATTGTGTAGCACAGTGTTTTATTCATGTAATATTATCTAATGGGCCAATTTCATTGACGTAAGGGCAAATTTTTGTTAAATATAGTAGTTTTTACAAAAAGCGGCAAAATATTAATTTTTATATTCAATGGCTGGTATTGATTTATGTCTCTCGATGAGTTGAGAAAACGAATAGACGAAGTTGACGGCGAGCTGGTCAAGCTCTTGAACGAGCGTGCGCGCGTCGTCATCGAGATAGGCAACTTGAAGAATAAAAGCGGCGGGCAGATTTATTCGCCTGACAGAGAAAAGCAGGTACTTGAAAAAATAATCAAATCGAACGAAGGGCCATTGCCGGACAGATGTCTTACGGCGATATGGCGCGAGTTGATGAGCGGTTCGTTTTTTCTGGAGCGGCCTTTACGAATAGGTTATCTCGGACCTGGCGGAAGTTTTAGTCATACAGCGGCGATGTTGAAGTTCGGACAGAGCGTCGAGTACGAACCGATTACAAATATTTTCAGCATCTTCGACGAAGTCAGTAAGGGACATTGTGATTTAGGTATCGTTCCGATAGAAAATTCTGCCGGCGGCGGAGTGATAGAAACGCTGGATGCTTTAATAGAATCCAACGTGAAAATTTGCTCTGAGGTTTTGATGGCGATACATCATAATCTTTTGGCAAACTGTCCGCTGGATAAGGTTAAAAAGATTTATTCGAAGCCGGAAGTTTTCGCGCAGTGCAGGCAATGGTTAAGCGCCACTTCAAAAGAAGCCGAGACTATTCCGGTGGCATCGACCGCCAAAGCGGCACAAATAGCAGCAGCCGAAGACAACGCAGCGGCGATTGGTTCGGTGGTAGCCGCGGAAATATACGGTTTGAAAGTTGTTTGCGAGAACATCGAAGATATCGCCAACAACGTGACACGATTTTTGGTGATTGCCCGTGAAGACTCGAAGCCGACCGGCGAAGACAAAACAGCGATTATGTTCAGCACATCTCATAAAGCCGGAGCGTTGGCGGACGTGCTGGATGTTTTCAAGCAACACGAAATTAATCTAACAAACATAGAGTCCAGGCCAAGCAGAAAAAGAGAATGGGAGTATTATTTCTTTATGGATTTCGCGGGACACAGGACGGAAGAGAATGTCCAGAAAGGAATGAAAGAGGCTCGCAAACATTGTTTGCAGTTGTCGATATTAGGAAGTTTCCCGAGGGCAAAGGAATTGCTTTAAAACGAGTGCCGTTAAGGGCTCATAAATTATAGTTAATGAGTTATGTTACCAGGAGAATTTCATGAGAAAACCATTTGTGGCAGGTAACTGGAAGATGAACACTGACAGTCACAGCGCAGTGGATTTGGCGAAGGCGTTAGTTTCAGGTGCGGCAGATGTTGCGGGAATTAGTGTTGATGTTGCAGTGTGTCCACCCTTTGTTTATTTGCAGGCAGTGACATCTGCGATTAGCACGGCGAATATCGCGGTTGGCGCACAGGATATTTACTTCGAACAAAAGGGAGCGTTTACCGGCGAGATAAGCACATCGATGTTGAAAGATGTTGGTTGTGCATATGCTCTGTGCGGTCATTCGGAACGTCGGCACGTATTGGGCGAGACAGATGAGTTGATAAACAAGAAAGTTACAGCGGCTATTTCCGGTGGAATTTTGCCTATACTGTGTGTGGGCGAGCTGCTCGAAGAGCGTGAAGCAAAAAAGACATCGGAAGTAGTGACCCGGCAGATAAAAGAAGGTTTGGCTGGCTTAAGTGCCGAGAAATTGTCCGCAGTAACATTGGCGTACGAACCGGTCTGGGCCATCGGCACGGGTCTTACAGCTACGCCGGACCAGGCACAAGAGGTACACGCATTAATAAGAAAGTTGATTGGCGAACTGTATGACAGCAAATCGGCTGAAGAAATTCGCATCCTCTACGGCGGTTCGGCAAAACCGGATAACGCTGCGGAGTTGATGGGGCAGGAAGATGTAGACGGGCTGCTGGTAGGTGGAGCGAGCTTAAAGGCGGATGATTTTGTTGCGATAATCCAGGCAGCAGTATAAAAGTAGAAAATCAAAAAGGTTTTACAGGAAATAAATATGATGATTTTTCCGTTATTAGCAGTAAGTTTTATCATGAAGGTCGTTGCTGTTCTTTTTGTTATTTGTTCAGTGGTGCTGGTATTAATTATTCTGGTTCAAAAAGGCAAAGGCGGCGGACTAAGCGGAGCATTTGGCGGCGGAATGGCGAGCGGAATTTTGGGCTCCAAGACCGGTGACTTTTTAACGTGGGTCACGATGGCGTTGGTGGGAGTGTTTTTGATTCTTGCGGTGATAATGGCGAAGTTCTATAAGCCGACAATCAGCGATTACGGCGAAGGTCAGCCCACCCAGCAATCACAGCCTGTTCAGCAGTCCCAGCCAGACAATCCTGTACAGTAAGCAACTGTTGAAATTAGAAATTATCTTGAAAGAGTGATTTTATGATAAACAGTATGACCGGATATGGTGGAGCGCAGGGTGAAGCTGACGGCATGGTTTACAGCGTCGAGATAAGGACGGTTAACAGCCGTTACTTCAAGACAAACATACGCCTTTCGGAAGCGGCATCATTTTTGGAAGAGGATATAGAAAAACTTTTGCGTGGAACTTTATCAAGAGGAACGATAAGTTACACGCTTCATTTGAAAAATATATCAGCGGAGATGCTTTTCGATATAGACGAATCAATATTGCTGGCGTACATAGAAAAGATAAAACAGGCAGCATTATCGTCCGGCATAGAGTGTCATGTCGACGTTGGTAATTTGCTTAACCTGCCCGGAACATTATCACCGATATCGCCGAGCGAGGAGAAAGTAGAGCAGATAAGACAAGCAGTTATAAAGATATCTCAGGAAGCGATAGAGCGACTCAAGCAGATGCGTGCCACAGAAGGCACGGCTCTTGTAGCTGACCTGAATGGTCACTGCGAAGTGATAAAGCAGGACCTTGACAAGATACGCGAACGAAGTGACGTAGTTCCGCAGGAGTACGCGAAAAAACTAAGGAAAAGAATAGATAGTCTGCTGGCATCTGCGAAGTTGAAGCTGGATGAGGAAACGCTCGTCAGGGAAGTAGCGGTTTTTGCCGACAGGGCTGATATCTCGGAGGAGATTGCTCGGCTGGACTCACATTTACAGCAATTTACTGAGAGTTGTCAATCTGATGCGGCAGCTGGTCGGCGATTAGATTTTATCACCCAGGAAATGCTCAGAGAGACAAATACGATTGCCAGTAAAGCCTCGGACAGCGAAATTACCCGCTGTATGGTCGATATAAAATGCCGGATAGACCGGATAAAAGAGCAAGTTCAAAATATCGAGTAACATTCCATATCGTGTTTTCAGCGAATGTGAATAATGTGTATTAATTAGTGTGTACAACAAAAAGATGGTAGAACGAAAAAGCATAAAAGGTAGGTTGGTGATAGTCAGCGGACCGTCCGGAGTAGGTAAAAGCACGATATGCAAAGAAGTCGTCAAGCGGCTTGACAATGTATGCATGAGTGTGTCGCTTACGACCCGGCCGAAGTCGGAAGAAGAAATTGACGGCAAAGATTACCGGTTTGTATCGAAAGAACAGTTCTCCGAACAAATCAAGCAAGGTAATCTGTTGGAATATGCCGAAGTTTTTGGCAACTTATATGGTACGCCGAAGGACAAAGTAGAACAATGCCTGCAATCGGGCAAAACGGTTATTTTGGAAATCGACGTCCAGGGTGCCAGACAGGCAAAGCATTTTTATCCCGATGCGGAGATGATATTTATTTTGCCGCCGACCCAGAAGGAGTTGCTGGAGCGAATGAACGGCAGAGGCCGGGAAGATATCGAAACGGCTGCGGTAAGATTGAACGGGGCAAGCGGTGAAATTGCAGCGGCTTGGCAGTATTATAAGCACATGGTGATAAATGATGATTTGCAGCAGGCGGTGGATGAAGTGATAGAAATTATAAAAATAGTCGGAGAGTAACAATGTTAGAAGAGCTTAAGAACACAGATATAATTAACAAGATGGGCGGGAAATTCAAGCTGACGGCGTTGGTCCAAAAGCGTTTGAATGAGTTGCTACGGGGAGCTCGGCCCTTGATTGAAGACACTAAGGGCAGAACGCA
>JAGLSU010000049.1 GCA_023135935.1 Planctomycetota bacterium
ATATCAATATCTGCACAATGGGTGTTGGACAAAAGCCAGACCAACAGAAAGCAATGCTTGCTATCAGTCTCGATAAAGAACCCGACGAAAAAGGCATTGAAGAGCTTAGGAAACTTGACTTTGTAAATGAAATTCATGTCTGCAAGCTGGACTAACTTTTCATCGAATTAAGTGAAGAGTATTTAACTTGTTTACTCTTCGCTAAAAATACATTTGGGTTTCTATATGGCTGAGCAGCTAATAATAAGTATCAGTGGCATGAGAGGCATCGTCGATGAAAATCTCACCGCGTCAATTGCTTCCGAATATGGCTGTGCCTTCGGTACATTTCTAAAAGACACTTGCACTGGTAAACAAAAGTTATCAGTGTGCATTGGTACCGATTCTCGCCCGAGTGGACAAATGCTTAAGTCTGCTGTAATTCAAGGGTTAAATGCCGTAGGAGTCGATGCGATTGATTTAGCAATAGTACCCACGCCAAGTGTCGGCATCATGTTAAGACGCCTCGATTGTGATGGCGGCCTTGTTATCACCGCTTCACACAATCCATCGCAATATAATGGCATAAAACTACTACTTGCCAATGGTATTGCTCCACCGTCGGATGCTGCCGAAAAAATTAAAAAATATTATTTCGATAAGCAGTTTGCTCTCGCTGATTCTTCCAATTTAGGCAAGGCGACATCTAATAACCAAACCGATGATATCCATATCGCCAAAGTTTTGGCGATAGTCGATAAAGAAAAAATCTCAACGGAAAATTTCAAGGTCGTTTTAGATAGCGTCAATGGAGCAGGGGGGCCGATTACGAAAAAACTATTGGCCGAACTTAATTGCGTAGTTTCCCCGATAAACGACGAGCCGAATGGTTTGTTTGCACATACTCCCGAACCCACTGCCGAGAACTTAACTGGATTATGTGATGTAGTCAAAGAACAAAAAGCCGATATAGGCTTTGCGCAGGACCCCGATGCCGATAGATTAGCAATCGTCGATGAAAACGGAACCTATATCGGCGAAGAATATACCCTCGCTTTGGCCGCCAAATATATTTACAGTAAAAAAACCGGAAACGCAGCAACCAATCTTTCCACATCGAGGATGATAGACGATATTGCTGGAAAAACCGGCGGACAGGTTTACAGAACCGCGGTGGGTGAAGCTAATGTTGCTTCTGCGATGATGGAAAACAATTGTATTATTGGCGGAGAAGGCAACGGTGGAGTAATTGACCTGCGAATAGGGCCTATTCGCGATAGCCTCGTTGCTATTGTTCTTGTCCTGCAGCTAATGGCTGAAACCGGCAAAACAGTCAGCCAGTTGGCATCCGAACTTGGTGACTATTATATGAACAAGGAAAAATTCACTGCGGATAAATCACAGGCACAGAAAATCTTGGATTCGGCGAAAGAACTTTTTACTGACGCGAAAATAGATACCACCGACGGCTGTCGTTTTGATTTTGAGGATGGCTGGCTTCACTTGCGTTCCAGTAATACAGAACCGGTAATGAGAATTATAGTTGAAGCAAAAGACAAAAACACTGCCCGGAAATACATTGATGCGGTTTTGAATATTCGTAAAAAAATATTTGGCTGAGATACGAATGGACGATACAAAACAAAAAATAGCTTATGAGCAGATAAAGTCTGTGACACATCTTGGCATTGTTACGAATGTCATTCTCTTTGTTTCAAAACTTTTAGTTGGTCTCTGGTCTGGCTCTATGGCACTTGTTGCCGATGGTGTTCATTCGTTATCCGATATGACTACGGACTTTATTGTTCTCTTGGGTATTCATTTCGGCTCGAAAGAACCCGACCAGACTCACCCTTATGGTCATGGCCGAATCGAAACTTTTGCTGCTACTGGCATTGCTGGTGTCTTAATAGTTATAGGATTGGGTACGGTTTATAAAGCCGGAATCAGTATTACCGAATCCCGCCTCCATAAACCGGGCGCAGTAGCTCTGTTAGTTGCTTTTATTTCCATCGCTGTCAAAGAGCTGCTCTATAGAATTACCAAAAAAGTTGCTGTCACTACGCACAGTTCGGTCCTTTATGCTAATGCCTGGCACCACCGCACGGACGCCATAAGTTCGGTTATTGTCGTCATAGGACTGGTTGCTTCGATGTTTGGTTTCCAATATGGTGACAACATCGCCGCAATGGCTGTAGGACTTATGATTGCCTTAGTAGGGGCTCACATTGTTGTTGATTGCTTAAATGAACTTACTGAAGGTTCTGTCGACTCAGAAACAATCGAGCATATAAAGAACATAATAAACGCTGACTCTTCGATTCACCAGTGGCACAAACTGCGAACACGCACAGTCGGAAGAGAAGTTTTCCTCGACCTGCACATACTTGTCGACCCGGCTTTGGATATAGCTGCCGCCCACGAAATTGCCGAGAGCCTGGAAAACACTTTGCACGAACAGATTACCCGTCCTGTAAATATCACCGTTCACATTGAACCGGATATGCCCGAACTTAGAAAATAAGTTTAGTGGGGAATTGAAAATATGGATAGGGACAAGAAGTTACACGTTTTCTTGCTGGCTGGCTTTTTGTGCATTCTCACCTGGTCATTTATCAACTGTTTCGACCTTCTCACATGGATTCTTGAAGCAGCACCAGCTATCGTTGGCGTCATTATCTTAATAGCGGTTTACCATAAATTCCGCCTGACTAACCTAGCCTTTATATTGGTTTGGCTGCACGCCATCGTCCTTTTAGTCGGTGCCCATTATACCTATTCGAAAATGCCTTTGTTCGATTGGTTGAAGGATACATTTGAATTAAGTCGCAATCACTACGACCGTTTCGGCCACATCGCTCAGGGCTTTGTCCCCGCGATTCTTGCAAGAGAAGTTCTGCTTAGAACCTCCCCTCTACGCAGGGGCAAGTGGCTTTTCTTTATTATAATTTGTATCTGCCTGGCAATTGCCGCTGCCTATGAACTTTTCGAATGGCTGGTTGCTATACTAATTCAGGAAGATTCGATTGCTTTTCTCGCTATGCAGGGTGATATATGGGATACCCACAAAGATATGGCCCTTTGTCTTATTTCTGCGATTGCGGCGTTAGTTACTCTTGGCAAATTACACGATAAGGCCTTGAAAAAACTGTCAGCCGACTAATTCAAACTGCCAATCATCGTCTTTGATATGTGTAAGACTGAACTTGCCTTTCAAAATTTCCCCCTCTAACTGCAATGTCTGACTTTCTTGATTCTCACTTAATACCCTGTATGTCCCTGCCTCAGCTATTTTGACATTACCTTTACCTTCATTAACACTTCCTTCGTAAGCTAAAAATTTCAATGGATGGTCAAAAATCTTAACTGCCGTATTGACTTGTCGCGATATCTTCTCCGGTGGCACTTCCAATCGATATGTCTGCAGAACTTGCCCCGCCTCCAGCATCAAATCCCAATGCACCTCGCCAGCCTTACTATGCTTTTGTATCACGAATCTGGAAGACTCATTCCTCATCTTTCCAGTTCCACCATTTCAATAACTCAGGGTCATGCTTAGTATTCGTCACGTAATATGCCGCACAACGGAGTACATATAGCATGCACCTGTCGACGGGAGATGCTTTGAAATCGCAAAGTCTTTGATAGAGTTGCTCTGGTTTCTGGCCTTTAAGCTCATCAATAGAGCAAATGCCAATGTCTTTTAAATGCTGAGCAATGCTTTGGCCCACACCAGGAATTTGCTCCAAATCTTTTAGGTTTGATTGTTCCATGCGTTCACCCTTTATATCTCTCCGGCAAAAGTTAAGATATAACCGTTGCAATCTCGAATATAAAATTCTTGTTTACCGTAGAATTTAGTGTGCATGTCTTTAACAATTGTAACTTTGCCTTTCAATTTTTCATATAATTCCTTAACGTTGTCTACTTCGATGTAAAAAGTTACAGAACCGCCGATATCTGTATTTTCAAATTCAGAAATTTCCTCGGCTAAACTTTTTTGTATTTGGAACATCACTTCTACGTTGTCATGTTTCATGATTGCAAAGTCTAATGGCCGGTCTTTTTGTGCCTCAACGACGATTTCTTGGCTGTTTTCCGGAACCCCAATGACAAATTCAAATCCAAGTACGTTTTTGTAAAAATCTACGGTGCTATTTACATTTTCAACCATCATGTTTGTTGTAAGTTTTTTATACATCGCGTTTGCTCCAAAGCTTTCAGTGTTTTTGTTTGTGTTTTTACTCTGGCATCCTGATAATACTACTAACAGTAATATTACCAGAACCGCCATAGATATCTTTGCCATAGCGCACTCCCAATATCACAATAGAGATGTTTTGCCGGGATCATTATATTGATAACAAGGTTATTTGCATATGCTAATTTAATAATATCAAAAAAGCTTTGGATTTGTATATGAAATTAAATACAATATTCAAATACTTGATATTTCGTGAGAAACGAATTTATGCCAACTATATCAGATACGAGAGATGTCACGTCCTACCTTAAAGGCTTTGCTATAACCGTAGTCTTAATCAATCATTATGTAAATTACTATGTTACAGACACTTTGCGATGGTATGCTCATGGCACGGTTTCTATATTTTTTGTTTTAAGCGGGTACGGCATATTTTATTCTCTGAATAAAATGGACACCCAAAGTAAAAATAAGACAGCTATGTTTTTGGGATATTTTCACAGTCGAGCCGCTCGTATAGTTCCTCTTTATTGGGTATCATTAATAATTGTTTCCTTATTATCTCGCCAGTTTTTCCCACTCAAGGCGTTCTTAATGGTAAAAGCTTCAGGCCCTTATTGGTTTGTTATATTCCTTGTTCATTGCTATTTAGTAGCGCCCTGGTTATATCTTTTCATTAAGCGGTTCGGACAGAAAATTTACCTGGTTTCTATCGGCATCTTAATGTTGTTAGCGCATTTTTACTATTCACTGGTGTTGTCAGCTAATAATAGTGGCGGGTACTTTGTTTATCGGCATCTTTTCTTAGGACACATATTTTTGTTTGCATTGGGAATGTCGATTCCAGGTATTATCCCGAGCGAACCAGGTAAATTCGCGAATAAAATACTCGCTGCTGTGATGTTCTTCATTTTTGCAATCGCACTTTTTTACACACGTCATACAGGGATGATATTTCCCAATTCAGAGAAGTATTTTGCGTTCCTTTTTGTAATAAGTTCGTTTGCGTTTTGTCTATTCTCAATCTCCTCCAATACAGTACCTCCTTTGAGGAGAATATTTATATTACTCGGGACTCATTCATATCCATTGTATTTATTCCATCATTCGTTTTATGCGATATTGTCGAAAGTAGGCATTCTTAAATATCGTTCTTTGCAGGGAACAGTTTTAATGATACTGTTGTTTCCTGTATTCGTTTTGATATGCATAGCGATAGAAAAAGCCGTCAATCGGTTTATTGGTTGTGTTCAAGTTTCAGAAAAGTGCACAGGAAATGGAAAAGCTGTTGTCCGGAGTCGCTAAAGAGATTGCAATGAGAAAAGCTGTTTTCATCTATTCGTCGCAGTTCGAGAAGTATCAATATCCTCTCGACCACCCCTTTAATATAACCAGAGCGGGCAAGGTACGGGAAGTCGTAAACTCTTTGGGTCTGCTTACGGGCCCCGGTGCAAGTGAAGTGCCGCCCGAATATCCTGAAAGAGTCGTCCTGAAAAAGTTTCACTCAGCCCGCTACCTTCACACCTTAAAATCCGCCGCTGAAGGAAAGTGGCAAGCCGAAGCCATGAGTATGGGAATCGGAACGCCCGATTGTCCTGTTTTTGGTGATATGTATGATTTTTCAGCTCTTGCCTGCGGTGCTACGCTAAAAGGCGCAGAGTTAATCCTTTCGGGTGATGCTGACGTTGCTTTTAATCCTTCCGGTGGTCTGCATCATTCCGGTCCGGAACGTGCCTCCGGTTTTTGTTATCTAAATGACGTAGCTCTGGGCTGTATGGTCTTAGCTGAGCAGGGCAAACGTGTCTTGTATCTTGATATTGATGCCCATCATGGCGATGGTGTCGCTTACGGTTTTTATGACCGTTCGGATGTGATGACAATATCGTTCCATCAAAACCCGAGGACATTATTCCCCGGCACCGGCTTTGAAGATGAAATCGGCTCAGGCGACGGAAAGGGATACTGCGTAAATGTTCCTTTGCCTATTAGTACCTACGACGAAGCCTACATGCAGGCATTTGAAGCTATCGCCTTGCCTTTAATCACTGCCTACAATCCCGACGTAATCCTCTTGCAAGCCGGAGCTGATTGTCTCGCTGGCGACCCGCTCGCGCAACTTTATCTAACCAATAATACCTTCGCTGATGTAATCAATCACCTGTTGACTTTCGGTAAGCCTATTCTTGCTGCTGGCGGTGGCGGTTATGATTTTGAAAAAACCGTAAAAGCCTGGGCCTTTACCTGGGCGGTTCTTTGTGATGCGGATGCTGATTCACAGAGGAAGCTAAGAGATGATAAACTACCCGTGAGCAACCAGCAGAAAAACGCTGTACTTCCCACATTAGAAACTACAATAAAAACCGTCAAAGAAAACGTCTTCGCTATCCACGGCCTCTAAGAATCAGCTTTTACTGGTTTGAGAACAAATGCCAGAGCAGCCGCAATCACACATGCGATACCGGCAATGATAAACGCTGTATTAAAAGTTCCCATTGTGTCCCATACTCTTCCTGCCATGACAGGGCCTAAAATACCTCCGACTCCATAAGAGGTAAACACGGCACCGTAGTTGGCCCCAAGATTTTTTGGGCCAAAATTCTCAAGCGTTAGAAGCGGGAAGAGTGCAAAATTACCGCCGAAATTGAATCCTATCCAGCAAGCAGCAATCGCAAGCGTACCCGGTTTGGAACCCATACCCAGTAGAAAGAACATCATCACACCCTGCAGAAGACACATGATTATTACCGAACCCTTAGCGGTAAGTTTGTGAGAAATTGCCCCCCAGACAACTCTACCAAGACCATTAAATAGTGCCAAAAGTCCCAAGGCCGAACCCGCGGCAGCTGCAGTAAGACCACCTTCGAGAACACCAAAATTCTTAAGGCACTTGATTACCATTAGTCCACATCCGGCACTGAACACAAAGCTAAGCCAAATCATCCAAAACTGAATTGTGCATACTGTTTGACCTTGCGTGAGGTCTTTGACCTTAGGTTTTGCGGAACCATCTGCCTGGACAGGCGGGTTCCATCCGGCGGGTTTCCATCCTGCCGGTGGGTTTGATAATAACATTGCCCCGACAACCACGAAAACCGCAAATATGATACCGAATATCAGAAACGTTACGTTGACACCTTGATTTTCTATAAGGCCAAGCCATGACCCCGCCATCTTCACAAATATAAACGCTCCCGCACCGAAACCTGCTACAGCCAGACCCGTAATTAATCCTTTAAGGTCAGGAAACCATTTCACACATGCTGCGATTGGACATACATAAGCCATGCCGATACCGGCTCCGCCTACTATGCCAATGAAAACTAACATCAAAAGAAAAGATGTACCGGTAAAGCCCGCGATGATATAACCACTGCCGAGTAGAAGACCTCCTATGATAGCGATAATGCGCGGACCATATTTGTCCTGAAGCCGACCTGCCAGAATCATTGTTATTGCAAAAGATGCCAAACCTGCTGAGAAAATCCAGGATGTTTGAGTGGCGCTGTATTGAAATTTGCCTGCCGGGTCCTGCAGTGCTCCCGTGAATGCACCCCATGCGTAAATTGCACCCAGACAAAGCTGAATTAAAATCGCACCTACCACGACTAACCATCGGTTCATTACTTTTTGTTCTGACATGACAACTCCTTTTATTAAAGTAAGCCGGACGCATGCTTCAAACATGCGCCCGGTTTCAAATCCTTTAATTTAGGGAAATCTATTCACCACGATTCTTAATCAAGGATTCAACCACACTCGGGTCTGCCAGCGTAGAAATATCCCCTAAATTATCTGTGTTCTTCTCTGCTATCTTACGCAGAATTCGTCGCATAATCTTGCCCGAACGAGTTTTCGGAAGGGCGGGAGCAAATTGAATCCCATCAGGTGCTGCGATAGGACCAATCTCCTTGCGAACGTGCATCACCAACTCCTTCTTTAACTCATCATTTTCCTCAACGCCGTTGATGGGAGTGACAAAGGCATACAAAGCCTGCCCTTTTATCTCATGGGGCATAGGCGTAACTGCTGCCTCGGCAACCTTTTTATGGCTGACCAAAGCGCTTTCAACTTCTGCAGTTCCGATACGATGACCGGAAACATTGACAACATCGTCGATTCTACCCATCAGCCAATAATCACCATCTTTGTCAATCCTGCACCCGTCACCTGCGAAGTAAATATCGTCATACATTGTAAAGTAAGTATCCACGAATCGTTCATGGTCGCCCCACATCGTACGCATCATTCCGGGCCACGGCTTACGTATACAGAGTTTGCCGCCTTCGTTTACATCGCATTCACTGCGGTCGTCACGAAGAATGACCGGGTCAACTCCGAAGAAAGGCCGACCAGCACTACCGGGTTTTAATGTATGAGCGCCCGGCAACGGAGTAATCATAAATCCGCCGGTCTCTGTCTGCCACCATGTATCAACGATTGGGCATCTTTTGCGCCCGATTTTTTCATAATACCACATCCATGCTTCCGGATTTATCGGCTCACCGACGCTCCCTAAAATTCTCATAGTATCAAGTTTGTATTTTGCGGGCCACTCGTCACCGTACCTCATCAATGCTCGAATCGCCGTCGGTGCCGTATAGAAAACTGTCACTCCGAACTTATCGCAAATCTGCCAGAACCGTCCGGCATCCGGATATGTTGGAATGCCTTCGAACATAAGTGATGTCGCGCCGTTCGCCAATGGACCATATACGATATAGCTGTGTCCTGTCACCCAGCCGATATCAGC
>JAGLSU010000005.1 GCA_023135935.1 Planctomycetota bacterium
CCCGGCGTGGTAAGGCCAAGCATCTTGGCGGCGTAGGTAGAAAAATTACCGGTATCACCAAGAGGAAGTTTAAACCCAATATTCAAAAGGTTCGTGCTATTATCGACGGCAAGGTTTGCAGGATTAAGGTCTCAGCTAAAGCCATCCGCATGGGTCTTGTGGTAAAGCCGCCCAAACGAGATTATAAACCCGCCGAAAAAGCGGCGGAATAGTAAGTACTCTTTTACAGAGATTAATTACAGCGAGGTGGGTTAAAGCCTCGCTTTTTATTTAGCCGGGGAAAGGGAAAATGAGCGAAAAAATCGACCAGGCCCAGGTGAAAAAAGTTGCCATGCTATCCCGCTTGGATTTGACCGATTCCGAAGTAGCCGAATTTACCACGCAGTTAAGTGCAATTCTCGAGTACGTCGAAAAAATGAATACGTTGGATACGGAAAACGTCCAGCCACTTGCTCATTGCCTGCCGATTACTAATTGTTTTCGTGATGATGTTGTCAAAGAGTCACTCGGGACAGAAAAGGTATTGGCCAACGCGCCGCAGAGGGATGAAGAATTTTTCAAAGTACCAAAAATCCTCGATGACAATTCCGGCGCATAGAAAGACAGCAGATATTTTAATATGCCAAACGATTTATTAAATATGGATTGCAAGCAGCTGCGAGAGCAAATCGCGGCGGGCAAAGTTAAAAGCGTTGAAGCTACGCAAGCTGTTTTCAAATCAATAGAAAAAAACGATTCTAAAATCGGTGCGTATATCAGCACATTCAAAGAGCAAGCCCTGGCCAAGGCCAAAGAAATCGATGACAAAATCGCTGCCGGTGAGTCGGTAGGGTTTTTGGCGGGTGTTCCGGTCGCGGTAAAAGATAATATGTGCACAACTTTCGGGGCTACGACTTGTGCTTCGAAGATTTTGGAAAATTTCCACGCACCTTATAATGCTACTGTGGTTGAAAAGTTGCTTGCTGCCGATGCGGTGATAATCGGCAAGACGAATATGGACGAGTTCGCGATGGGTTCGAGCACAGAGAACTCCGGTTTGAAAAAAACGGTCAATCCGTGGGATGCCAGTCGTGTCCCTGGCGGAAGCAGCGGTGGTTCGACTGCGGCTGTGGCGGGGCGGTTGTGTTTCGCGGCGCTTGGTTCGGATACGGGCGGTTCGATTCGTCAGCCGGCCAGTTTTTGTGGAGTTGTGGGGTTGAAGCCGACGTACGGCAGGGTGTCACGATATGGTTTAGTGGCATTCGGTTCGAGTCTGGACCAGATTGGTCCGGTGACACATACAGTGACGGACGCGGCATTGATGATGAACGTTATAGCCGGTCATGACGTGGCGGACAGTACCAGTGTTGATGAGCAGAATGCGCCGGTCTGTGATTATCTTGAAAATATCGATAAGCCGATAGAGAAATTGAAAATTGCGGTTGTTCCCGAATTCAATGCCGGCGCCGACGAGCCGGTGCAGAAAGCTTTAAGTGACGCTATAGAGGTATACAAAAAACTTGGAGCCGAAATCGTGGAGGTACATATGCCTCATTGGGATTATGCGATTGCGGCGTATTATATGATAGCTACGGCGGAGGCGTCGAGTAATCTGGCTCGTTATGATGGTGTTCATTATGGTCATCGCACGGACAATCCCGGTGATTATGTCGAGGTCTATACGAAGTCACGCGCCGAAGGTTTCGGCAAAGAAGTGAAAAGGCGAATAATGCTTGGTACTTATGCGTTGTCGAGCGGCTACTACGATGCGTATTATTTGAAATCGTTGAAGGTCAGGAATTTGATACGCGGCGATTTCACCAGTGCCTTCGAAAAATGCGATTGTGTTATAACTCCGGTTGCACCGACGACGGCTTTTAAGGCTGGCGAGAAGACCGATGACCCGTTAAAGATGTATCTTTCGGATATTTATACGATATCGGCGAATTTGGCAGGCATTCCGGGCATTAGTGTTCCGTGTGGTTTTGACGAAAATAATTTACCGATTGGTTTGCAGATTTTGGCACCGGCTTTTGCCGAAGACAAATTGCTTCGGATAGCGAGAATGTTCGAAAAGCAAACCGATTGGCATACTAACAGAGCGACGATTGATTAAAAGATGACCAGTGACATAAGCTACAAGGTAATAGTTGGGTTGGAAATTCACGTGCAGCTTTGTACGCAGACGAAGATGTTCTGCGGCTGTGCGCTTCAGTTCGGTGCGCAGCCCAACAGCAGGGTCTGTCCGGTTTGTTTGGGTATGCCTGGTGTTTTGCCTGTGATGAACAAACATGCTTATGAATATTCTGTTTTGGTGGGGTTGGCTTTAAATTGCAAGGTGGCTGGTTTTACGAAATGGGACAGGAAAAGTTATTATTATCCCGACTTACCGAAAAATTATCAGATAAGCCAGTACGATTTGCCGCTTAGTGAGAATGGTTTTATCGAAATACCTCTTGAGTCAGGCGAAACGAAAAGGATAAGAATAACGAGGGCGCATCTCGAAGAAGATGCCGGGAAAAATCTGCACACGGCAGGTAACTTTTCTCAGGTTGATTTGAACAGAACAGGCACGCCATTGCTGGAAATTGTCACAGAGCCGGATATGAGCAGTGGTGCGGAGGTGAAGGCGTTGGCTGTGGAGTTGCAGAGGATGGTCAGATATTTAGGTGTTTCCGAAGCGGATATGCAAAAGGGGCACATGCGTTTTGAGCCGAATATTAATTTGGTTATTACTAAAGGCGGCAAGGAACACAAAACGGCTATAGTCGAAGTGAAAAACTTAAACAGTTTTCGTGCGTTGGAAAGAAGCGTCGACTATGAAGTGCAAAGACAGCTTGACGAATTTATCGACAGCGGCAAAGTAATGGAGATGGGTAATAAATCCACTCGCGGCTGGGACGATGATAAGCAGATGACGGTTCTGCAAAGGGTAAAAGAGGAAGCGCACGATTACAGGTATTTTCCCGACCCGGATTTGCTGCCGGTTGAGTTGGATGACGCGTGGTTGGAACAGATAAAATCACAGCTTTGTGAATTGCCCATAAAAAAACAAATTCGTTACGTCAGTGAATACAAATTGAGTGACTATGACGCGGGTGTATTAACTGCTGACCGTTCGACGGCGGAGTTTTTCGAAGAGGCAGTAAAAGCCGGTGGTGACCCCAAGCGAGTTTGCAATCTTATTACACAGGTGGGACTTAAATTGGCGAACGAAGCCGGGTGCGGTATTGCCGAGTTGTCACTGACTGCTGAGAACATGTCGGAATTGGCGAAGATGATAGATGACGGTCAGGTCAGTGCTTCGGCGGGCAATACGATACTGGAGCAAATGACGAAAACTGACAAAGCTGCCCAAGTTATAGCTGAAGAATTAAATCTGATTCAAAAAAGTGATGCGGGTGAATTGGAGGGGATAGTTGAGAAGGTTCTTGCGGAAAACCCGAAAGCTGTTGAGGATGTGAAGTCCGGCGGCAAGAAAAGTAAAAAAGCACAGGGGTTTTTGTTGGGGCAGGTTATACAAAAGACAAAAGGTCAAGCCAATCCGAAAGTTGTTTCAGAAATACTGTCGAAGAAACTAAGTTAAGATTTGCTGAAGATTTTGTCTTCGGTTCCTGCGATTATTCTTTTTATATTTTCGGTGTGACGAATTATTACCATCAGCGGTATCACTATGGCTGCGATAAGTAAAGGCCACAGGTTTGCAAATTCCCAATTCTCCTTTAACGCTATTGCCGAGACCAGCGCGATAGGAAATGCGACGGAAGCGACCATCGACGCCAGTGAAATGTATCGCCATATTAGAGCGAATACTGTCCATACCGCAAACGTGACGGCTGCTGGAATCGTGTAGTAAGGCCAAAGCCCCAAGGCGATTCCGAAGCTGGTTGCGACGCCTTTACCGCCTTTGAATTTTACATATATCGGAAAGATGTGACCCAATATGGCGGCGATTCCGACGATGAGCCATAGAAACAGTTCGCTAATGGTTGGTTGAGCGGATAAGAGTTTGAGAGTTAATAACATCGGCACCATACCCTTTGTGACGTCTAAAAGAAAACAGAAGTACGCCCATTTTTTGCCGAGAGCTCGTGACAAATTCGTCGCGCCGATATTACCCGAACCGATGTTTCGCAGGTCTTTGCCGTAGGCCTTGGCGATAATCAATCCGAAGGGGACCGAACCAAGTAAATATGCGCCAATAATCAAAATCACAAATTTCATTATTGTCTCCGCTTTTCGATTATTGATTTGTAAAGTGATTCCAGTTCTTTAGCAACTCTGCTGATGGAAACTTTTTCTTTCAGGTTGTCTTCGATAATCGCCTGTGATGTTTGCCGGATATTATTGATATCTGTATAGTGGCTGAGGGCATTGGAAAGTGCGGTTATATTTTCGGCTGTGTCGATGACTTTTCCGTGTCTGTCATTGGTGAACAAGTCGGTGGCGCCGTTGAATTCTGTTGTTATTACGGGTTTTTCGGCTGCTAATGCTTCGAGGATGAATCTGCTTGACGGGTCGTAGAAGGTCGGCAGCACCGCGACATCGGTTATGGACAGCGCGTTTTGTATATGTCGTATAGTGCCTAAGAAGAGGATTTTTTTGTGAACCTTGAGTTTTTTCGCGAGGTGACGATATTTATGGGGTTTGCCGTGGCCGGCTACTAATAAATATTCATGTTGGCGGTTTTTGCTTCGTATTGCGGACATCGCTTTTATTAGAGATTCCAGCCCCTTTAGTCTGAAGTTGTTTGCCACGAACAGGAAGAATACGGGATTGTCCGCTTCTTTTAGGGCGAATTGAGCGAGTATTTGTGCACGCAGTTTATCGGCTTCGGCTTGATAAATTCGTCTGTTAGTTTTGACGCCGTTATGTATAACGACTATTCGTTTTTCATCTGTGTTGTAGTGTTTTTTGAACTGGTCGGCAACGTAGTTTGAAAGGGCGGCGATTGTTGGTCCGTGGGGATTTTTGCAAAGTTTTCTTTCCGCTTGCAGCAGCGTTGTTCGACGAAAATTTGTGAAGGCGGTTACTCTTTTATAAGCTGCTTTGAAATTATTCTGGTAGCTGGCGGCATTTTGCACGATGGATTCGGCGTAGCTGCCGCCGCGTGGCTGATAGATATCGACAAAGTCGAAAGGCAGAACACTGTGAACTATGTCATAATGATTTTCAGCCAGGTGATTTTTGAGCGCTTTACCAAACGCATTGTGACATGTTCGTTTTCCGGAGGTGTTTTGGCAGAGGATATGAATATTTTTCGCGTCAGTTTGGCCTTTTGCAGCCAGTATATCAACCTTGAAGTCAAGCGATGACAATGCGGTAGTCAATTCGAAGATGGAGCGTTCGGCTCCTCCCAAAATGATATTCGCTCGCTCGATTATTATTGCGATTTTTTTCTTCATTACAGTTTCTTAGTTTGCAAAGGGTGCCTGTCTGCCGTGCTTTTTGTCGTGTCGTTGCATTCGCTTTGCTTTTCGTTTTATTTGGCTGATAAATATTTTATCTTTTCTGGTAAGTTCACCACGGCCGGTATATTCGAAATAAAATCGCAGGCGGTCGGATTTTGAAAAATATTTTCCCTGTGCTGAATAGTACAATTGGGCGATATCTTTTTTGCGGAATCTTTCGCCAAGCAGTTTTGGCTTGAAACTTCTGGCCAAATCTATTAAGTAAAATTCGCCGTTGTCGTCGTGGAATATGTGGGCTAAATACAAATCGCGATGTCGGTATCCGGTTTCGTGGAATTTTCTTACGAAGCAGGCCAACTGTGCGATAAATTCTTTTCGCAGACTCAAATTTTCCGCTGTTGCAGGTTCATCGAAATAACTGGGCAGCTTGCGTTCCAGTGCTTCGGCATTTGGGATTTTTTCAGTGATTGCGAAACTTCTTTTCTCGAAGACTTTGCCCTGATGTTCGCCGTAGCAAACAATTTTCAGCGTATTAATGCCTTCTGCTGTAAGTTCTTTTGCCGGCTGGACTTCTGATGCACTTAGACTGATTCGTTTGCGGTGACATAGCCAGTTTTTGAGCTGAACCAGCACAGGCGGCTTATTGTAACGCTTCAAAAACAGTGTGGTTGGGGGTTGGTTTATTTCAAATTTCAAACGGCTGCGATGTTTGGCGAGATTGTCTTTGGTTAGATTCACGCCCGCACTGAACGAGAAAATGCTATCGATGGAATCCAGGCCCAGTTCTTCAAGTGCGGTTTTATAATCGGCATCGACAGTAAACGATTTTGAAACTTCTATAAATTCCTGTTTGGAACCGGCTATTGTTTTTTTCTTTTCATCTTCGAGGAATTTTTTGGCTGCCTCGCAAACCATTTCTACGGTGATTGCCTGCATGCACAGATGCTCGCTTTTTTCGCATACCGGTTTGGCGCATGGAACACATGGCGCATTACCGACTATTTTGATTTCATCTTCGTAGCCGGTATCCGTCCATGCCGGGTCATTCGGTCCGAAGAGGGTGATTAGTTTTCGTTTGAAAGCTATGGCTATATGTCGCGGGCCGGTATCGTTTGATATTACTAATGTTGCTTTCGAGAAGAGTGTTTTTAGTTCGCCCAGACTTAACGGATTTTCGGCCAGGTTTATGAGTTTATTTGTACTTGATTCGCAAATATCTTTGGCGATTTGTTTTTCGGCTTGGTCGTGTGATACGGAGACGATGACGGTTGCATTGTAATTGGAGATAAGCCAATCGGCTGTTTGCGCAAAACTAACGCTTAGCCAGCACTTGCTCGGCCCGAATGCTCCACCGGGTACTAAAATAACTAATGGTCCTTTGCAATCGGAAAGTTGCGGCAGTTTAGTTTGCAGCGATTTTTCTTCGCTCGGGTCCGCAAATAGTTCGAGGGTTCTATCTGAAATATCGGCACCGAGCCAGGAGGCGATTGCGGAATAATAATCAATCATCGATGTGGGCTTGAATTTGCCGTTAGGTAATTTTGGCGGATGGAGTTTGTCTGTTAGCAAGCAACCTCGAAGTTCTCTTGAGTATCCAATTCGTACCGGGATATCGGCTAAACGGGCGGTTAAAGCCGCGGCGAACGAATTTTTAAAGAGAATGATTTGTGTGAATTTGTGTTTTCTAAACATCAAAGCAGTGGTGAGAGGACATTTGCCCGTGTGGGTCAGCCACTGGTCATTGAATTTCGAGGGCGACAGAATTTGTTGTGCGACGCCGTTGCCGAAGAAAGTTATTTTCGAGGATTCGAAATGTTTGCGTATTGCCCGCAAGGCCGGCGTGCAAAGTATCGCATCGCCCATAGGGGAAGGAAGCCAGAGTAGAATATTGTCATCCGGCATTGCTTACTTTCGCCCCTGCATCATATAGAAAGTCAGCGACATCAACTGGAAGACCATAGCAAATCCAAGCGAAATTAAAGCGGAATTGGTCTGCTTTGTTGGGCTCATTATAAACCATACGCTTATCAGCAGGCAGAACAGTACGACAATTTGTACTACTCCGGCCATCAGTCTCATTATTGAAAATTCGCCGAACATATTATCACGGCGGCTGCCTCTGAGTTGCTCAAGGATACCGGTGAGCAATTCTTCTGTTTTGTCATTTTCAGGGTTATTATTCATTTTTTTTTTAGGCAAATCGGATTGTTCATCTGAATTTTTTTCCGGTGAACGGTTATTTTGTTTTATGATATTGACCGCTTCCTTCATGTTTACGGCTTTGAAGTCCGGCTTTGAGCCCGATTCGGACTGTTTATACCGTGATGGATGGTTTATCAGTATTGTTTTGCAGTTGGCTCGCGAACCGGCTTCGATGTCACTGTCGTTGTTGCCTATTGCCCAGGATTGACTCAGGTCGATATCCATTTCGTCAGCGGCTTGCAGTAACATTCCCGGGTTTGGCTTTCTCATGTCACTTTTCTTGCTGTATTTTGCGATGGTTCCGTCGACGTGGTAGGGGCAATAGTAAATCGCGTCTACGGATGCACCGTCTTTAGCTAAAAGCTGTTTCAAGCGGTTGTGAATTTCACCGAGGACTTTTTCTGTAACTATTCCGCGTGCGATACCTGACTGATTAGAGACGATAACCAGTTTATATCCCATGCCGTTGAGTTCGATAAGCGCATCGGAGACACCGTCGAGCAGTTTAACCTGCTCGGGTTTGCTGATGTAACCGGGGTCGGCAATCAGCGTATCGTCACGGTCCAAAAATATAGCTTTGTTAGGCATTTTGTTTTATTCGCAAAAATTCTGTTCTACAAGTTCACAGATTATATGGTAGGCGAGCTGATGAATTTCCTGGCTTCGCGCCGTTGATTTATCGTCGGTGCAGAAACAGATATCGGCTAGCTGTTCGAGTTTGCTATTTTTTATGCCGGTAAATGCCAGGACGCTGCCGCCTTTTTGTTTTGCCAGTTCAGCTGCGGCTACGACGTTTGCCGATGAGCCGCTTGTTGAGATAGCCCAGAGCACATCACCTTTTTTGAGTAATGCTTCGACTTGTCTGCTGAAAACTTTTTCGTAGCCGTAATCATTGGCGACCGATGTCAGTATGGATGCGTTGGTCGTTAAGGCTATGACCGGTAAAGCTTTGCGTTCACGAAGGAATCTGCCGACGAGTTCGCAGGCAATATGTTGTGCGTCAGCAGCGGAACCGCCATTACCGCAGATATAAACCCGGCCGTCCTGCTTTATTGCCTTGGTTATTAGCTCAGCAGCGGCGACAACGATTTCGATTCCGCTTGTTTCAAATTCAGCGAGCATCTTTTTGTGCGTTTCTATTATGGCAGTAATGTTTTTTAGGTCGTTATCCATCAGCATTTTCTTTCGGAGGAATTTTTTTGATTTTTTCTATTACATTAGTTGAACTTTTGCCTTCAACGAGTGGTGCGAGAACAACTTTTCCGTCGCATGACTCTACGAACTCCTGACCGACAACTCCTTTGTCTGCCCAGTCCTGACCTTTTATCAGTACATCGGGTTTTACTTTTTTGATTAGTTCGAGCGGGTCAGGTTCATCGAAGACCGCGATATAGTCGACTGTTTCCATGGCGGCGAGGACGGCGGCTCTGTCGTATTGGTTGTTAATCGGTCGGTCGGGGCCTTTGATGGTTTTTACCGAGCTGTCACTGTTCAATCCGAGAACTACTATGTCACCTTGTGATTTGCAGAATTGAAGGAACTCGATGTGGCCTCTGTGTATCACGTCGAAACAGCCGTTGGTGAATACTATCGTTTCGTTTTGTCTGCGATGATATCCTAATTCCGTAACCAGCGAATCGGACGAGCGTACCTTGCCGCCTTTGTCACGGTTTTGACTGACGATTTCGTTAATGATTTCTTCGATTGTCACGGTTGCGGTGCCGAATTTTTCTACTTCGATGCCGCCAGTGATATTGGATAGTTGTACCGCCATTTTATAATCACATCCGGCAGCGAGAGTTGTCGCAAGTGTTGCTAAAACGACGTCACCTGCGCCGCTGACATCATAAACGCTTCTTGGTCTGGTGGGTACGATTTCGGAAATTTCGCCTGCTTTGAGATATGCCCCTTCTTTGTCGAGCGTGATGACCACAGCTTCGAGTTTGAGTTTTTCGATAAGGGTTTTGGCGGCTTTGGCGGCAGTGTCTTCATCTTTTATATCGAAGCCCACGGCAACGGAAGTTTCCTGTCTGTTTGGTGTGACCAATGTTGCGCCGGTGTATTTTGAATAGTCGCCGTCAAGCGATGGGTCAACGAGGATTTTTTTGTTAGCGGCTTTGGCTAGTTCTATCATTTCTTTACAAAGTGCAGGTTCCAACAAACCTTTATTGTAATCCTGCAGGCAAACAATATCGGCTTGTGTCAGTTTGTCTTTGTATGTTTGTAAAATTGTTTTGTTCTGTTCATCGGATAGCGGGTCAGTACATTCTTCATCCATTCGGAACAGTTGCTGCTGGTGACGATGTTGTGCCAGACCTATCAGGCGTTGTTTGCTGATGGTGGGGCGGTCACTGACGCTGAGAAAGCCGCTGATGTCAGCTTCGATTTCATTGAGCATTTTTTTAACGATTTCACCGTTTTTGTCCTGGCCGATAATTCCGAGACAAATTGGAACCGCACCTAAAGCCGCGAGGTCACAAGCTACCGAGCCGGCACCACCGCAGTTGTATTTTTTCTCAGTTACTTTCAATACCGGTACCGGTGCCTCCGGGCTTATTCTCAGTGCATCGCCGTAAATATAGACGTCCAGCATGAAATCACCCACAACCAGAACTTTGGGCGAGCCCAGATTAGTTACCGTTTTTAGCAGTTTTTCGTGCATTTTAGGCCTTTCCACCTTTGTTTTTACTGATTTTACCCGCCAATGTATCCTCAATCAAGTCTCTTAATTTATCCTCTCCAGACATGAATTCCAGTTCAATCGCGAGGTATGCGAACAGAATTTCTTTTTTATCTTCTGAAAATTTATATCCACCTCGTATCATTGCCTGCGGCAGGAGCAGTACCGTTTTGGTCCAGTCTTTTTGCGTCGACAGTATCAAATCCGCACCGGCATCCTTGGCTTGCTCGTAGATATCGATTATGTCATCGGTCTTGTAGCGATAGTGGTCGTTATGAATTTTCCATCCGGCAAGGTTGAATCCCAGCCCTTTGAGTGTATTTAAAAATGCGCCGGGGTTGCCTATACCGCAGAAAGCAAATATTTTTTTGTCATTTAATTCTTCAAGGTTTATTTGCGTTTGGTCCACAAATTTTGCGTAGACAGGTGCGTGTACTGTTTTGGCTATTACTATATCCGGATTTATTGACTGCAGCCTTCTGGCGAGTTGTTCCAATTCGGCTTGGGATGTTTGGTTGCATCGCGTGATAACGGCGGCATCGGCTCTGGCTAATCCGGCAATAGGTTCTCGAAGTAAGCCGGCGGGAAGCATTTTTTCGTAACCGAAAGGTTCCGTGCCGTCGATTGTCACAATGTCCAGATCTCTTTTCAGCCGTCGATGCTGAAAACCATCGTCCATGATAAGTGCCTTTGCACCGAACTTAGTGACAGCTTCGGTTGCGCCCGCGACGCGGTCGGAATTTACAATTACTTTGGCTTTCGGGCAGCTCTTGGCGAGTATTGCCGGTTCATCGGAAAATTTATCTTTTTTTGTTTTGTAACCCCGTGTGAGTATTGCGCAGGCAGTTGCCTTTTCCTGCAACAAATTGCATAGCCAGATTACCAGTGGAGTTTTGCCCGTTCCGCCTGCTGTTATGTTGCCGATGCTTATGACGGTTGCCTTGGCCTGATGTGCTTTTAGGATGCCTTTGCAATACAGGAGATTTCGCAATCGAATTACCACAACGTAAATTTTCGCAGCCAATGCCAGCAATGCACGCAAAGCCTTCGCGTTCCAGCCGCTACTCGCCCCAGATATTAATCTGCGATAATTCTCCTGGTCCAATTCAAAACCCCTGATAAGGTTCAGGCCACCAGGATGCAACAAGTGGCTGAAAGTTACTAAAAGTTAAGCACTTTTAATTTTTTCGATTATGGCATCAGCCATTTCACTTGTCCCGACTGCCGTTGGGTCATCGCGGTTCGGTTTCATATCATATGTTACGCTTTTTCCTTCAGCGATTACCGTTGCTACCGCGTTTTCAAGTTTGTCGGCTTCTGCTATTTTTTCTAAATGCCTTAGCATCAAAACGCCGCTGAGTATCAAAGCGACTGGATTGACTTTGTTTTGGCCTTTATATTTCGGAGCGCTGCCGTGAGTTGCTTCGAAGATAGCACCTTTCTCGCCGATGTTCGCACCAGGTGCGACGCCGAGTCCGCCGACCAGACCGGCACAGAGGTCACTTAGTATGTCTCCGTAAAGATTTGGCAGCACAATCACATCGTAAAGTTCCGGTTTTTGAATCAGCTGCATACACATGTTGTCAACGATTCGGTCTTCGAATTCAATATCTGTATAATTTTTCGCAACTTCCCGGCTTACATCGAGCCATAGCCCATCGGTGTATTTCATGATATTGGCTTTATGGACGGATGTTACTTTTTTGCGTCCCATTTTGCGGGCGTAATCAAAAGCAAAACGTACTATACGTTCTGTGCCCATGACCGAGATTGGTTTTATGGTGATGCCGGAATCTTGTCTGACTTGTTTCTCGCTGTGTTTATTGACCCAGTTTATAAGTTCGGCTGTATCGTCTTTTCCTCTTTCAAATTCGACGCCGGCATAGCAGTCTTCGGTATTTTCACGAACGATTACTAAGTCGATGTCTTTATATTTACTGCGAACACCTTCGTAGCTTTTGCATGGTCGAAGGCATGCGTATAAATCCAGCGTTTGTCTTAAATGAACGTTTATGCTTCTAAAGCCGGTTCCTACAGGTGTGGTGATGGGCGCTTTCAAGGCAACGCCATCTCTTTTAATCATTTCCAGCGTAACTTCCGGCAGTGGGGTTCCGGTACGTTCCATTACATCTACGCCAGCTTCGGCTATATCCCAGTTGATTCCTGCGTCTGTGGCGTCGATGCACCTGCGGGTGGCTTCGGCTATCTCCGGGCCGATTCCATCACCAGTTACCAGTGTTACATTAGTCATAGTCTAAACTCCTAATTGGTTGCAAAAGGCACATGCTATCGTTTTGCGGTGAGTTTGTCAACAGCGGCTTGTTATTTGTTGGGCAATGGGTAAAAAGCAGTAATTTTTCTTTACGAAAACGATTTGTATTGACAATTATCGCGAACTGCCTTAATTTCTTTTGTTGTTTCGTTTTGGGAGTGTAGCTCAGTTGGTAGAGCAACGGCTTTTTAAGCCGTAGGTCTTGGGTTCGAGCCCCAACACTCTCATTTTTT
>JAGLSU010000050.1 GCA_023135935.1 Planctomycetota bacterium
ACAACGCCCTTGGGCTTGCCGGTCGAACCGGAGGTATAAAGAATAAACAACGGGTCTTCGGCATTCATTGGTTCAGCTTCGCACTCTTCACTCACGTCAGACATTTCATCGTGATACCAGAAATCTCTGCCTTCTTTCATCTGACACGCATCGTCACTGACCTTGGTTACTATAACACTTTCAATCGTTGGAGTCTTTTCCAATGCGGCATCTGCAATTTCTTTTAACTTGATGTGTTTTCCACCGCGAAGTGAAACGTTTGAAGTAATCAGCATCTTGCAATCCGAATCATTGACACGGCCTTCGATAGCGTCAGAACTGAATCCACCGAAGATTATCGAATGAATCGCACCGATTCGGGCACAACTCAGCATTACTACCGCAAGCTCAGGTACCATTGGCATATAAATCGCCACACGGTCACCTTTCTTTATGCCCTTCGACTTCATGACATTCGCGAATTTGCAGACTTCCTTATGCAATTCTTCGTAGGTATATTTTTTAACCGATTCTTCTTCATCACCTTGCCAAACCAGCGCATCCTTTTTAGCAGTTGGAGTTCCCAAATGCCTGTCGAGACAGTTGTATGAAACATTCAATTCGCCATCGGCAAACCAGGTATGTTCTATCTTCCGGCTCTTAGTATCCCACGTATATTCCAGACTCTTAGTCGGTTCTTTAAACCATGCGAGGCTCTTCGCCTGTTCCAGCCAGAAACCATCAGGGTCTTTAATAGACTGTTCCCACATCTTTTTGTATTCTTCATCACTGTTTATATGTGCGTTGGATTTGATTGATTCTGGCGGCGGAAAGGTACGGTTTTCCGTCATTAATGATTGGATAGCTTTCTTTTCGTTTCCCATTAATAAAGTCTCCTTTGTGCGTGAATCGTAAATTATTATGGCTTAAAGCGTAAAAACGAACATTAGCTGACTATATCTAAAATGTCAACCAAAAATCGTTTTCCTTGCCTTAAAACTTATATTTCATGCTTAATACGGTATAAATTATATCATCAACTTTGCTGACTGTATCTTCCATTGATAACTGATAGTAAACACCGGGGATAAACGTTAAATTTTCATTGATTGCGAATTTTGTCGATAGGCCTGTTGTAAAATATGACCAGTCGTGGGCTGTGCCGCCGAGTCCGTCGCTATAAGCTACTTCCGTCGACAGATAAACCGGTGACGGTAACTGTGGTACGTTTATATTGTAACCCAGAATAAATCGATGGACCCAGCCGGTTATATGATTGAAGGCATCTCCGCCGCTGGCAGGGTACTCATAGTGAGCCACGTACTTTGGCACAATTCCGCTATCTAAAAGCTTCGGCCATGAAAATCCGAATATCCATTCGTAGGTAGTATTAGCTTTGTGTCGTGCCAGACCTGGATAGTGTTCGTATCCAACGCTGACATTGTAATTTGTTAAATATTTCGTACCTTCGAATAAGCTGCTTTTATAATAAGGCCTGTAATCAAAGCGCTGGGCATCAACGTGACCGCTCGAAGTTGAATTGCGGTGAGTAACTTTCAGCCCGAATCCCGTCCCGTAAAAATCAAGGTCAACAGTCTTGAAAATCGCACCATCTTGACCGTAAGCTTGCACGCCTTTGCTAAGCCATTTGCTCCAGTAACTCAAATCGAAAGTAATGCCTAATTCCTTCTCCTGGGCCTCGGCAAAACCCGATATGCCCAAAAATAAAACAATAATCAGCGAAATCAGCACCTTTTTCATTGTAGAACTCCTTTTGTCTGAAAGTTTTCGATATCTTTAAACTACCTTGTCAGTACGCCAATAGCGCAAATGAATTTCGCATTATATAAGCTTGTATATTCGAAGTCAAACAACTTAAAATAAAATAAAGACGTGGTTTTAACTTGAGAAAAACACTAAGGCCGCCAACTATATATTTCTACCATACAACCATTTCGCATCAGCCAATTCGTAACTCGAAATTTCGTCAGGTTTAAAAAATAATCTGATTTCCTGCTCTGCCGATTGCATGCTGTCGGAACCGTGAATTAAATTGTATCCCATTGAACAACTTAAATCACCACGGATTGTTCCCGGCTCAGAATCACAGCCTAAAGTTGCCCCTATCATCTTGCGCACCATATCTATTATGCCTTCGGCTTCCCAGACCATCACCAGTGACGGTGCCGAAGATAAATATTGCGTTAGACCTTCAAAAAACGGCTTGCCTTCGTGAATAGCATAGTGCTGACGTGCCAATTCCCCGGAAATTTGCATGAATTTTGCGGCAACAAGTTTGAATCCCCTTTTTTCAAGCCGCCCGATTATTTCGCCAGACAAATGCCTTTGTACACCATCCGGCTTGATAATAATTAAAGTCTGCTCTGTCATTCTCGTATGCGAGCCGTTCGTTCCTTGTATCCTATGGGTCACAAGCAATACTGCTAATTACAAACTACACTCCCTTGGGGACAATGTAAATTTCGACCCGCCTGTTCATCTTGTTGCCTTTGTTTTTAGATTTGTTTGGTGTAATTGGCCGATATTCACCGAAACCTCGTACACTCATTCGTCCTGGAGAAACATTACAACTTCCCATCAACGTCAGTACTGATATCGCTCGGTGCGATGACAAGTGCCAATTACTCGGGTGTTTTGCGCGTGAGTAACGAATAACTTGGTCATCGGTGTGGCCGGCAACTATAATATCAAAGTTCTTGCCTTGGTCTGAGTTTAAAATCTTACAAAGAGACTTCACTGCATTATTCGCTGAGGACAATACATCGTCGCTGCCGCTCTTAAAAAGTAAGTCGCTTTTAAACTTTACTATCCCATTATTCGGGTCATATGTCACCATCTCTTCGCCATTGGCAAAATCTTCAAGCATAGTGCTAAGTTCAACCGGCAGCGATGCTCCGCCATAAAGTAATTGGTGTTGCATTGAACTGATTAACTGCCTCTTGTCCATGAGGCCTTTTTCAAGTAGGACAACCTGTTGCTGCAGCGCATCTATTTCAATGGTACTCTGGCTTCCCGTAGCTTCAAGTTCTCTTTTTGACTGGTCGAGTTTTAGCTTGCTGGTTTGTACGTCGCTTTCCAGTTTTGCTATACGCTTACGCTGTGTGTTGTTTTGCACTCGCAAATCCTTGTAGTCCTGCTCTGCAACACACCCGGTTAAAATCATTAAGAAGCTAAATGAAATGAGCAACGCCGTAAGTTTCACAATTCGCATTATTCCATCCTTTCCAAGAAACTCAAGACAGATAATTTTTAACATCCTGTTATAGCCGGAGATTCCTTCTCTCCTCAGCCTTATCGGTAAATAGAACCGATTTTCATTTGTCCGTCAAGAATAAACTTCCAAAATATGATACTAACCGTAGCTTCCCCAGTTTATCATTTTTTATAATTACAAAGCCTAATCGGTTTGCAATAAAACTTCGAAGATGTGATTTTCGCCTTCAAAAGAAAGGCCTTTTATAACTCCCGATACCGGCGAAAGTAAGGACTTTTTGGTGTCAAGGTTTATGCCTGTTTTATTACCCGCTTGGACCCACCATTTTATATATGGATGTGACGGATAGTTATAGTATCGAGTACCTGATTACTCCGTCTTGTCTTCTGGCATAAGTTGCTCATCATCGAATCCTTCGTCTCCGAAACCATCGTCCGTGGGTTCTTCCATGTCGAGTTGCTCTGTTTCGGGTGCTTCTGATTCGAGTTGCTCTGCTTCACCTTCTTCTACCGCGAGTTCCTCTTCGTCGATATCACCTTTTTTCCTCTTTTTCTTCTTTTTCTTCTTTTCTTTTTTCTTCTTCGGTTTCTTTTCTTTTTTAACCTTTGGCTTGGCTGCCTTGTCACCACCGCCCATGCAGGCAATGCCGACTATCAATAACGCTGCCACCGCGACGCCTGCCATGATATGCCATATCAAACCTTGTACCGTCGTAAGAATTACTGGCATAACATTCTTGAAACTTGCTATCACTACTATTGCTGTGTAAAAAGTAATTAGTAAGGGTAAAAATAACATGATACCAAAAGCGTTACTTTGCATGTCGGGTGCTGGCTCGATATATGCCTGAACTCCTGCCCCTGCCATCGAAGCACCTTGTGGAATACCGTATTCCTCGTCAGGAAGCATTTGCTCTGCTTCGGTAGCTACATCTACCGCTGAGCCGTTTCCTGCTGTTGCCTGACCTTCTTCGCCTTCAGGGGTATAGATTTCATCAAGAATTCCGCCCAGAGAAGTATCGTCTGCCTGTAGCGAAAGGTCCAAAAGACCGGAACCGCTGCCAAATGTATCTAAGTTTACATCTTCTTCGATTTCTTCCAGCGATGCTTCGCTTCCAGTTCCGCTTGAAGTTCCGCCCATTATATCATCTGTTAACTGGTAATCAGTTCCAGTTCCCGTCCCTCCGAGTACTCCGATTCCTTCTTCTGCCATGGCGGTATCCGCATCGCTAAGTTCATCTCCGAAGGAACTGCCCCCGTCGGCTTCCTCCGATATTAAAGAAATCTCTTCTTCATCTATCGTGTCGGCCTCTGTTTCGTCTATCGTATCTGCTTCCGTTGCATCGACTTCTTCGACAATTTGCTTGGCTGCTATAATACTCGTATCTGATAGCAAGGATTTGACTTCATCGATTTTAAAAAGCACATTAGGACCGTCACGAAATTCTCGTAGCTTTCCTTGTTGAACGAATTCTTCTACTTGGTCCTCTGTTACACCCAGAGCTTGTGCTGTTTCCTGCAATGAATAAAACATACCTGCCATAATCACTCATCTCCTGTTTCGATACAATTTTATATAATTACCAGAATCTTATTTCTTAGGTCCAACTGTTTTCAAAGGAGTCAATTCTTGCTGCCGACCAAGGCTTTCGAGCATAAATTTCACTTGCTCCGGTTTTGGTTCCGCGGTGTTGTATTGCTGTAGCAGCTTATCGTACTGCCAACTCCGTGCCGCGATTAGTTTCAATCGACTATGAGCCGGGCCGGTACTGCTTAACCCGTAAACCCATAATGTCTGACCAACCATATCGACCATTGCCAATCCGTAGCTGTCGCGGTCAATCTGAATCGGAACTACCAAAACATGTTCATCGCTGCCGACCTGCGGCTTAGCCTGAACACTTGCTGGCGAGTCTGACCTCCTCCATGTGAAGATTAGACACAGCACCGCCAATACGATAAATACTGGCAGTAGCCATCCTTTTTCGGCCCCGGTTCCCATAATCATTTATCCTACATACAATCCTTTAATGAAATTATATCCGACTTGCCTACAATATGCAAACCATTTTTCCCCGGGAAATATCGTAACTTTATGCCTGAAATACAGTCTGAAACTTCCCTTTTATGCATAACGAGAGTATGATTTTATTGCAATACCTTAAAAATTTGGTTAGAATGCCCTCGTTGAGTCGATAAACGTATCTATTAATACGGGGTGTAGCTCAGCTTGGCGAGAGCGCTTGGTTTGGGACCAAGAG
>JAGLSU010000051.1 GCA_023135935.1 Planctomycetota bacterium
ATGGTATTGACCTTGGTGACGAGGGAGCGTTGGCCTATGGCGCCGAGCGCGTTCTGCAGGGGCAAATTCCTCACAGGGATTTTTACTGTAATCATCCGCCTTTGTCGTCGTACACAGCGGCGGCGATGTTCAAGCTCTTTGGTACCTCAATTGCTTCGCTGCGGATACTGGGGATATGTATTTATTTGCTGATTACTCTATCAGTCTATTTGCTTTTGCGACAACTGACTGGGCATCTCGCAGCGTTAGTTGTAGCGGTGCCTACTGCAATATTTGGAATGCCTTCATATCACTTTATTCCTTTCGCCTCTGTTCATGGAATATTCGCAATACTTGTGGCGATGTTGCTTTTCATTCGTGCGGTGTTCACGGGTCGAAGATGGTGGGCGTTTGCAACGGGTTCGGTAACTGTGCTGGTTATGGTGGCGCGGCAGGATTACGGTTTTTATTTATTGGTTGCAATTTTGGTTTATGCTTTCGCCTTGAAGTTCACAAATCCCCAGGGACAGGGCAAAATTAATTTGAGTCGGCTGCTTGGATTTTGGTTGGCAGGTATAGCGGCATTATCGCTGCCGCTGATGATTTACTGGTTTGCGGTCGGTGCCATACCAAGTATGGTGCAACAGCTGATTATTTTTCCGTTTACACGATATGCGGAAACCAGCTCGATTCCTATGCCGATATTCCGTTCTTATCAAACGTTGTCGCAAAATCTTATAGTTGCCATGTTCTACCTACCGCCTGTCATTGGTGTGCTCGCGGCAGGATGGTTAGTAGCCGCTTTCGTCCGCCGGCGTTTTTATTTCAGGCAGGCCTGTCTCGTATTTATTCTGGTACCATCGGTCCTTTCCTATTATCAGGTATTGGTGCGCTCCGATATTTTCCATGTGCTGGATACCTTGCCGTTGTTTCTTGTTCTGTTCGGATGGTGGTTAAGTACCTTGTCGAAATCAGCAGAAAATGGCAACAAGCGAATGTCTCTTTCAGCTACCGTCGGGACACTGCTTTTGGTAGTTGTAGTTGGCATGTGGTATCTGTCACATACGAAGCATACATTCCTGGGGACTTCCGGGAGGCCACTTAGAAAAGTTGCGCTCGAACGTGCAGGGATAAACTTGAGCCCTGAATACGCTTCAGTGCTGGAAGATATTGTTAAAAGAATACAAATGTACGCTGAGCCGAATCGTCCGATTATTTCTTTGCCTTATCATTCGATGTTTTACTTTTTGTCTCAGCGACACAACCCTACACAATGGGACTATTTTTGGCCGGGTGACCAGACTCCGGAAGAATTCCAGACATTTATACGGCAATGTCACTTGGACCCGCCGGCTGTGATATTGATAATCAGAAGGGAAGAGATGTCCCCTTCTGAAAAGGTTGTCCTTGACTATGTGGATTCCGAATACCGTCTTGTCCACGAGGGCAGCGGAATGACGCTTTACCTTCCCTTGAAACAGCCAGAAACCAAAGTAAAATAAAAATTCTGACGAGTATGATATGATTGAAAATCGAACTGGTAAAACAAAGGAATATCTTTTTCTTGCTGTTGTGTTGATTGCGGCTTCAGTGTTGCTGCTGGCGAATTTGGATAATCGCTATCTTTGGCAGGATGAAGCCGAAACAGCTTTGGTAAGCAAAACAATCCTCACTGAAGGACTCCCGCGGGGCCATGACGGCAAAAACTTTTTCTCGCAGGAGGGCGAAATATCATACGGCAAAGATTATCTCTGGGGGTTGGACCCGTGGTTTCCATTTTATTTATTGGCTTTGTTTTTTAAGGTATTTGGTATCAGTACCTTCGTGGCAAGAGTCCCGTTTGCGATATTTGGCATAGCCACGGTAGCATTGACTTATTTTTTTGCCAGATTCCTGACCAAAGACAAAAAAGCCGCGGCAGTAACAGTAGTTTTGCTTGTACTTTCCGTCCCGTTTTTGCTTTTGTCTCGTCAATGTCGCTATTATAGCCTGATAGCATTTTTCTCATTGCTTGGTTTGTATGGTTATTTACTGCTGCTTGAGAAAAACAAAGCGGGCATGGTGACTTTCTTAATTGGCAGCGTATTGCTTTTTCATTGCAATATTTTATTTTGTGTTACATTACTGGCAACTGTTTTCGTTCACGCTTTGCTTTGTCACAGACGGCAATTGGTAAAAGTTTTTGTGCTTTGTCTGGTTGTTGCGTTGGCCGCTCTGCCCTGGCTTATTTGGGCCTATGGAACTAAGTATGCGGGGTTTTTTGGCTGGCGACTCTTCAATAAAGAATTCTTTGAGGTTTTGGGTACATACCTTTCCTATATTCATTGCTTTATTTTTCCATTCTTTCTGCTGTTGATTCCTCTGGGCAGGTATTTACTTAGTCCCCAGCGCAAGAGTATCAAAACATCTATTTCGGAAAACATTGTTCTATGGAAAAACCTGTTGTTATTAATTTTGTTTGTTATCTTTACTATCGTACCGCTGTCAATTATGGGGCCGAGGCCGTTCTTTAGGTATATGACCCAACTGATACCCGTGTTTTGTGTGGTTACCGCTGTGATTGTAACATCGGCGGTAAAGCCGTATTTTAAAAGGGCAGTTACAATTATCGCTGTATTATTCGCAGTGTTTTTCTTTATCAACTATCGACAGGGGGCAAGTAACTCCGATAGCGGCATGAGATATTTGAACTTTTTCGATTATATCGAAGAGATAACGCATGACTATGATGGTCCAATCGAGGGTATCGCAAAATATCTCAATGAAAACGGCAGTGACAAAGACACCGTGGCAATAACATATGGAGATATGCCTTTGAAGTTTTATACGAACATGAGAATTTACGGTGGGCTGACAGGCGAAGATATTTCACCCGGTCTGCAGGCGGATTGGGTTGTCATTCGCAAGTACAATGCCGCGAGGGGAGACTTCAAAGTGAAACGTTATTTCCTCCAGAACATACCCCTAAGTAAATACAGGAGGATAGAAATAGACTACCCGGACATTCTGTGGGAGAACAGGCCTGGTCCGGATTATCACGAATTCCGCACAGTAAAAGACGAAGATAAAGTAGTGATTTATCAAAAACGAAACTGATTTCCCATAGGTCCTTAAAGGGACAGTGCCTTGCTCGAAATTATCGGATGAAATTGGGTTTGGGGGCGATAAAGTAAGGTTGCGGCACGCAAAGGATTTTCGCTGGCATTTTCCCTATATTTTATGCTATACTCGTTTGCCTCGATAGACGAAGAAGATACTACGTAACTATAGAAGCAGATTCAGGTTAAGTATTTTTTTTGGGAGTTTGTTTTGGCCAAACATGTAGTTATTTTAGGTGCCGGCGTTTCGGGTCTGGCGGCAGGGTGGAAATTGGCCTCGAAGGGCGTTTCGGTGGATGTGCTTGAAACCGACAACTGCGTCGGAGGTTTAGCCAAGACGGTAAAAGAGGACGACTACAACCTCGACATGGGGCCGCATTCGTTTTTTTCCGAGGAGCAATGGGTCATCGAAGATGTCCTCAAGCTTTTTGACTATACCTTAGCTCCAACCCCAAGGACCGTTAAGTTCTTCTTCAAAAACAAATATCTCGATTACCCATTAACGCCGCGAGGTATTCTGATGCAGATGGGGCCGGTAGCCAGTGTTCGAGTAGTACTTAGTTATCTAAAGAGCAAATTATTTCCTCGTCGCAATACAACTCTCGGCACAGCCGAAGAAACAGTTGAAGACTGGGCGATTGCAAGTTTCGGAGAATATCTATATCTCAGTTTCTTTAAACCTTATACCGAGCAGTTCTGGAAAGTTTCGTGCAAGGACCTTTCATCGCGCTCTATTCCGACTCATACGAAGATGAGTTTCTTCAATACGCTGAAACTTTTATTGCACCGGCGCATTTCAAAAAAGAATGCCTCACTTATCGAGCGTGAGATGCTGCCGACCTATTATCCAAAAACTGGTTTTGGCGAAATTTCGGAAAGGATAGCCGACACTGTAGAAAAATTGGGCGGTAAAGTTCATCTGAATTGCGAGGTAACCGGTGTCAGCAAACTGGACGGTGGAAAAATGCGCGTTACTTATAAAGCCAAAGGCAGACGCAAAGAAATACAAGCCGATTATGTAATCTCGACAATACCAATTCCTTCTCTGGTGAAAATGCTAAAGCCTGCACCCGATACGGAAGCACTCGCCTCAGCCGACAAACTCGATTACAGGTCACTGGCGGTATTGGGTATGTCCACGGAGAAGCAGAATGTATTGGGTTGCAGCTATATGTACATGCTTGACCGACCGTATAATCGTATCTCCGAGATGAACGAGTTCAGCCCGCAGACCAGCCCGGAAGGCGAAAATGTTATAAAGGTAGAAATTCCCTGTCTGCCCGGTAGTACCGCATGGACTGCATCTAAGCAAGAGCTTTTCGATATGTGTATCGGCAGCTTGGCTGAAGATGGTTTTCTCGGCCCCGGCGATGTAAAGCGGCTGTTCCTTGTCAAGGAACCAAACGCGTATCCGATTTATCGAAAAAATTATGCCGAGCATCTAAACAAACTTTTGAGTTCTCTGAAAAAATATCCTTCACTTGCGACACTCGGAAGGTGCGGCGAGTTTATGTATATGGATATAGATGTGTGTATGATAAGAGCTTTCAAATTCGTAGATAGTCTTTTAAAGCAATGGCAAATCTAAACAACTCATTATTGTGGTTATCTATTTTCTGCCATACCCATGTTTTGTGAAATCGAAAGAGCCGGAAGTATGCGTACAATTAGTGAGTCGTCGAAAAATTTTTGGTTTTTCATCATCGTAGCATCGGTAGTCGGAACTGTTCTGCGACTGTACATGATATCGCAGCAGATGTTATTGGATGATGAATGGCACGGCTTGAATTATACTTTCAATAATACATTTCGTTATATTTACACTCATTTCGCCGGTATCGGCGCCACGAGTATCCCGATGAACTTGTATCATCTGTTTTTACTCAAGGTAGCCGGCTGGTCGGAACTTTCACTCAGGGCTCCGTCACTTGCTGCGGGCATTTTTAGTCTGATTGCCTTTCCGGTTCTTGTCAAAAGGATATCGAATTGTCGTACCACGATTATTTTCGTTTTTTTGTTAGCGATTTCTCCCTTTCTGATTTTTTACAGCCGCAATTGTCGCCCCTATAGCGTCGTTGTGTTCCTCGCGTTCATTTCCATTTTGTCTCTGTATTTATGGGTCACGGGTCAGGGACGTAAGTTCGCTGTGATTTATGTAATCGCCGGCGTTTTGGCTGTTTATTTTCATCTGTTTGCGATAATCGCGGTTGTTGTGCCCTTAGGTTATATCTTTGCCGTCAAGCTCATACAAAAATCCGGTCATCTTGACAGCCAACGGCTGCGAATCGTACCGACTTTGCCGGCGTTCGCTTTAGTAGCAGCCGGTACCGTTATATTGTTAGCGGTGTTTCTTATGCCGCCTTTAATGCAAGGTCCGACACATCTACCGGCAAAGGCAGGCGAAATGACCGTCGAGTCACTGGCGGGTTTTGCGTCTATGTTAAGCGGAACCGCGAATAGATATATAGTAATTCTGTTTTTAGGGTTGCTTGTATTCGGATTGGTTCGGCTGTTAAAGCAAAAACCGTTGCTGGCAGGTGTCTTCGTCTCGACGGCGATTCTATATTTTGCCGCTTTGGTGATAACCAGACCGGACAGCATCCATGCTCCGATTGTAATTTCACGATATGTCATACCGCTGTTCCCGATAAGTTTTTTACTGGTAGCAATAGGTGTCGAAAGTATTTTAGGATATCTCCAATCCACTGCGGTCATGAAAAGTCGAGGTTATGATATTGTGTCGAACCTTATAATTGCGATTTTCCTGACAACACTGTTTTTTAAAGGCCCCTTGGCGCAAACTTACGCCTGCCCCAATAACTTTACGAACCACTCGGCTTTTCAGGAATCTTACGAAACATTGAATTGGCAGCAGTCTTATACCAGCGATATAGCGTCCGGCTTTATTATGAAAGAAGAAAACCTGCCGAGTTTTTATTCCTGGCTTTTGAAACAGCCGAACATCACAGCTATTATTGAATACCCCATGGATATAATTGACCATAATAATTACCTCTACTATTATCAGCACTTTCATAAAAAGCGAGTGCTTGTCGGATACATTACGGACCCCAAAATTCAGGGCTACGGTGTTTCGGAGGAAAAATACGGGTCTGTTTTTGACGCGTCGGCCCTCGATTATCCTATGACGCGTATGACAGATAAAAGCAAACTGAAATTCGCGAATATGGTCGATATAATGAATATCGAAGCGATAAAACAAAGTCGAGCCAACTACGTTGTCCTGCATAAGAAATACTGGGCCATGGAAGTTATACCTGTCTCTGATACCAACCCGGCTCCGATTTATGTGTCCAGTATCGATTTATTCTATACGCCGGTGCTTCATTTGAACCGGATGTACAGGAAGGTTTTTGGCTCGCCTGTATTCGAAGACCAGGAGTTAGTCGTATTCGAAATTGAAAAGTCTGAAAAATAGGATTCGAATAGTGCTAAAGTTGATTGATAAAAAAGAATGTATTTTTCTCATTATAGCCTTGGTGCTGTCGTCGATATTACTGTTGGCGAATCTTGGCAATCGATATCTTTGGCAGGACGAAGCGCAAACCGCACTTGTCAGCAAAACGATTCTTTCGCATGGAGTTCCTCTCGGCTACGATGGCAAAAACTCTTTCTCTGCCGAATCTGAAAATGAATATGGTCAGGATTATATATGGAAATGGCACCCGTGGGTCCCGTTCTACCTGACAGCATTATCTTTTAAGCTTTTCGGTTTAAATGCGTTTGCCGCAAGACTTCCGTTTGCACTGTTTGGCATCGCTACGATAATGTTGACTTACTTTTTTGCCAAGTCTGTCACCCGTGACATGAAAACCGCCTCGGTCGCGACCGTCCTGCTTATGTTGTCGGTACCATTTCTGCTGCTGTCTCGTCAATGCCGCTACTACTCATTGATTGCGTTTTTCTCTCTGCTGAGTCTGTATGGCTATATGATACTGCTTGAAAAGAAAAAAACGGGCACAATCATCTTTTTAATTTCCGGAATATTGCTTTTTCACTGCAACCACCTGTTTTGTGCCTTGATGTTGGTAACCGTTTTCGTTCATGCCTTGTTATGTCATAGAAATATTCTGCTAAGAGTATTTGCATTATGTGCGATTGTTAGTTTGGTGAATATTCCGTGGATTATGTGGGTTTCAGAATTGGGGAATATGGACTTTTTTGGTTCCCACCTTTTTACAGGAAGAACAGGTCCGTTTTTAGCAGCCTATTTTCGTTATATCCATTATTTCATCTTCCCGTTTTTCCTGTTGCTGATACCTGTTGCACAGGCCCTTCTTTGGAAGCAGGACAAGATAATCAAAGCGGTTACCGTGGACAGTGCCTTCCTATGGAAAAACCTGTTATTATTAATTCTGTTCATAGTACTTACTATCATCGGATTGCTAATTGTAAGCCCGCGCCCGTTCCTCAGATACATAACCCAGTTGATACCTGTGTTTTGTGTAATCGCTGCGATTATTATTACCTCGGCTATAAGACCATATTTTAAAACAGCGACCGTAGTAATTGTGATTCTACTTGCAGCCGTTTTCTTCGTTGATTACCAACGCGGAAAAACTCAAGCCAATGCCAAGGGCATAGAACACCTCAATTTCTTCGATTATATCGAAGAAATAACGCATGACTATGATGGCCCAATCGAAGGAATGGTGAAATTTCTAAACGAAAATGCCGATGATGATGACACCGTTGCCATAACGTATGGCGATATGCCTTTGAAATTTTATACTAATTTAAGAATTATTGGCGGGCTGACAGGCGAAGACCTTACACCCGCTCTGCAGGCGGATTGGGTCATCGTTCGTAAATACCACTCCGGCAAAGCCGACCTTAAAGTAAAACGTTATTTCCTCCAAAACATATCACCGTATAAATACGAAAGAATAGTGATAGACTACCCGGATATTCTATGGGAAAACAGACCGAGTCCATATCGCCATGAATTCCGCACGGTCAAAGATGAAGAGAAAGTTGTAATTCACCGAAAACGATAATTTTTTTTCTTGCTGATGAAACAATCACAAAACAAACTGCATATTCTTTTTATTTACCTGGCGTTGGCATTAGTTACGCTTGCGGTATTCTGGCAGGTGCACAGCTTCGATTTTATAAGTCGCGACGATATAGATTACGTTACCGCAAACAAAAATGTCACTGCTGGCTTTACCCGTGATGGTATCACCTGGGCCTTTACTGCCGGCTACGCCAGCAACTGGCATCCATTAACCTGGCTGTCGCATATGGCCGATTGCCAATTATTCGGCTTAAACGCCGGTATGCACCATCTGACCAATGCGATACTGCACATAATCAACACGTTGTTGCTTTTCGCCGTTTTTAAGCGAATGACCGGTGCGCTTTGGGCAAGCGCATTTGTCGCAGCTGCTTTTGCTGTTCATCCTCTTCATGTCGAGTCTGTCGCATGGGTCTCGGAACGCAAAGATGTTCTAAGTACCATGTTTTGGTTCCTTACGATGATGGCATATGTTTCTTACGTCAAACGTCCCGGTGCGGGGCGATATTTATTGGTATTGTTGGCTTTCGCCCTGGGACTTATGGCAAAACCAATGCTCGTGACGCTACCGTTTGTGCTTTTGCTTTTGGACTATTGGCCTTTAGGCAGATTCAAAGACATTAAAAAATTAATCGTTGAAAAAATCCCTTTGTTTATTTTAATGATAGCTTCAAGCGTCACTACTTTTCTTGTTCAGCGTACCGCCGGTGCCGTAGTAGCCACGAGAACCATTCCTTTGATAACTCGTACAGCTAACGCTTTAATCGCCTATGCGAAATACATTGAAAAAATGTTTTGGCCAAGCGGACTGACAATTTTCTATCCGCACCCGACTGGCGAAGTTTCAATGTTACACGCCGTCATTGCCGCAGCCGTACTGATAAGTATATCTGTCTGGGTGTTCTGGAAAGCTCGCTATTATAAATATTTAGCCGTGGGTTGGCTGTGGTTCATCGGAACTTTAGTGCCGGTCATCGGGCTGGTCCAGGTAGGTGACCAGGCCTTGGCCGACAGATACACCTATATACCTCTTGTGGGCCTGTTCATAATTATTGCCTGGGGCGCAAGTGACCTTTTATCGAAATTGCGGTACAAAAAAATCATACTCGCTATGTCGGCGGCAGCAATCTTTTCGACCTTGACGGTTTGTACCTGTTCCCAGTTGCGGCACTGGCGTAATACCCGAACTGTTTTCGAACATGCGCTCAATGTGACAGAAGATAATTATATTGCGTACTTTTCTCTGATAAAACCCTTGCGCCAGCAGGGTAAAATCGACCAGGCCATCGCCTATGCTACCGAGGCCCTGCGAATAGTCCCCAATCTCCCCTATGCTCATAACAGTTTGGGTGTTGACCTCGCCACTATCGGCAAGTACGACGAAGCTGCCATACATTTCAAAAAGGCACTGGAAGTCCAACCTGATTTTGCTGATGCACGTTGTAATCTTGGGTATATGCTCGCGCGTCAGGGAAAAATTGATGAAGCTATAGAAAATTACAAAAAGGCTTTACAGATTGACCCGGAACATTTTGAATCCCTTAATAATGGGGGTATGGCGCTTCTGGCAAAAGGCAGAATCGATGAAGCCCTTGAGCTTTTTGAAAAAGCTCTGCGGATAAAACCGAATCGGTACAATGTCAATCTTAACATGGGATTGGCTACGATGCGTCTGCGTAGATATGACGAGTCGGCGAAACATTTTGAGAAAGCCTCGAATATCGAACCGGACCGCCCCGAAGCTTACTATTATTTAAGCAATGTCTATTACAAGCAGGGCAAAACTGAATTGGCGGCGGAGATGACCCGAAAAGCATCGGAATTGGCTGCTAAAACACAATAGATATGATATACTCGCAGTGTGACAATATTTAATGGAAATATTGTATGAACCAATCACGCGACAAACAGTGCGTTTTCTGGATTTGTATCGTGTTGGCAATAGCTTCTATTATTGCCTTCGAGCAGGTGCGCCAGTTTGAGTTTGTCAGCTACGATGACGGTGACTATGTAACCAAAAATCCATACGTCAGAGTGGGACTGACAAACAAATCTATTACATGGGCTTTTACCGCAGCCCATGCCAGCAATTGGCATCCGATGACCTGGCTGAGTCACATGCTGGACTGTAACCTGTTTGGCCTCAAGTCCGGCTTGCACCATCTGACCAATCTGTTGCTGCATATAGCCAATACCTTGTTGCTGTTTGTTATTCTAAAACGAATGACCGGTGCTGTTTGGCCCAGCGCATTTGTCGCAGCCGCATTTGCACTTCATCCGCTGCACGTAGAGTCCGTTGCCTGGATATCCCAGCGAAAGGATGTGCTCAGCAGCGTCTTTTGGTTCTTAACAATGATTGCATATCTGCATTATGTCAGACGTCCGGGTCTCGGCCGGTATCTATTGACACTCCTGGCCTTTGCGCTCGGCCTTATGACAAAGCCGATGCTCGTAACTGTGCCGTTTGTATTGCTGCTGCTGGATTATTGGCCCCTCGGCCGTTTTCATCAAACCGGAAAACGACCCATATCGTATCCTGCAGTATGGGAGAAAATACCGTTTTTTCTTTTATCGGCGGCATCAAGTGCGGTCACCCTCGTAGCGCAGCAACGCGGCGGGTCAATCGGTTCGGCAGCGGTTTACCCGTTTGGTGAGAGAGTTGCAAATGCACTCCTTTCCTATACGAAATACATCGGAAAAATGGTGTGGCCGTTTGAATTGACGGTCTTTTATCCGTTTCCTTCCGTGATGCCCGGATGGCAGGTTGCCGGCGCATTTTTGCTGCTGGCTGCAATATCTTTTGGGGTGATAAAGGGTGCACGGCAACGCCCGTATGCCGTCGTCGGCTGGTTGTGGTATCTGGGAACGCTGGTTCCGGTAATCGGCCTGGTGCAGGTCGGATCGCAGGCAATGGCGGATCGGTATACCTATTTGCCGCTCATCGGGTTGTTCATGATCGCCGCTTGGGGAATTTCGGAATTTTCTGCCAGGCGCCGCATCAAAAAAGTGTGGCTTACCGCTTCGGCCGGGGTTCTTCTGTCGCTCTTAATAACAACCACCTGGCGGCAGGTAGGATATTGGGAAAACAGTGTTGCACTGTTTTCCCGTGCCTTAGCGGTGACGACCGACAACCCGGTGGCACACAATAACCTGGGGTATACCCTATCAACACAGGGAAAATTTGAAAAAGCCATAACCCACTATTTAGAGGCACTGAGATTATATCCCGATAGTGCTGTTGCTCATTATAACCTCGGCAATGCTTTGGGTAATCTGGACAAACCCTCACAGGCGATTTATCACTACCTGGAAGTGTTGCGGCTTAATCCGAAACATACCGGTGCACACAATAACCTGGGGAATGTCCTTGCTAAACAAGGGAAATTGAATGACGCCGTAAAACATTACTCGGCGGCACTGAAGATAGATCCTGAGAATCCAAAGACATATAAAAATTTTGGCGCCGTATTGGTTCGGTTGGGAAGGCTTGGGGAGGCGATTCCGCTTTTTCGGGAATCACTGCAAAATTACCCGGGTTATCCCGATGCGCACAGTGATCTCGGCATTGCACTGGCCATCCAGGGACGAATGGCCGAGGCCATCGCCCATTTTCGGAAGGCGCTCCGATTAGAGCCCGGGCACGTGAACGCAGCCCATGCCCTTGAACTTGCACTGGCGGCACGGCAATGAATTGCTGAAAGCTCAAAGCTGAATGAAAATAGGTTACATTTATACCGTGCAGGGTTGTTTTAAAAGATGAACATCGAACATCGAACATCCAACGTTGAACATCGAATAATGATGTCGCT
>JAGLSU010000052.1 GCA_023135935.1 Planctomycetota bacterium
CGCCGGTAGTGCTGGTTGTTGACGATAATCAGCAGAATCTTGAATTGCTGCAGGCATACCTGGAGAATTTGGACTGTGAGACAGTTGCGGCATATGACGGCCCGCAGGCGCTGGAGATGATAGCTAAAAATAAACCTGATTTGATTTTGCTTGATATTATGATGCCCAAGATGAGCGGATTCGAAGTTTGCAAGAGGGTGAAAAATGACCCGCAGACGAGTGACATTCCAATAATAATGGTAACGGCACTTAACGAATTTGGTGACATCGAACGAGGAATCGATTCCGGCACAGATGACTTTTTGAGTAAGCCGGTAAATAAGCTGGAACTTCTAACACGTGTCAAAACTATGCTGAAACTGAAACACTTAACTGACAAGCTCGAGCGGACATTAGCATATTTGCGCGAGATAGAAGCACAAGCCAATAAAACAAAATAAGATTTTCAATTCATACTATCTATAGAGTGATTTGAATTTGCGGTCTTTACGGCCTTTGCGGGTCAGCTTTATTGACGAAAAAGCTGATTTTTGCTTTAGCAGGGGGGTATAGAGTCCGAGAACTCGCCTCTAAAATCACAACAATCCCTACATCAGACACAATCGCCACACCCACTGTGCAAAATAAAAGGTTAAGTAAGTAATTGCCCGAACTGGGATTAACCAGCTTGGGTCAATAGTCGATACCTTTTAATAGCGTAGGATAAACAAATTTTTAACTTATTCGGTGATGGGTGAATGAGCAAGCTACTTGAAATCATAGGCAGGGGAATCACTGTAGATACAGCCGATTTGATATGGTTCTGGTTGGATGCAGTTAAAAACCACGAACGCAATATCGACCCCGCACAAGTACAACGATTAGACAAAATTGTCGAGTTGGTGGGCAATAAGAAGATAGAGGCCGCCGAAGAGCAACTCAGATTGTATCTTTTTGACAATTCTTCATGCGCACGTGGGCGATTAGCAGCCGCAGCAATACATATCAGTAAGAACCAATTGCAGCAGGCGGTGCAGGAATTGAATTCGGTCTATATGCGTCAGCCAAATAATACGATGGCACTTTATGCACTCGGGTATTGTTACGAACGGCTCGGCAAGGAATCTCAGGCCGTTGAATTCTATCAGGACTGTTTAAAGTTCAAAAACTATCTGCAGCTTCCAAGGCAACGGTTGGCGGCAATATATTTTAAAAACAGTCAGCTGGAAAAAACCATACAGGAATACGAACTGCTGAGAAACGAATATCCGGATGATATATCGTCACTCGTGACGTTAGGGCACCTGTATATAGCTAATGGTCAATATGCCCCAGCTATAGAAATGTTTAATACGGCTATTCTGATACATCCGGACAATTTTCACCCCGAAGATGAAGATATCGACCAGCTTATTGCCGAGAATCGAATCCATGAGGCATTGGAGCATGTTGAGCAATTATTGGAAGAAGAACCCGAAAAAACATATTTAGGCGTAAAGCGAGCGGAGATTCTCGCCCTGTTGGGCAATGAAACCGAAGCGATTCTGCAATATCAGGAATCGATTCGCATTTTCCCGGATTCTCTGGAAGCAACAATAAAACTCGGAACGCAATATTTGCAAATGCACGAACTAAGGCTTGCTGCACAGCAATTTAATCGCGCAGTGGAAATAAATGACCAAATAGTTGATGCATACATAGGGTTGGCAATTGCCCAGAAATCGGCTGGCAGTATATCGGATGCGCTTGCGGTATTGTCACTTGCTGCGGCGATACAGCCAAACAGTTCATTGTTATTCGCTGAGACGGCGACCCTGCAGTTCAAAATGGGTCTGGGGGAAGGTTCTCCGTTCGAGAATCCGCAAAATTCTCCTGAACTTACCGAAGCCGTTATTAAGGCCCACAGAAGCCAGATTGCCCGTCAGCCGCAAAATCCGGACTTACATTACAGGCTTGGTGTGTTAATGATGAGCGTTGGCAGGATAGAAGATGCTGTTAAGTCGTTCCAGACGGCTTTGGAGATAAATCCCACCTATACGCGAGCCAAGAGCAAATTGGCGGTATGTTTATACGAAACGGACCGGAAAGAGCCGGCATTGGAGCAAATCGTCGGGCCTGAGTGTTTTGATAAAGAAACTTTAGAACTTCATTACAAGACAGCTTTGCTTTATTGTGACAGAGTAAAATTCGCATCGTCACTTATTAATCTTGAGCGTTACATGGAAGAGAACTTTAGTAATTCAGATGCAACAGTCAATATATCGATAGTTCTTCAGAATTTGGGGATGTTAGACAGGGCAACAGCAATGTGGGATAACCTTTCCGCTACAACTAACCAGGCAATCAGCATGCATTGGCCATTTTCGCCCGGTATGGCCTAAAAAGCTAAAACCCGCCTAAAAACACATTATCACTGAATGAAACATAACATACCTTATGGGACGTTAGGTGTTGTATTAATTTCAGCTATCAACGGTTTCTTATTCAGGGATGTTTGTGGTATCTATTACCACGAATCGCGAAGTGACAGTGGTTTGCCTAAAATTTCATAGTACAGAATCGCCCTTTTCAGTCCGTCAGCATCATCGAAATCAAACAGAGTTTCAGCAACGGTTTGCTGTTCAGTTTCTTTTATTGGAGTCAATTCAGGAACTTCTAACGTAAGAAGTCTATCCGCGGGCTCTGCCTGAGGGGCAATTTTACGGACAGACGGCTTGTGACGGTTAATCTTTCTACGTTGCGGGTGCGGCGGCTTATGTGCTGGCTCTGGCTGCTCCGGCTGTTGCTCATCTTCCAACTTGTTTGCCTTTGCTTTTAGTATGCCTCCGAGGCCATAAAAAGCGGCAAGTACTACAAGCACTAAGATATTCATCCAGTCGGCACCATTACCGTCGCCGTTTCGTGCAGCCAAGATTAATTGGGTTAAATAACACATACTCAAGTTCTCGGGTTATTCTTTCTTTTTCGGTTTTGCAATTGATTCCCGCATTGAGGTATCAGCGGTGATATTTTTCATTTTGTAATAGTCCATAACGCCGAGATTACCTTTCTTGAAGGCCTCAGCCATAGCCAGCGGGACTTTTGATTCATTTTCTACCACGAGTGCCCTCATTTCCTGCTCACGGGCGACAGCCATGGCACGGCGTTTTTCCGCTTCAGCTTTTGCACGTCGCATATCGGCTTCGGCTTGTGCGGCTTGCAGTTGTGCACCAACGTTAGTACCCACATCAACATCAGCAATATCAATAGAGAGAATTTCAAAGGCGGTGCCTGCATCAAGGCCCTTCCCCAAAACGGATTTAGAGATATTGTCAGGGTTTTCGAGAACAGATTTATAGGTAGTGGCACTACCTATAGTGGTGACAATTCCTTCGCCAACACGGGCAATGATTGTTTCTTCGGTCGCCCCACCAATAAGGCGTTCGATATTTGCACGAACCGTAACACGGGCCTTTGCTTTTAACTGGATACCATCCTGAGCGACTGCGTCTACGGTATCTCTGCCTTTCGCGGGGTCAGGGCAGTCAATAACCTTGGGGTTAACGCTCGTTTGCACCGCATCAAGAATGTCACGGCCTGCAAGGTCGATGGCGGTAGCGGTTTTAAGGGATAACTCAATATTAGCTCTGTTTGCGGCGATAAGCGCTCGAACGACATTAGGGACACGGCCGCCAGCCAAAAAATGACTTTCCAGGTCACGTGTTGTCAGTGTCAGTCCGGCTTGTACGGCGGTGATTTTAGAGCGCACTATGGTCATGGTGTCGACTCTTCTTAGCCACATACCAATAAGTTCGGAGAATTTGACATCGGCACGAGACAGTTTGGCTTGCAACCACAACCTGAAGAACTTTAAAAACAACAGGAAACCCAGTAAGGCCGTAATAATAACCACAGTTAAAAATATCATAACGACGACTCTTCCCGGATTTTCCTGTGCGAGTACCATATTTACTAAGCTATACATTTTCTTGTCCTTTCATTAACTTTCTTCTACCACACGAACAGTAAGCTGAGTGCCCTGCACGTGGATAACTTTGATTTCTTTATTCTTATCGACGTATCCGCCTTCGGCAACACATTCGACTCTGCGGCCATCGAAGTCACACATTCCGACGGGTCTCAAAGGAGTCGTGACAATTCCGACGGCACCGAGCAGTTCTTTTAATTCAGGCGTGTCGGGGATGGCATCACCGGGTTGGCGATTCGGTGGAGATAAAGTAACGCTTTTGCCGAATTTTGTTTTAGGAAATATTTTATAAGTAACTACTAATACCAGCGGAATCATAACAAGGGCGACGACGATTCCGACCCAGCCTGCGATAGAACTGCTGTGGAAAAAAATCATCAGCCCCCCTATCAAGCAGGCGAGCGCACAGATACTTATCAGACCTCCGCTTGGTACGAATACTTCTGCTACAATTAAGACAGCAGAAACAAAATACAGGAAAACAGCAAAAACAAGCCACCAATCCATAAATTAACCCTCCATAGAATTTACGGCTCTAACTATCACTTTATTGCCGGTAATTTCGATTATTTCAACTTCGACGCCCTTTTCGAGGAAGTCAGCTTCGGCAATAACGTCTACGACGGCATCGCCAAATTTGACTTTTCCAGCAGGCCTTAAAGTTGCAATGACTTCGCCAATGTCGCCGATATTTACGGGTACTGTTTTAGTTTCAGGCGGAGCGGTCATGCTGATTTTTGCTCGGCCGCCCTTCTTCGCAACCGGCACAAGAATAAGTCCACTGAGGAATTCGAGTTTCGATTTAGGTAAATATTTCGCCAACATCCACGCCAGAACTGCAAAGCCGGTAAGACCAATAGCCAAACTAATTACGCCATCATTGAATAACTGCCAATCGATTTGGGTTTGCGGCCAAGGTATTCTGTCGGGTGGATTTTTTATTAACATGCCGAATAGACCGGCGAGTATGCAAATTATACCCGTACCTCCTATAAGTCCAAATCCCGGAGTAATGAAAATTTCTACAAAAAGTAAAACCAAGCCCGTAACGAACAGGGCCACTTCGACCCAGTTTGCCAGACCGGTGAGATATTTGCTACCGATTATGATTACGATACAAATGACAGCTACAAGGCCGGGTAAACCAACGCCGGGCGTATTAAGCTCCATATACACTCCCAGCATCGCGAGCATAACAAGTATGCCCATTACTGTCGGGGAATTTATCCATCGCACCATTTCTTCGGACCAGGTGGTATGAAGAACAACCGGTTTTGCGAATGTGACACCATCACGTTCGGCTAAAAAATCGAGGGCCCCTTCCAGGTTTTTTACCTGAGTTTTCGCCACACTGTATTCAACAGCCTGCGAAGCAGTAAGTGTTAAGAGCTCGTCACCTTTTACGATTAGTTCCTTGTTTTCCAAATCGTATCGTTTTTTATCTTTTGGAAGTCTGTCACCTTCGAAAAACTCATATTGGCCTGTTTTGATGTTTTTGATTCTGTAGACCTCGATTTGCATCGTCACCATTGCTTTTAGCAACGCTTCAGGATAGCCGTTGGCTTCAGCGGAATTGACGAATGCGGCGCGTGTGACGGTTTCCACTTTTTCCCGCTGGACTCCTTCAAGTTTTCCGCCTATCTGAATCGGCGCACAATCACCAATAGTAGTTTTCTCTTTCATTATGATTTCTTCACAGGCAACGCTTATCATAGCACCTGCGGAGATTGCTTTTTTGGAAACGTATGCAACCGTGTGTGTCTCTGGATTAATTTCGTGCAAAAAGTAGTTGGAGATATCAAAGGCAGAAAAGAGGTCTCCGCCATAGGTATCGATTTCATAAATTACATATTCTGCACCAGAATCCAATGCCGTTTTGGTTCGACGTTTTATGGATTCGTAAAGCCCCCTGTCAACCATATCTTTGCAGGGAATAATCCAGGGGGTTATTTCCTCGGTTTGCGGCTGCAAGTCGAGATTTTCAGGTTGGGCATTTAGAGATGAAACTTGTAGCAATATCAGCAATAACAAAGTAACTATAATTGTCCGAAGTGGATTATTCATATTCGGAATTCTACTTTTATATTGCCCTGTTGGCAACCTAAAGTCAGGAAGTTGGAGAAGTTTTTGCTTCCACACCTTCCCACTGCAACCCCCCTATTACAGATTGAGCGATATTGGTTAAGTGGTCACCGATTTTTTCGACATTATCAACCATGTCTATGAATATGAGGCCTGCGATGGCAGTACAAACTCCGTCAGTCATTCGCTGGACATGACTGCGACGAAAATCCATCTGCATTTTGTTAAGATTAGCTTCATTACTTAAAGCTGACTTTGCGGCATTGATATCATTATTTTCCAAAGCTTCTATGACAAAATCAAACATCTGGTCAACTTCTTTTCGCATCTGGTTAGTCTCTTCAAGTGCCTGTTTGCTAAAGACCAGTTTTTGCTCGATTTTACGTTCCGCGATTTCAACTATATTGACGGCATGGTCACCGATACGTTCAAGGTCATTTACGGTATGTAAAAGAACGGGCAATCCGGTAGACACTACATCTGATAAATTTCTCTGCGAAAGGGCCGAAAGGTATATTGTGATTTCAGACTGAAACTCATCGATAAAATCTTCCGTTTGACGTGTGGAAGCAAGCATTTTTCTGTCATCGTTAATAATTCCATTTACAGAACGTCTGAGGGCTTTTCTCGAGGTTCTTGCCATACGAATAATTTCTCTTTTGGCTTGCTCGAGAGCAATTACGGGGGTGTTAAGAAGATGTTTTTCGAGTACAACTGGTTTTTCCATCAGTTCCTGTTGTGTAACTGGCATGATTTTCATAATTATTTTTTCTAACCATACGATAATCGGCAGAAACAAGATAGTGTTGAAGATATTAAATAAGCTATGTGCGAAAGCCATCTCGGCCATTATTGTGGTTTGTGACAACTGCCATGGAGTAATGGAGGTGACCATTCTTCCAAACAGCCCTGTCCATGCCAATGGCAAAATATATGCAACGCCCAAGACATTAAATATTGTATGGCCCATAGCGGTTCTCTTCGAATTGCGAGAAGTTTGAAGAGCCGCCAGTTGCGCGGTAATTGTCGTGCCAATATTGTCGCCGAGGATGAAAGGAATAGTAACCCGCAGAACCAAATCCCAATCAGTACCAAAAGCACCCTGGAACGCAAGGACCTGTATTATCATAATAGAAGCGGAACTGCTCTGCAGCGCCATTGTAAGGATAGCACCGGCTAAAACAGCTAACAGCGGATTCTGTCCGAGCCAGATAAGAGCTTGCTGAACTTGGACACTGCTTTTGAGGGGGTCAAAAGCATCTTTCATGAACCCAATACCGATGAATAAAAGTCCAAACCCAAGTATTATGCTACCGACACTTCTGGCTTTCTGTGTTCTTCCGATAATTTTAAGAAGAAAACCGATACCAATAGCTGGAAGTGCATACGCAGTAATTTTCATCGCACCGATTCCAAATGTTGAGACCAGCCATGCAGTAAAGGTGGTTCCGACATTTGCACCGAGGACAACACAAAGAGCTTGCTTCAAAGTGAGCAGACCGGCATTTACAAAACCGACGGTCATTACCGTTGTTGCGGAACTGGACTGAATGAGACATGTCGTAAGCGCCCCTACCATCACAGCGATGACACGATGCTTTGTTAGAGAAGCAAGAATGTTTTTAAGTTTCTGTCCGGCAACTTCCTTTAAGCCATCAGACATCAATCCCATTCCGAAAAGGAACAGACCCAAGCCCCCTGCCACACCAAAAATTACGTCTTTAATCATTCTGCTTCCTTATGAGGTTTTTAAAGAAATCTGCAATAGCGCGGTAGTTTTAGCTTGTTTTGTTTGAGTGGTCAAGTGGGTTTTTGTGTAATTGCAAGAAAATATAAACTTTTTTATACAAGGCCGGACAGAACCTCTATACCCTGGCAAATTTTCTCATCTGATGTAGCATAGCTTATTCTAAAATGGGTATCTTTTTCACTAAAGACATTGCCGGGAATAACAAGGACATTGTTGGCAATTGCTTTTTCGACGAACTGCGTTGCCGAATCATCGGGGGCCTTGACGAATGCATAAAAAGCCCCGGCAGGTTTGGTGAGTTCGAATTTGTCTTTTAGCCCTTCATAAATAAGGTCTCTTTTTTTCCTATAGCTATCAACCAGAGGCGTGACATCATAATCGAGTGCTGCAATGGCAGCTTTTTGGAAAGGCGTGGGAGCGCAAACGAAAGTATACTGTTGTATTTTGGTCATTTGCTCAATCACAGTGGCTAAACACTGGTGAGTCGCCACATAGGCAAGCCTCCAGCCAGCCATCGCGTAAGCTTTGCTGAACCCCCTAATCAAAATGGTCTTATCATAATAGCTGGCAATACTTGGACAATCGCTATCATAGCAGAACTTTTCGTATATTTCGTCGGTCATAACAGGTATATCTTTTTCAGCGGCTATTTCGGCAATCGCTCTTATCTGCTGGTCTGAATATACCGCACCGGTCGGATTCGAAGGCGAGTTGATAATAATCAGCTTTGTTTTTTCGGTTATGCTGTCGGCAATTTTTTCGACAGGAAGCTCAAAACCAGGATAGCTATCAACAAAGATGCATTTGCCGCCTAACAGATTTACAAGGTGTTTGTACATTACAAAATATGGGTCGGGTATAATTACTTCGTCACCGGGATTAATCAATGACATAAACGTCAGCAACAAAGCACCGCTTACACCGCTTGCTACGAGAGTTGCTGGTTTTTTCCAACCAAATTCTTTTTCTACCTGTTGAGCGATTTTCTCATTTAAGAAACTATCACCGGCTGTCTGCGAATATTTGTTTTGGCCAGTTTGTATGGCTTTTATCGCTTCTTGCTTTAGAGGTTCGGGGACATCGAAATCGGGCTGACCTATCGAAAAATTAATGGGGTCATGAAGAGTCGCGCCCAAGGCAAAGACTTTTCTGATGCCGCTTGCGTCTATTAAACTCGTTCTATCTGCGAGGATTTTTTTCATCATATTTCAGCGCATATAAGGAGCCGCAATCTGGCATTGTTTTCAATTGTCCAAAAAGCGGCATCGGGAACATATCCGTAATTTTTAACTTTCTTTTTCTGCTTTGGGAGTTTCTGCAGTTCCGGTTTGTGCTTCAGTACCTTCAGCACCTTCAACAGCCTCAATACCTTCTTGTAATACTTCTTCCTTAGCTTCCTTTCGACCCGCATGACTTTTGCGATGTGCAACCTTCGGAAGTCCCAGCAAAGAATCACCTTCGGACCAAATTTCTTCTTCTTTTAGCTTCTCAATACGCTCGGCCCGCTTCAAAACATTTCGGTGTCTATCCAAAGCGCCTTTAACCTTTAATGAACGATCAATCGACATTTAATACTTCTCCTAAACACTAATCTTCAAATCTTTTGCCGTATGCGTCATGGAACGGCTTTGTACCAAAAGTTTCATATCCCTGTGGTGCTTTATACTTGAGGCCCAAGTTCATTATCTTCTGTTTCATGAAATAGCCGACAGTTTCCATCTTTTCGGGATTTTCATATCTGTCTTTAGTAACCAGATAGTACCAATTATTTATTTTTAAAATTTCAGTTACTATACCAAACTGGGCAAAATACTGCTTAACCGGCTCCAAGTGCGACCTGAGCTGGTATGTCTGAATCACAATTCTATTGTTGCCCTTTTGCCCTGCTTGTACTGTTTTTTCAGCAGATACGGGAGCCGCAGCTACTTTTTCTGGCATAATTGCTTTGGGCTGGCCTACCGCCTTTTGCGTTCCTACATTTGAAAGAGCCTTCGGCTGGCCTGGCGTATTAGTAATTTGACCAAGGCGAAAAACCACCAAAACCAACAGTATAATACCCAAAAGCAGAGCAATTGCCAACTGATACGGCATCGATATTTCGATTCTACCGGTATTAAATTGCACACTTTTCGGTCTTTTTGGCCATCCAGCAACCACTGGAGACACTGAATCTACTGCAGATGGCTGCTCGCCATCAGACTCTGAGGGATGCACTCTCCCTAACGTCTCGCCATAACTTGACTTAGGGGAACTCTTGCTAATCACCTCATAAAGAGCCATTTTTTTACGTTTGCGTGCCATAGGCCCTTAAACAACAGCTAAAATTTCAATATCAGCCCTATAAAAAATTATTGCATTATTTTTACAATATTTCAGTTTGAATATCAATGGTAAACTTCAACAATTTGAATATGCGAGAAGATTTAACTTTCTGGAGAAATCAGGGTTCCCGAGAAGCTATTGCAAACACCAGAACTGTTAGAGTATTGTAATCTGCTAAATTTCACTTGACAAAGTGGTTTTATTAAACTAATTAGGGTGGTTTAGCATTTAATAGTCGTTAAGACAATACGGAGTAGTAGATAATGTTACCAGCTAAAAAGACAAGTAAAACCCGTACTCGCACCCGACGCAGCCATCATAGGCTGGGTGCAACAAACTATTCGGTTTGTCCTCGATGTGACCATGCCAAGCTGCCGCACGCAGCATGTGAGAACTGTGGTTATGTCAATCCAAAAATCACATTGAAGCTCGGCAAGGAAGAGAGCAGCTAAAAGATGCGAATAGCGATTGACGCCATGGGTGGTGATGATGCTCCAAAGGAAATCATCGCCGGCGCACTGGAATCAATTGAATTGCTCGATGAGAGCGACGAGGTAATTCTTGTAGGCCCAAAAGAAGTGGTAGAGTCACACCTGCCCTCTTCTTTGAAGTCACAAGCAGCTACCATAAGCGTGGTTCATGCACCTGAAGTGATTGAGATGGATGAGGCACCAATAGAAAGTCTGCGCAAAAAAGTCAAAAGTTCAATTGCGGTCTTGTCCAAGTTGGCAAAGAGGGGTCAAACCGATGCGGTGATTTCGGCAGGTAATACGGGGGCATGTGTAGCAGCTTTCCAGATGAGAATGAGAAATCTACCTGGAGTGAACCGGCCTGGGATAGCGGTGGTGTTTCCGACATTCGAAGGGCCAGTGACAATTTGCGACGTAGGTGCAAATATCGCATGCAAACCAATGAACCTTTATCAATATGCGGTGATGGCTAGCTTATATTCGAAATGCCTGCTTGGAATTGAAAACCCTCGGGTTGGGCTTATGAGCATTGGCTCTGAAGACGCAAAAGGTAATGAGGTCGTTAAAAAAGCACGTGAGTTAATGAAATCCGATTCAGATTTGAATTTTATTGGTAATATCGAAGGCAGAGATATATTCAGGGGTGTCTGTGATGTCGCCATCTGTGAAGGTTTTGTTGGCAACGTGGTCCTGAAACTTACCGAAGGCCTTGTTGACGGACTGTTCAAGGCAATAAAGCATGAACTTTTAAAAGAAAAGTTGCTGCTTGTAATGAAGTTTAAACCTGTAATGAAGAGAATTTATAAGAAATATGACTACAACGAATATGGCGGCGCACCATTGCTGGGTATTAATGGTACGGCTTTGATATGCCATGGAGCAAGCAAAAGCAGAACTATAAGAAACGCCATTTTGGCAGCCAAAAAATATCATACAAAAAAAATAAACGACAAAATTGTCGAACACTTATCACATAGCCCATTTAGCGAAGCGTTGCAAAATGGCAATCTTCAAAAAACTACATAAGGACAAATGATGAACAAGGAAGTTATCGAGCACACTCCTGTCTATCGCGCGATTATCACCGGTCACGGTTCATTTGTACCAGCCAAGAAACTGACAAACGAAGATTTGTCAAAAATGGTAGAAACCTCTGACGAGTGGATTACTACACGAACCGGCATCAAAACTCGACATATCGCTAACGATAAGGAAACCACAGCATATCTGGCTACAGAAGCCGCCAAAAATGCCTTGGAAAAAGCAAATCTTGAAGCAAAGAAAGTTGAAATTATTATTGTTGCTACCATTACACCAGAGATGGTTTTTCCTTCAACAGCAGCTTTCGTGCAACAGGCTCTCGGAGCAAAAAAGGCATGGGTTTTTGATTTGTCTGCTGCTTGCAGTGGCTTTGTGTATGGTCTTTCGATAGCTCAACAATTCTTAGAGAGCGGACGATATAAAAACGCCCTTGTAATAGGAGCGGAAACTTTAACTAAAATTACCAACTGGCAAGATAGAGCAAGTTGTATTCTTTTCGGCGATGGAGCCGGAGCAGTAGTTCTTGAGCAAAGTAAGGACGGGCAGAAAGGTATCATGTACAGTACCATGTCCACAGACGGCAACTGCTGGGAAGCATTGAACTGCCAGGCATATGGGTCACGATATCCGGCGGATAAAAAACTGGACGACCCGACAAAGATATATATGCAGATTAAAGGCAGAGAAGTTTATCAACAGGCGGTTCGCCGAATTGTAAGCACTATCCATAAGTGCCTTAAAAAATGCGACCTGACCATGGACGATATCGCCATGATGATTTCGCATCAGATGAACGCAAGGATTATCGAATCTGCAGCGAAACGACTGAAACTGCCCAGCGAAAAAGTTTTTATGAATATCGCAGAATACGGCAATACATCAGCAGCATCGGTGCCGATTGCCTTCGACGAATGCATTCGAGGAGGTAAAATAAAACACGGAGATATTGTTATATTCGTTGCTTTTGGAGCAGGTTTGACGTGGGGTGCTAATATAGTTCAGTTTTAATTTCACAAGGTAAGAATAATGAAAACGGCTTTTTTATTTCCGGGACAAGGCGCTCAGGTTGTTGGTATGGGCAAAGATGTTGCAGAGGCATTTCCCGCAGCAGCGGAAATTTTTGCCAAAGCAAACGAGATAGTCGGTTTTAATTTGCAAAAGATTTGCTTCGAAGGTCCCACGGAAGAGCTAAATGCGACAACAATGTCACAACCTGCTATTTTTGCAACTTCGGCAGCTATATTGGAAGTGTTGCGGACAGAGGCGGGAGAACTTAGCGCAGATGTGACGGCAGGACTTAGCTTGGGCGAATATACGGCTTTATATGCCGCTGGCGTGATTAGTTTTGAAGACGCATTACGGCTGGTACAGAAACGCGGGCAGGCAATGCAGGCTGCGGCAGATGCTACGGAAGGCACAATGGTAAGCATAATCGGGCTTGACGAAGAAAAGGTAAAGCAGCTATGTGACGAAGCAGGACAAGGTGAGGTCTTAGCTGGTGTCAACTTTAACTGTCCCGGTCAAATTGTGGTAAGCGGCAGCAAGACAGCCTGTGGCCGAGTAGCAGAATTAGCAGAAAAATATGGGGCAATAAAGGCCGTCCCGTTAGCAGTAGCAGGTGCATTTCACACCGAATTAATGGCAAGTGCAGCCGAAGCATTGGGACAGGCATTGCAAAATACGAATATTTCGTCGCCAGATGACACCAAAATTATTGCTAATATTGACGCTGAATATTATGAAACTGGCGAGAAAATTGCAGAAGGATTAATAAAGCAGTTGACTTGTCCAATACTTTGGCAAAAATGTATGGAACGACTTCTGGCTGAGGGCGTAGAGAATTTCTACGAGATTGGCCCCGGACGGGTGTTGACCGGGCTTATGAAAAGAATTAGCAGAAAAACAAAGGTCATAAATATAAGCAATTTGGATGCTGTAAAAAAGTTGTCGGGGTCCTAAAGATTACGGAGATTAAAAAAGATGTCAGAAAAAAGACTGGCTGTTGTAACAGGAGCAGCAAGAGGAATAGGCAGAGCCGTTGTTCTGGAACTACTTAAACAAGGCCGTGCCGTTGCTGGTTTGGATATAAATACCGAGCAATTAAAAGAACTTGAAGCTGTTGCGAAAGAGGCAGGTTTTAGCTGCGAGACATATTGTGTAGACATTACCGACACTGATGCTTTGAAAAAAACGCTGGATGAGTTGGCTACAAAGCACAATGGAATAGGGATACTCGTAAACAATGCCGGCATTACCCGTGATAAGCTAATGATGCAGATGGATGATGATGATTTCGATAAGGTTATCGCAGTCAATCTTCGTGCAGCATTCATAGCAACACGAATTGTAGTACGGTCGATGATTCGCAATAAATTTGGACGCATAATAAGTCTTAGCTCAGTCGCAGGTGTAATGGGCAATGCAGGCCAAAGTAATTATGCCGCCAGCAAGGCAGGGTTAATAGGAATGACTAAATCGATAGCCCGCGAAGCAGCAAAAAAGAATGTGACAGCAAATTGCATTGCACCAGGTTTCATTGTTACGGAAATGACGGACGTATTGCCCGAACTGGTAAAGGACGCAGCAAAACAAATGATACCTATGCGTAGATTCGGCAGTGTTGACGATATAGCAAAAGCAATAGCATTTCTCGCAAGTGACGACGCAGGGTACATTACAGGCCAAGTTCTGTGCGTAGATGGCGGAATGGCAATGTAAGCCTGTATTTTATGGGGTATTTAAGTCTGATTGGATAACAATAAAAAAAATAAAAAAAATATTTGTGGACAAACAATTAAGCAGGTAGTATACCAGCCGAAACATAAACGTGAAAAACAACCTTATTGAGCACTGATTGTTTGGAGGAAAAACAAGTGAGTACTGAAGAAGTAAACGTTCAGGCAATTGAAAATAGAGTAATTGAAATAATATGTGAGCAAATGGGCGTAGACAAGTCTGAAGTAGCGAAAGATACTTCATTCATCAACGATTTGAACGCTGATTCGCTGGATACTGTCGAGCTGGTCATGGAATTCGAAGACGAATTCGATATGAGCATCCCAGATGAAGAAGCTGAGAAGATCCAGACGGTCGGCGCGGCAGTTGATTATATTGTCAGTGTTGCACAAACCAAGAGCTGAGAATAACAAGTAAGCCTAGTTATGAATAAACGACGAGTAGTTATTACCGGCTTAGGATGCATAACCGCCTTATCAGAATCAGTCGATGAGCTTTTCAACGCACTGTGTGAAGGTAAGAGCGGAATCTCTCCCGTAGAATCTTTCGATATCACTGATTTCCCGGTGAGGTTTGCTGGCGAGGTAAAAAACTTCGAGCCCACCAAGCACATCGACCACCGTACAAGTAAACGGATGGACCGATTCACTCAGTTTGCCGTAGCCGCAGCAAAACAAGCAGTCGAAGATAGTGCCATCGATTTCTCAAAAGAAGATGTATGGCGCACTGGGGTGATAATTGGCAGTGGAATCGGCGGGATAATGGAGATTGAGGAACAGCACAGAAGACTGCTCACTAAAGGTCCGAGGAAAGTCTCCCCTTTCTGTGTACCAAAGCTTATGGGTAATGCCGCAAGTGGTAATATTGCTATGGTTTATGGTCTTAGAGGTTCTAATTTTGGTATTGTAAGTGCGTGTGCATCAGGAAGTCACGCAATTGGCGAAGCCTATTCCAATATTATAACGAACAAAAGCGATATCATGATAACCGGTGGCTCTGAGGCAGCAGTGACACCTATAAGTTTGGCATCATTCTGTGCCGCAAGGTCACTTAGTACCCGCAACGACGACATTCAGGCAGCTTCGAGACCTTTCGATAAGGACAGGGACGGCTTTGTGCTTTCCGAGGGTGCTGGAGTTTTGGTTTTAGAAGAATACGAGCATGCTAAAAAACGCGGTGCCAAAATATACTGCGAGATTCTCGGCTACGGTGCAACAGATGATGGGTATCACATTACAGCTCCTTTGGGTAAAGGCGAAGGCGCAGCGAAAGCAATGGAACTGGCATTGGCTGATGCGGGCATAGAGAAAGAGAAAATAAATTATATCAACGCTCACGGAACAGCTACAGAATTAAACGACCTTGCAGAAAGCGCAGCCATAAAGAGTGTTTTTGACGACCATGTATATAATTTGCTTATCAGCTCGACGAAAGGCTGCCTTGGACATCTACTCGGTGCGGCTGGTGCGGTCGAGTTATTGATATGTGCTAAAGTCATCACCGAATCGATGGTTCCTCCTACGATTAATTTAGAAAATCCGGACGAACGTTGCGACCTTAAAATTGATTATGTTCCGTTGAAAGCACGTCAGGCGAAAGTGGATTACGCGATGAGCAATTCACTCGGTTTTGGCGGCCACAATGCCTGCCTGGTAATTGGCAAGGTTTAATCCCCCCTTCCTGAAGTTATCCCCTATTATCAATTATCTTGAAATAGCCGTGTGGTCGGTTATACTTTCCGAAATGAATATGCTCTGGGCAATTATACTTTTAGCTGGAGGGTTAGCGGCATTATGGAAGTGCGCTGGTTTTCTGGTATCGGGAGCGATAGGGTTAGCCGAGCGGTTAGGTATAAGTGCGCTTGTCATCGGTCTTACAGTAGTAGCAATGGGAACATCAGCACCAGAAGTGGCTGCCAGTATAGCGGCTGCACTGCGTAATTCGGGGGATGTGGCGGTAGGTAACGTCTACGGGTCGAATATTGCTAACTTGGCCCTTGTGGGCGGTCTGTGCGTGCTTATCCGGCCTATGAGGGTACCGTTGCGTGTCCTACGGCGTGAAATACCCGTTATGCTGATGGTGGGGCTATTGTTGTGGCCTGTATTGAACGATATGTCACTGTCACGGTTAGATGGCATATCGCTTTTGGCTGTATTTGCCGCTTTGATACTTTGGACGGTGCGCATGGCACTAAAAGAAAAACCAAACAACCTAGGTACACAAGAACACCAAAGCTTAAGCATACAAAAAAGCTTATTGTTTGTGGTCATAGGACTAGCGGGTTTGGCGCTGGGGGCAGATATGACCGTTAGAGCAGCAGTGTTTATCGGCGAACGAATCGGCCTTAGTAAAGCAGTCATAGGACTTACGATTGTCGCGATAGGAACATCACTGCCGGAACTTGCGACCTGTACAGTTGCGTCACTTAAAGGACACCATGATATATCCGTCGGCAATTTAGTGGGGTCGAACATTTTCAACACTCTGCTTGTCACTGGAGCAGCTGGAACAATTCGACCGTTCGCATTGGCACAAAGATTGGCGGGAATCGATTACTGGATTATGATTATAGTTACCGGCTGTTTTATTTTGATGGCGAGCCGTCGTACCATCGGACGATTCAGCGGCGTGGTTTTGCTGTGCGAATATGTCGCATACATGGTATATCTGTTTGGATATACCACTGGCGTATAAATTTCATTTCTAAGGTTTTGACTTCTGATACCTAATTTGTCGTTCGCGAATTTGGTTGACTAATTTTTCATTCCCAGCAGCAGACGCTAAATCTATTTCCCTTTGGCCAGTTTTTATAGCGTTTTCGAATTGTCCCGCAACCGCATAAGCGATTTCAAGCGTATTGAGCACTCCTATGTTATTATAATTTGTCAATTCAGCAGTACGTTCGGCTGTCTGGATAGCCAGTTCCACGTTACGCTTTTTCGGGTTCGGATTCGTAGCCAAGATTCTGGCAATTCCGTTTAACGACGTAATGTAGTTCGGTTTGAGAGCAGCCGCTCTTTGAAAATGGCTAAGTGCTTGGTCAAATTGCCCCCTCATTATAAGTATGCTAGCTAAGTTGTTATGTGCCTTGGCAAAATCAGGATCGATTCGCAAGGCCTCTCGGTAATGCTTGACGGCTTCTTCATTTTTTCCGAGCAATTGGAGCAATGACCCTAAATTGTAATGAGCCGGCGCAAAATTGGATTTTAACTTTAAGGAATAATTGTAATGGGAAAGAGCTTCATTAAACCTCCCCATAGCCTGGAAAGTTATCGCAAGATTGTGGTGCGCCTTTAGATAATCGGGATTGATTTCTATAGCTTTGCGATAACAAGTAACTGCTCTATCATATTTCTTTTCTTGCGAAAGAGCATTAGCAAGATTGTTGTGGACTTCTGCAGAACGCGGGTCTACCAATATCGCTCGATTGTAATATCCGATCGCCTCGTCGAGTTTGCCCTGTAGTCTAAGGGCTGTGCCAAGATTGTTAAGTGCTATGACAGATTTGGGATTTATCCTTAGTGCCTTATGATGATGGTCGATAGCTTCGCTAATTTTCCCCTGAAACTTAAGAGCAGTACCCAATCTGTTATGTACTTCAGCTACATCAGGTGTCAGCGATAAAACATGCTCACAAATACTAACGGTATCACGCCAAAGAATCAATTGCTGTCTGGTAGCAACAACTTCAAACGCCGCTATTAATACTATCGCCACCAAAGCCAGACGGGAAAACAGATATTTAATACGGCTACCGGTTTTATAAAGCCAAACAAGAAAAGAAGCTAATACCATTAACAATCCAACCGCTGGCAGATAAGCATAGTTATCCCTCGCAATCACATTGGTAAAACCGACAACACCCATTGTCGGAAAAATGGCCACAAAGAAAACCAGCCAACCAGCCAATAAACCCTTAGTCCATCGTAGCGAAACCAATAACAAAGGAATAAGGGTACAAGTGCCGATGAGACCGGTTAATATCATTGTATCGGATAATGCAAGTGGTTTCGGGAAGGCATAGAACGGAGACAAATTTATCGGCCAAACGATTTTGGACAGATAAAATATGATGTTATGACAAAGTACTAAAATGATATGCGCAAAGCCATATTCGTTAGGTGAAGTTACAGCAGCGGTTCGATTTTGCGAAATATAAGTTATGACCGCAAAGATTATCCCAATAACAAGAAGTGGTATTTTTTCGAGAACAGCTTTCGGTTTCAATCGTTTCAACGGCCAATAGTCGAGCAAAAGCATCAGCAGCGGCAACGGCAGAGACGTCGGTTTGGACATTAAGGCAAGCAAATAAGTTATTATGCAAGCTGCGAAGAGTTTCCAATTAGCTGTTAGAGTAAAACGAACATAGAAAATCAAAGACCATAGCGCAAAAAAAGCAGCTAATAATGTTTTGCGTTCGCCAATCCAGGCAATGGGCTCAATGACCATAGGATGCAAACCAAAAAGCAAACCGACAGCTGCAGCTGACCATATATGACCAAACAATAAATAAAGAAACATGATTATTAACGCAGTATTCGCAGCGTGCAGCATAAGACTGGTACGATGAAACGGAGTGAAGTAATTTTCTCTACCGCCCATAGCATAATCAGCCATCAGGGATATCATTGTCAGCGGCTGATAATAGCCTTCAACGGTTGACGGTTCAAGGATTTCAGTGAGAAACCGTTGAGCCGATTTCCAACCGGGATTTTGCACCAAGATATTGCCAGTAAGATACTGGTCATCATCAAAAAATAATACTTTTGTAGACAATACCGGCCAATGTGTCATTACAACAAGTGCACAAACAATAACAATCAAGGCGAGTACCAATTTGGTTTGAGATTTTTCTTTTTGATTTGGCAGCATTTTAAAGTCTAAAACAGCATACAATCGGTATAGATATCGGAAAATTCTGCTTCGTGCGCGATTTCAACATACTGGATATTTTTCGCAAGTTGACAGGCTTTTTCACGCCATTGTTGACTCAACAGCACCATTTGTGCTCCACTGCTGGCGGCGTTGCCAACAAAACGAATGCACTCAACAGGCACGTCCGGCAGCAGGCCTATTCGCAGAGCAGATTCTCTTCGGATATAGTTTCCGAAGGCACCGGCTAAAAGGATTTGTTTTATATCGCAATCTGTTAGGCCGAGTTTTTTCTGGAGAAGCTTGATGCCGGCTCGAATAGCAGCTTTTGCTAACTGAACCTGACGAATATCTTTCTGGGTGAGAATAACCTTGCCTTCGGTTGAATCGGCGAGCACAAAAACGAGCTTACCATCCTGTTCTATAATACGGCTAAGTATGGCCGGTGATAATTTTTCCGGTTTTGTAAATTTTCCTGTTGGGTCAATGATACCCAAATCGAGCAGAACCGCTATGGCATCGATGAGTCCGCTGCCACAAATAGAGTGCGGCGGAGAATCGCCTATCACATCGATGTCAATATCGTTCCCATTTATAATAACAGCTTCGATAGCACCATCAACCGCCCTGCTGCCACAACTTATACGTGCCCCTTCAAAAGCTGGGCCTGCAGCGCAACTTGCGGCGTAGAACTTATCATTAGCGGCAAGTACAAGTTCGCCATTCGTACCGATATCAACGACAAGTGTTGTTTGTTCGACAGAATCTATCTCCACAGCAAGTGCAACAGCGGTAGTATCTGAACCAACAAAGCCGGCTATATTAGCAGGTGTATGAATATTACCAGCCGGGTTTATCTGCAAAGCTAATTGTTCGGGTGTTGTGTCTTTGGCGTCGATAGTAAAAGCCTCATATGGTGCTCGACCAAGCTGCGTGACAGGTAGTTTGAGAAAAATATGGTTCATCGTCGTATTGCCAACGACAGAAGCTTGATATATATGCTCAGGTTTTATAGAGACCTGAGCACAAAGCTGCTTGATGAGTTTGTTTATACAGTCTACTATAACTTTGTGTAATTCAGCTAACTTAGTATCATTTTCAGCATAGGCAATTCTGGAGATAACATCGTCGCCATATTTGAACTGCGGATTAAAGGCAACTTGTGTGGCTAAACAACCGCCGGTCTTCATATCTATCAGTTTGGCAACAACGGTAGTGGTACCCACATCTATTGCTATGCCAAAAATTTGCCCCGCCGGTTCCACATCTAAATATTGTTCATATATATCGGGCGGAAATTTTGGGTTGGTATCAATACCTTCGGAGAGGATTTTCTGCTCAAAGAATCTGGAACTGGTAGGAATTGTTACAACAAGGTCACTTTGGATTTGGTGCTGACAGGCGAGAACTTCTTTGCCGTCCGGCTCAAGATTCACGAGGCATTTTTTGCAAGTACCTTTTCCACCGCAAACGGAGTTTAAGATAATGCCGACTTGTGCCGCGGCTTCAAGCAGCGTAGCACCAGCGTGAATTGAGATTTTCCTTCCATCCGGTTTGAAGGTTATATTGAAGTGCTTCATTTTATTTTAGCCGTCAGCTGCACTGGGTAGACCCATCCACTTTACGACTATGCGATTATCTGCTATCAGCTCTTTTTATGCCTTACTTTCCATCGGGCACGTCTCTTTTTGCTGCCAACTTTACGTCTGCGCCTTGGTTTTGCCATTTACAACTCCAAAAATGAACCTGAAATCTTTATTTCAAAATACTATTAACCCTTTAGGATATATGGTATTATAGAGCAAAAGTAAATAAAGGCAAAGGAATTTGTCTTAAGTTTCAATAAGTTAAAGCCGGGGTGTCAAAATGATTCAATGCAAAGACTGCG
>JAGLSU010000053.1 GCA_023135935.1 Planctomycetota bacterium
TGATACAATGCAAAGATTGTGAATTCTGCGATATTAGCACCGAGGGTCGAAGGACCTTTAAATGTGACCCATTTGTCAATATCAAGGAAACAGAGTGCATAGCGAAATGGCAACTGATTCGCCTCGATATGCTGGTGGCAAGTTATCGGCAAGTGCTCCAATCACAGCAGAAATTAGCACCTTTACAGGACAAAATCTTCAAATATATGCAGCGTGAAATGGATGATTTAGATGAAAGTGACCGCTGGAAAATAGATGATGAAGATGAAAAAGCCCAATAGAGATGCGTTACGGGGGTTTTGGTTAAAAATTACGGGTGGTTTAGCCAAAAAACTACGGGGTATTTCGTCAAAAATCACAAGGGTTTTGGTCAGAAATTACTGGGGTTTTATCGAAAATTACGGAAGTTTTGGTCACAATTACGGTGATTTTGTCAAAAAAGAGGGGCATTTTCGGTATTTTTTGCAATAAAACCGGTTCATAAACCGTCTAAAAGGGTAGAAAAGACGCTTAAATATGACAAATAAAGATAATTTAGCCAAGATATTAAGCGGATGTAAAGTCGGTGAATCCGAGAGTTTTTCGCAACTGATTGATATATACGCAAACAGGCTTTATGGATATTTTTACCGGCTGACAGGTGACAAAAATATAAGCGACGATTTACTTAGTGAGCTCTTTGTCAAGTTAGTGGAGAAAATCGGCTCCTTCAAAGGTGGAGTTTTCGAAAGTTGGCTTTGGAAAATAGCATCCAATATTTTTTATGATTACCTCAGAGACAAGCAACGGCAAAGCAAACTGCTCGAAAAACAAAAAAGCCAACTCGAGTTAAAATCGACAGAACCGAGAAAATCCGACGGTGAGCAACTTGATAATCTGCAAAGACAGCTTGAGAAGCTGGATGCTGATACGAAGGAATTGGTAATGTTACGATTTTATTCTCAGTTAAGCTTTAAGGAAATAGCCCAGATGCGAGCCGAGCCAATAGGAACAACGCTATCGAAACTGCACCGGGGAATTAAAAAACTGCGAGAGCTGATGGAACAAAAATTATGAATAATCGAAATGAAGAAAATCTGGAAGAACTGTTCGGGAAGTTTTTCAATCCCGAAGAAGCTGGCCAAGCCGAGGAGGATATTCGCAAGACCGAGCAAATTCTAAGCGAAAATCCTGCACCAAAGCCGGATGAGGAACTTATAGCTGATATAAAAGCGCAAGTGACCGCAGTGCTACTGCATAAAACAGCTTTCAGGCAAACGGTTTATAAGGTAGCCGCAGTAGCTGCAATATTTTTGGTTTTGGCAGGTATAAGCGTGAAGCTATTCGAAAAGCAGCAGTCTGAAAGAATTCAGTACGCCTCGATAATGCCGGCAGTACTCTGGGAAAGTGATGATATTATTACCGACGATGCGGACTTGGCAGTATTGAATGCGGAAATAGACCAAATTGAAAATGACGCGATAGCTTTACGATTAGGAACAGCAAACAGCAATGGAAACGGTGACTTAACAGAACTGGAAACAGAACTGATGGAAATTGATAACGATTTTTGGAAAGGGTAAAAAGATGAAGACAATTCACAGAACAATTTTGATTTTGGCCATAGTAATAGTGATGCTGCCAGCGATAGTAATGGCCGGGACCGGTAGGAAAGGACGCAGCCCCCAGTACGGAGACAAACAAGGATGTGAAATGGGTCGATTTGAGTTAACAGATGAGAAAATTGAGTATGTCATGGATCGGCTGAAAGAAACAGACCCGGAAAGAGCTAAGGAACTGCAAAAACTGCGTAAGGAAAACCCTGAAGCATTCAAAGCAGAGCTTAGAAAAACCATGCGAGAGCGATTCCAGGAAAGGCGCAGAGACAAGAGAGGGCAAAGGAGCGACAGAAGGTCTCTGGGACGCATGGAAGATTGTTGCCAAAAAGGACAAACGGAAGCATGCAGAGGACCCGGTGAGGGCTACCGGGACAAGAAAGGACAAGGAAGCAGAAGAGGTGACAGGCGTAAAGAAGGAATAAAGTGCCCGGGCAAAGAATTTGAGTCATATGGTCAATTTGGCGAACATATGAGATGGATGAAAAAGGGTTGCCCTGAGAAACTCGAGGAGATGCTTGAGTTAAGCGGGAAGAATCCGGAACTATTCAGAAAGAAGATGCGATATCATTCAGGCAGATACGGTGGAATCGCAAAGGCGGAAAAAAGAAATCCCGAATTGGCAAAAGTTCTTAAAGAAGACTTAGAACTTAAGGACCAGCGAAACAAACTTCTCAGGCAAATCAGGCGTGCAACTGAAGACAAGGAAAAACAAGAGTTGACAACACAGTTAAAAGAAACGGTTAACAAGCGGTTCGATTTGATTGTAAAGCGAAAGCAAATAGAATACGAGTACCTGCAAAAAAGACTTCAGGGACTACAAAAACGGGTCGAACACAGCAAGGCGGAAGTCAAGAAATGGCAGGACATTAAAGACGAAAAGGTAAAAGAGCGTATCGGAGAATTGATGGAACGAACCGAGGAATTCAGCTGGGATTAAGTAAATCAATTTTCAGGTAGGCGGTAAATGTCAAGGCCTTACAGTAAATCTGTAAGGCCTTGTTTTTATGGTCTGTTTTGCGTTTGTTGAGTCTTAGTCGCTTGTTTGAGAATTCTTTTTTCTTTTGAGGTAAGGCTGTGAATGCCCTTTTGGTGAACCTTCTCCAGGATACGGTCGAGTTCGATTTGCAATTGCTGTCGACTTTTGACTTTCTTTTCCAAGACACCTGTCAGGATTTTAAATTTCATTCTTGTACGCCAGGAACCAGAGAGAACATAAAACGCCCCTGTGGCCATACCTGCTAGGTGTGCGGCCTCACCGCCAGCATTTCCGAATTGAGTTGGTCTAAGGAGAGTTATAATACTGAAAGCTGCCAAAATCAATGCAAGAACAAACAGCTTCATAGGGAATATGCCCCAGATGTAAACAACAGAATTCGGAAAAAGTATAGCTGCTGCTGCTAATAGTCCTAAAATCGCACCTGAAGCCCCAATCATAGGCCCTAGTTCTAACCAGCCCACAAAAACAAGTAAAGGATAGAGTACCCCTCCCATTGCTCCACAGGTCAGGTAAAAAGTCAGAAACCTTCTGCTTCCCCAAAGCCTCTCAAGTATCGGGCCCAAGAAGAATATTATAAGCATGTTACAAAAAATGTGCCCAAGGCCTCCATGCAAAAATTGGTAGCTCAAAACTCGCCAAGGCTGTAATAAAACTGCCGATAGGGAAATCGGAAAAACTGAAAACCAGGTCATCAGCAACTGATTAGCCCCAAAAATTTGTGCGAAAAAGACCGCAATATTGATAATCAGGAGGCGTTTGACCATTGGAGTAAGCTGAGGGAAGGTCATGCGCATCTGGGGTGTATGTCGGAATTGAGACTGAAAATTGTCCTTAGTGTAATCTCTATCGTAAAGGCCCATATATTGCTCTCTATTAGATTTAGTTCTACTATGTAATGGTCATCAACTATATAATATCGTCAATTTCAGTAAATGTTCTGTTGAAAAAATAATATGAATAAATTTGATTTTATAACAAAACAGCTTGAAGAGCTGAAAAATACCAACCTTTTGCGGGAACCCGCCTGTATTGACTCTGCGCAAGGGACAACCGTTCGAATTGATGGTCATGATAAAATACTTTTTTGCAGCAATAATTATCTCAATTTAGCCAATCATCCCAAAATTATCGAAGCCACTACTGAAGCAATGAAGAAATATGGTCACGGTTCCGGTGCATCTCGTCTGATAAGCGGAACAATGCGGCCTCACGTAGAGTTGGAGAAAGAACTGGCAACACTGCTAGGAAAAGAAGCGGCATTGATTTTCCCTTCGGGTTGGATGGCAAATGAGGCAGTGATAAGGTCAATTCCTCAGAAAGGCGATTTGCTTGTCCTGGACAAATTAGACCACGCATCAATCATAGATGCGGCAAAAGGCAGCGACGCGGAATTCAGAACGTACCGCAGGGGCAGCCATGAAAGATTAGAAAAATTTTTGGCAGACGACAACTACAATCGAAAATTCATTATTACCGAAAGTATTTTTTCAATGGACGGTGACACAGCTGACCTGGAGACGCTTATTGAATTGAAGAATAAATACAACGCTTTTTTGATTGTCGATGAGGCACATGCCTTTGGCTGTTTGGGCGAAAATGGCGCCGGCTTAGCGGAAAAATCGGGTGTACTTGACGAGGTTGATATTATTGTCGTAACAATGAGCAAGGCAATGGGTTCGACAGGTGGAGCGGTCGCAGCTAAAAGGCAAGTAATCGATTTACTTATCAATAAGGCGAGAAGTTTCATATATACAACGGCACCGACGGTAGCCAGCTGCGCAGCGGCAATGGCAGCGATGGAAATAGCTCGGCAGGAACCAGACCGCAGAAAAAAGCTTAAACAAAACGCTGAATATCTACATACAAAGTTAAATCAGTTGGGACTGAACACCGGCAGCAGCGAAAGCCATATTATTCCCGTCATAATCGGCGGTGAAAAAGAGACTCTGACAGTATCGAAGGGACTTTACGAAATGGGATTTTTTATTCCCGCTATCAGACCCCCTACTGTTGCTGCTGGTACCGCAAGATTAAGGATATCGATTCAAAGCGAACACACGAAGGAACAGATGGACAGCCTTTGCGCAGGATTCGAGAAATTGATTGAGAAAGGTGTTTTGCCTACTTCGAAGTAATAATTTTGTCCGGTTTCATTTTCCCAAATACTATCATCAGAACGATACCAAGCGGTATCAGACCGAAAACACCCATCCTCTGCGAGATTGTCAGGCCAGCAAAGCCGATGGGATTATCATCACGGACAAATTCCAAAAGAAAACGGGCAACACCGTAGAATATGAACATCATGCCAAATATCTGGCCGGGTTTAACAAAAATTTTATTGGCACCTTTAACTCTGTCAGTTTCCCTGGACCTTCGCCAGAAAAGATAAAGTGCAAGACATAGAATAAACCCACTTGCGGAAGCATACAGCTGTGCGGGGTGGACAGGCAAAGCACGATACGAACCATTTTCGACCATATCTTTCTGAGCAGGAGTTAAATCCTCTTTTGCTTTCAGTTTCATATACAACACTCCATGCTCTTCAACGTATGTGAAGAAATCATCTGGTAGCTGCAGTTGTGGCTGTGGACGATTTCTTTGTGGGTTCGCAGTTATCTGACTATAGTAAGACAGTGAACCATACGGAAAGCGAACGGCCCATGGCAAATTCGTCGGCTTACCAAAGCAACAGCCATTCATGAAGCAGCCGATTCTACCAAAAGCAAGTGCCAACATCAAAGCAACGGCCAGAATGTCGAGATAACGGCGTGCAGGTAATTTGTGATGACGAATGTACAGAGAAATGACGGTGATAGCTAAAATTACTCCGCCTAAAAGCTCCAGCCCCCCCTGCCAAATAGCAAAGACAGAAAGCAAATTACCTTTAAACTTGTCGAAATAATGTATTACATAAAACAAACGTGAGCCGACCACGCCAGCTATCAGAGAGTAAAGTGCGGCATTGGTTATATACTGAGGGTCAGGTGTGATGTCACGACTGAGACGCCTTATGAGGTAAACAGCTGAGACAAAGCCGACAACCATCATCAGGCCAAAACTTTTTACGGTCAAACCCGTGAAGGGTATTTCGAAAAGTTCAGGATACATTTGCCCTGCATCTCACAATAAAAGTCCCCCTTCATCTGGTTAAGGAGTCGATTTTATGAAATCTTTTTAATTATCTTATTGTTTTCGTCAAGAGCGACGACTTTTGGTTTAAATTCTTTGAGTTCGTCAGGCGTGCAGAAAGCAAAACTGAAAATAATGACAATATCTTTGGGGTTTATTAGCCGAGCTGCAGCACCCATTATAATAACATCACCGGAACCAGCATCCGAAGGAATAACGTAAGTCTCCAGTCTTTTGCCATTACTTAAATCTGCAATTATGACAGACTCATAAGGAACGAGGCCAACCGCATCCATCAGGTCAGAATCAACAGCTATGCTTCCGGCATAATGCAGCTTCGTATCAGTGACTGTTGCACGATGTAATTTGCTTTTTAGTATTTTTACAAACATAATTTATCTTCGTCCCTTGATTATCAGTTTTAGCGGACATTATACACAATTATCTGTTAGCGTCTACCAGTATGTTGTCAATTAGACGAGCAGTACCGATTTTGACCGCTATAGCCACGAGAGCTTGGCCGTTAACTCGGTTTATTGCCCCAAGCGTCTGTGTATCTACGATACTTATATATTCTATAACTATTGATGAAGCCTGCTCGAGTATACTACGCATCTGGGCGATAATCGGTTCTACATCGACAGTGCCGGATTCAATCAACTCGCGGCATTTTTGAAGCGATTTATATATCAGCGTCGCGTCTTTTCTTTGCTCGTCGGTTAAATATTTATTCCTGCTGCTGACAGCCAGTCCATCGGAATCGCGAACAGTCGGACAAACAACTATTTTCAACGGCATATTCAAATCGGCGACCATTTTTTTAATAACGACAGTCTGCTGGGCATCTTTCTGACCGAAGAATGCCATATCCGGCGCAACAATATTAAACAACCGGGCACAAATGGTGGTCACGCCTCGAAAATGTTCGGGACGTGACTTGCCGCAAAGTGTTTCCGTTAATTTTTCAACGTTTACCCATTCAATATTTTCCGATGGGTATATTTGTTCAGGTGTAGGAGCGAAAACTATGTCGACACCAGCTTTTTTACAAATTCCAAGGTCATCTTCGATGGGCCTTGGGTATTTTTCAAAATCTTCGCCAGGCCCGAACTGGGTGGGATTGACAAAAATGCTGACCACAACAAATTCGGTTTGTTTTTTGGCAGCTTCGATTAGAGATATGTGGCCTATATGCAGCGCACCCATAGTCGGGACAAGGCCGATTCTTTTGCCCGCAACTTTCGCGGTTTTCACCAAAGCTTCTATCGATTCTATTGTTTTTGCAATTTCCATTCTATTTAGCAATATAACTTTTAATTTGATTGGCTAAATTATCAACATCCCGGGAATTATTACAATCAAATTTCGACATCGAAAGATGAATAACAGGACAGGTTTTCCAGCCATTGAAGAGTTTATCGTAATCGAACACGAGTTTTTCGAGGAGCTGCGGCTGGATTTGCTGTTCGTAGGGACGTTTGCGATTGTGAATTTTTTCAAGACAGCTTTGCGGTGAATCCATCATATATATAACAAGCACCGGCGCAATGACCTTTAGGCAAGATTGCCGGTAAACTTTTTCATACAAAGCCAATTGATTCTCATCAAGCAGCAGCTTGGCATAGATTAGCTCCTTTTCAAAAACATAATCAGTAATAACAATCTGTGATGGCTTTAAGGCACCCGGGTCAAGCTGCTGAAGTCGCGAGTTGAGAAAGTATAACTGCGAATCGAGGGCCAACTCTTTTTTGCCGGCATAAACATCTGCCATAAAGGGGTTTTTATCGTAATCTTCAAATAGTAATTTACTGTCAAATAAATCGGCAAGCTTGTTCGTAAGTGTGGTTTTACCAACACCAATGATTCCAGCTATACTGATAAGCTGAGGAACATCGGGATTAAAAGCAAAATCACAATCGTTTAATCTGGCTGCAAGTTCACCAACAGATTCTTTTATAACAGGGTGTATCAGTTCAGCATTAAGTTGACACAAACCTTCAAGTACAAAGGAACGCAGGTGCATTTGAGAATGAGGAACAGCCAAGCGAGACGTATCTATAATCTGGTCGCCAAACAAAAGAAGGTCCAAATCAATAGTTCGAGGAGCCCATTTTTCGGCTGGGACTT
>JAGLSU010000054.1 GCA_023135935.1 Planctomycetota bacterium
ACTGGAGTCGAACCAGCACGACCCGAAGGTCACTAGCCCCTCAAGCTAGCGCGTCTGCCTATTCCGCCACCCGGGCTTTGATTAGTTATTCATTATCGATTATTTACTGTTAATTGTCAATTTAGAAATACACAAAAGGTAAGTGATTAGGTAGCTTTTTCGTTGTCCCAGAGCAAAATCTGTAGTCGTGGCGAAAAGGAGAATCCGGTTTGTTTGCACAGTTCAGCTACCATTGTTGATTTGATTAAGAGTTCATCTCTTGTTTTGGCCTGGGGCATTAACATTACTTTTTTCAAATCCACATTTCCAAGTTTTTCTATCGTCTCATTTATCTCATCCAGGTCGTCTTCCGAATCCACGACAAATTTCAATTGATAATTATAATTGTCAATCATCTCCCCCAGGATGGCGATATCCAATCTTGCATTTTCCTGAACAGCAGCAAATTCAGGTTCATCCGGTACGGAGTTGCTTAGTTTTGGGCTGATACTCATCAAGTCACAGGGCATGTCAGGTATGAATGCGATACCAGCAGTTTCAATTGTTATATGTTTTTTTGCGGTTTTCAGTTTCCGTACTAATTCCGGCAACTCTTCGTTTATCATTGGTTCGCCACCGGTTATTACCACGAAATCGGTTTGGGCCTGCTGGACGGTCTGGATTATTTTTTCGACGTTATAATGTACGCCAGCTGTAGTTTCCCAGGCATATTTCGTATCACACCACTTACATCGCAAAGAGCATCCCGGCAAACGCACAAAGACACTTGGAACACCAGCCAAAGCGCCTTCCCCCTGCAAGGAATAAAAGATTTCGTTTATTCTCATTTTTAGCCCCTATTTATATTTAATGCTGCTGATTATTTTACATATTCGATGGAATCTTTCAAGCCCGCTTGCTCAAAACCTTTTAATCTTATTCTGCATGAATCGCATCGACCGCAACTTCGGCCCTTCTGGTCGGGGTCGTAACAACTGTGTGTCAGTGAGTAATCGACACCAAGCTTTGTGCCTTCGAGAATAATTTGAGCTTTCGTCATATCTATAATGGGAGTGTTAATTTTGTATTTTCCCTTTCCCTCTACGGCTGCTGCGGTGGCAAGGTTTGCTAATTTTTCAAAGGCCGTTATGAATTCGGCACGACAGTCGGGATATCCGCTATAGTCGGTTGTATTTACCCCAATGAAGATGTCAAAGACACCGAGCACTTCAGCCCAGGCAAGTGCGAAACTTAAAAATATCGTGTTGCGGGCAGGCACATAGGTTGGCGGGATTCGGGTGGAGTCACCTAAATCAAAGCCATCTTTAGGTACTTCGATATCTGAGTCCGTCAGTGCCGAGCCGCCAAAACCAGCCAAATCAATATTGATGAGGCGGTGCTCAAGGACTCCCAACGACCGCCCTATTTTCTTTGCAGATTCAATTTCCCGCTGATGCCGCTGGCCATACAGGCAAGTTAAGGCAAATAGCCCGAAGCCCTCGTTTCGGGCGATAGCTAAGGTCGTAGCCGAATCAAGGCCCCCGCTTAACAAAACAACCGCTTTTTTATTTTCCTGAGTCATTTTTTCTCGTTCTTGTAAAATCCATTGAAATTTATTATATTAGTGTAGCCGAAGTTTTAATGAGGTTCAACCAAATGGATAAAAAGTCTGAACTTGAATTATTCGATAACCCCCGCCCCGAACGGGATTACAGCATAACAATCAGCTGTCCCGAGTTCACCAGCGTATGTCCCAAGACTGGTCAGCCGGACTTCGGGGAGATTATTATCGAATATTGTCCCGACAAATTATGTATCGAGCTAAAGAGCTTGAAGTTGTATATACAGAGTTATCGCAATAAGGGTATTTTCTACGAGGCACTGACAAATGAGATATCGGATGATTTGTCGGGTGCCTGCAAACCGCGTTGGATGAAGGTCACCTCACGATTTACACCCCGTGGCGGAATTACAACCGAAGTAGTTGTGGAATATAAACCAAACAGATAACCAAACATTTTGACAGAGGTGACAAAATGAGTATAGCATTTCATTGTGAGCACTGTAACAAAAAGATACAGGCACCTGATAACGCTGGCAGCAAATGGGGTAAATGTCCGTCATGCCATAACAAAGTATATGTTCCCAGCCCACCGGATTCAGATGAACAGCTAACACTTGCGCCAATAGACAAGAACGAAAAAGCTAAACAAAAAGAATTGATAGCTGAAACACGCAAACTTACCCAGGACATACTAAGCGAAAGTGAACCTGCGGACGATTCCGGTGGTGTCAAGCCGCCATCATTTGAAATAGATGACAAAGAGATGTTAAAAAACATACTTGTTTATCTGCGACAAATGGTTAACGGTGACCTTGAGCAAGCCAAAATAAGTTTAGACGCAATAGTAAATCGCAGCGTACAAGCAACCAAGATTGTCGATGAAATAGCAATTAGCGAAATGCCAGAACCGGAGCTAGCTGATATCCCCCAGCAGGTACTTTCTGGTCTAATAAGGGATTTGCGCTCTAAAATACACTAAAAAAGCAAAAAAAATAATCAAAATACGTTTATAAAACACGCTGAATTTACAAACCCTTCGTGATTTTCTCGGTCCATAGAGAATAAACACATCTAACAATCACCCTTAACTTGGCTATAAGGAAGCTATTTCTTATGTTTTATATAGAGAGACTCGACTGAAACTTAACCTCACAGCTTGGAAGGGAATTTTAGTATGGCAAGTGAAATGATGATGGCCCACGTTACCCATGAAGCTACCGGTAAAATTGGCGGCATAGGTGCAGTTCTGCAAGGTCTTTTCACCAGTAAAGCTTACCTTCAAGAGATAGACCGCTCTGTGCTCATCGGTCCGTTGTTCACCACCGAAGGCAAAGTATCGGACCGGCTTGGCGAAAACGGCGAGGTTTTGTATTCGTCTGTAGATGGTTTTGTAAATACTGGATATGCTCCCGCTTTTCGGAAAATCGAGAACCACTACAAAGCTGGTATCGTCTATGGCAAACGAACGTTCATTGATAAAGAGACAGGTATAAAAAGTTCCCCCGAGGTATTACTTGTTGATGTAAGACATATGGCTAAGGGGCCAATCAATCAATTCAAAAAACAACTATTCGAAGAGTTTGGTATCCGCAGCGACTTATATGAACATCTATGGGAGTACGAGCAATATGTGAGATTAGCACCGGTTGCAATTGATGTGCTAAAAGCGATTGCCACCGCTCAGGAGGCGACAACTATCGTTTCTCACGAATTTATGGGAATGCCCACAGTATTAGCAGCTATTCTGGAACCATCGAGTGATTTCACAACGGTATTCTATGCTCATGAGGTAGCTACAATACGACGTATTGTTGAAAAACACCCTGGCCACGATACGATGTTTTATAATGCTATGCACCAGGCCAAAAAGAATAACCTTTATGTTAACGATGTTTTTGGCGACCAGAATTCTTACTTCAAACACGCCCTCGTCAAAGCTTCGAGACACTGCGACAAGATATGTGCTGTTGGTGATTACGTAGCCGAAGAGCTGCAGTTTTTGTCTCCGGAATTTGAAACTGCTGATATCAATATAGTTTATAATGGCATACCCGCACACCAAATCAGCATTACCGAAAAACTTGAATCTAAAGAGAAACTGCGTAAGTACTGCGAGAATTTATTGGGTTATAAACCTGATTTCATTTTCACTCATGTAACAAGATTAGTTCAGAGTAAGGGTTTGTGGCGTGATATACGGGTACTCGAACATATAGAAAAAGAGTTCAGGACCCAGGATAAAACGGCAGTATTATTCCTGTTATCCACCGAAGTTTCACAAAGACGCAGTGACGACATCCAGGAGATGGAAGCCAAATATAATTGGCCGGTAGCTCATCGAGAAGCAATGCCTGACCTCTCCGGAGGGGAAGCAACTTTCTATACAGCAATACAGGAATTTAATGCCAAAAGTCGTAATGTAAAAATTGTTTTCATAAACCAGTTTGGCTTCAGTCGTGACACTTGCGGCAATAGAATGCCGAAGGATATGGAATTTATGGATATCCGCATAGGAAGTGACGTTGAGTTCGGCCAAAGCATTTACGAGCCATTTGGTATCGCCCAGCTTGAGCCGTTAACCTTTGGCGGAATATGTGTGTTCAGCAGTGTCTGCGGATGCGCGGGTTTCGTACGGGACATAACAGCAGGAGAAGATGTCGAAAACGTTATCATTGCCGACTACACAGACCTGGACAATCTCGGCTATTTCAATGTAGATGACATGCTGCATATAGGCCAACCAATGCGAAATCGCATAGAGGATTATGTCAGCGACAGAGTGGCAATGCAAATATGCTCACGATTGCCAAAGAACAAATCTGAAATTGATAAGATGATAGGGACAGGATACGAGCTTGCAAAACATATGAGCTGGGACGTGGTGGTAAAGGATTATTTATTGAACCACCTGGATGAGGCTCATCCTGACCAATATAGCAAGGCTATTTACACGAAAACGCAATCCTGAGAAATAGTTGTTAGTTTTACTCAGACTGCTAATCATCAATTCTGTTTGACTGTCTTTAGCAAAGCCCTTATACTTTGCTGCCGTGGACAATCCTGGGAAAAAACCAATTATAGGTATTTTAGGCGGTATAGCCTCAGGCAAAAGTACCGTTGCAGCCGAGTTTGCCAAATTGGGCTGCAAGATAATCGATGCCGACGAAATTGCCCACGAACTGCTCGATGAGCCAAACGTAAGAAGCAAAATAATAAGCTATTTCGGCAATAGGATTTTGGGCCCGGAAGGAAAAATAGACCGTAATAAGCTGGGGGATATGGCTTTTTCCGATGCGGTGAAACTCTCAGAACTCAATAATATAATCCACCCTGTTGTTTTAGAGCAAACCGAGGAACTTATAGAACGGTATACCAATGAAAATGAGGTCAGGGGAATTGTTCTGGATATGCCTCTGCTGGTGGAGGTTGGCTGGGTCAAACGGTGTGACAGAGTTATTTTTGTCGAATGTTCTGAACAAGTAAGGGGCGATAGAGCGAAAAAAATGGGTATTTATGACGAAAAACAGTTTAAAATTAGAGAAAATTTCCAGATTTCTCTGGACAATAAAACCCAGCTTTCCGATAATACAGTGGATAACAATTCTGACTTCTCGGATTTAACCAAGCAAGTCACAGAAATCTTCTCTCATATTGTGGCTAATAAGTAAAACGGGGTTTACCGCAAAGCGATATTATTGGCGTTACTCGTTTTTTATATAATAAATTTTGTTTCTACTATTCGAATTCCAAATTCTGTTAACTCCCTATGGGAAAGTGAATCTATTTAGTCGTAGATTTTTGTAAATTAAAAAGGAGTAGTCATGGCTAAGACGACCGCTGAAAAAAACACGGTTAAAAAACGTAAAAGTGTAAAAAAGAAAGTCAACACTAAAGAACAGGCTTCCACTGAGCAAGAAGAACAGCCCCAGCAAGAAGCTAAGCCTGCTGCAGCTAATAATACTGCAGCTGCTGAGAAAAATAACAACAAAGACAAAAAGACCGAGGAAGAATCCACCCACGCCAAATACGAGCGGATTAAAAAAGGCAGTCTATATCTGAAAGATTTGCAGAATATGAGCGTGGCGGACCTCCATGACATAGCTAAGAAAGAGAACATCAAAGAATACACAGCACTGAAGAAACAGAATTTGATTTTCAGGATTCTTAAAGAGCGTATTCGTCAAAACGGTCTGATGTACGGCGAAGGTGTACTTGAAGTGTTGCCGGACGGCTATGGCTTTTTACGGAACACCCGCTATAACTATCTGTCGTCACCCGATGACATCTATGTTTCACCTTCTCAAATCAGACGATTTGGTCTGCGAACCGGAAACGTTGTTTCGGGACAAATCCGACCTCCGAAAGATTCTGAAAAATACTTCGCCCTTCTGCGAGTTGAAGCAATCAATTTTGAAAATCCTGATAATCTCGCGGAAAAAGTGGTGTTTAGTGACCTGACTCCATTACACCCGGAGGAAAGGCTTATACTTGAGACTACTTCAGAAGAGTTAAATATGCGAATAATTGATTTAGTGACACCGGTCGGTAAAGGTCAGCGTGGCTTGATAGTTGCTCCACCACGAACCGGTAAAACCGTATTACTTCAAAAAATAGCGAACGCAGTCAGCACCAATCACCCCGAAGTGAAATTGATTGTGCTGTTAATCGATGAACGTCCCGAAGAAGTAACCGAAATGGAGCGTAAAACTGCTGAAGACGTTGAGGTTATAAGTTCTACTTTCGACGAACCAGCATCACGTCACTGTCAGGTAGCTGAAGTGGTAATCGAAAAGGCAAAGCGGCTCGTCGAATACGGTGAAGATGTGGTAATCTTGCTTGATTCGATAACACGTTTGGCTCGTGCTTACAATACTGAGATGCCGCACTCCGGTAAGATTCTTACCGGTGGTGTCGATGCTGGTGCAATGCAGATGCCGAAGAAGTTTTTCGGTGCAGCAAGAAATGTTGAGTTCGGCGGCTCGCTATCAATTTTTGCAACCGCATTGATTGATACCGGCTCCAAGATGGACGAGGTGATTTTCGAAGAGTTTAAGGCAACTGGAAATATGGAACTCCACCTCGACAGACGATTGGTTGAACGAAGGACATGGCCGGCAATAGAGATAAGTCGAAGCGGCACCAGAAAAGAAGAATTGCTGCTCGATAAAAAGGAACTTGAGCTTGTATATCGCCTCCGAAGGGTATTGAGCGAACTGAATCCAGTCGAAGCTATCGAACTGCTCAAAAGCAGGCTTGGCAAATGCCGAACCAATGCAGAGTTCCTAATGACAATGAATATCGATTAAGCTCAGTTCCCGGTGCCATAAGCAGGCAAGAAGGCCCGATTAATGCTTAATTGTTTGCTTTACATCGCTGTTTGGTTTTATTAATATAAAGTTCTGGCTGTTATATTTAAGCCAGAACTTTTTTTATGGACAATTAATTAGGTAAATTATGGGCGAGCAACTCTCGAAAGTTTACAAACCCCAGGAAACGGAAAGTCAGGCAAACGAAATCTGGACTTTCGGCCGATATTTCCACGCGAAAACCGGAGGTACTCAGAAATCATATGCGATTATGATACCCCCGCCTAATGTCACGGCACCGCTGCATCTTGGTCATGCTTTAAACAACACGCTGCAGGATATTTTGATTCGGTATCGCCGGATGCAAAAATACAATACTCTTTGGATGCCCGGTACGGACCATGCCGGTATCGCTACGCAAACGGTGGTTGAAAAACGGCTTTTAGCTGAACAAGGAAAACGGCGAACAGATTTTGAACGTGAAGAATTTGTTGGTCACGTACAGGCCTGGAAAGACGAATATGAAGCCCAGATTATAAACCAATTAAAAGCGATGGGCTGTTCTTGCGACTGGCAGCGAACACGGTTTACGATGGACGAGGTCTGTGCCAAAGCTGTACGAGCCACATTTTTCAAGCTCTTCAAAGATGGATTAATCTATCGAGGCAAACGGCTTGTAAACTGGGACCCGGCAACACAGACGGTTTTGGCTGATGATGAAGTCGAGCACGAGACAGTACAGGGACATTTTTGGTACATGCGGTATCCGCTTGTCGAACCGATAGAAATTGAAGGTAAAAGAGTTGAGCATGTCACTGTCGCAACTACCCGACCCGAGACAATGCTTGGTGACACGGCTGTCGCGATGAATCCTATTGATAAGCGTGCCGAATACCTGATAGGTAAAAAGGTTCGCCTGCCTATTGTTGGAAGAATTATTTCTATAATAGCCGATGAGCACGTTGTTCTGCCCAATGCTGAAAGCGAAGATGAAAAAGCGAAGTTTTCTACGGGCTTTTTAAAAGTCACACCTGCTCACGACCCCGATGACTGGGCAATCGGTCAGCGTAACAACTTAGAGGTTATCAATGTGATGGCACCGGATGGAACCATCAGCGACAAGCACGGCTGGGAGGATGTAGGTCCGGATGCGGAATTTTTGCTCGGAATGGACCGCTTCGAGGCACGTGAGGCTATTGTGGAATGGTTCCGTCAGGAAAAATTACTTGAGGACACAAGAGAATACGAACATGAAGTCGGGCACAGCTATCGCAGCCATGTACCTATCGAGCCGTATCTTTCGGACCAGTGGTATATCGCCATCAAAAAACCCATCGAGCACCTTGCAGAAAAATTCGGTGACCGTCTTATCAGGGACACCGATGTACCGCTAAATTCTCTGGCTGGCTTGGCATTAAAACCACTACTTGATGGTAAACTGCGATTTATCCCTGAGCGTTACGCAAAAACATACCAAAGCTGGCTTGAAAACCTGCGCGACTGGCCGATAAGCAGACAACTCTGGTGGGGACATAGAATTCCGATATGGTCGAAACCCGGCAAGGAACTTCCAAAGTCATCTAACGAAATTCATTCTGTCGTAATGGATTCTGACGAAGGTGCTATAACATACACTTGCGTTACAGCCGGAAATGAGGAAATCGAGAAACAGCTTGAAGCTGACGGCTGGACGCGAGACGAAGATGTCCTCGATACATGGTTCTCGTCGGCACTTTGGCCTTTCAGTACGCTTGGTTGGCCTGATGAGACAGCGGAATTAAAGACATTTTATCCGGGCGATGTGCTTTGTACAGCCCGTGAGATTATTACGCTATGGGTTTCAAGAATGGTCATGATGGGACAGTATTGTGCCGGTGACATTCCGTTCAATAACGTTTTCATTCATGCGATGATTCAGGACGGCGAAGGACGTAAGATGTCCAAGAGTTTAGGCAATGGTATTGACCCGCTGGTAGCTATTGACAGTCACGGTGCTGATGCGATGCGGTTTACGCTATCCAGCATGACCACGCATACGCAGGATGTCCGGATGCCGGTAGCTTCAATGACATTACCTGATGGTCGCACTGCCAATACATCGCCGAAATTTGATGTCGGCAGAAATTTCTGTAATAAGCTATGGAACGCTTCGCGTTTCGCGTTGATGAATCTCGACCGAATCCAGCCGAACAAATTTGATAAGAACAAAATGACAATTACCGACAGGTGGATTCTTTCGCGATTGGCTCAGACCATTAACAATGTCACAAAATCATTGGATGAATTCGAATATAGTGAGCCATTAAACCAAATTTACAGATTTTTCTGGAACGATTTTTGTGACTGGTATCTTGAGTGGATAAAACCGCGAATACAGGATGAGGAACAAAAAGCAACTGCCCAAAATGTGCTTGCCTTCGTGCTTGACCAGACGCTGCGGCTGCTGCATCCGTTCGTACCGTTTGTCACCGAAGGCATATTCCAGAAACTCAACGAAATTGCACCTGTGAGGAAACTCGGCGATTTGGCTGAAGTTGAGCAAGCAAAAGCACTGGTCGTTGCCCAATGGCCTGAGGGGTTAAATGGTTTGATAGACGACGATGCTGAAAAGCAAATTGTGATTGTCCAGGACGTTATTCGTACCGTGCGGGACATCAGAAGTAACAGGAATATACCACCAAAGCAAATGTTGACCATATCAGCGAAATTACAGCAGGAAGGTGTTGATATTCTGAACCAAAATGCGGAACTGATTCAACAGTTGGGCTCAGCAGAAAATTTTGAAGCAGGAACGGCAATCGAAAAACCAGCAAACGCTGCAGTCGCAATTACAGATTCAATAGAAGTTTACGTACATAATGTAGTGGACCCTACGGCTGAACGGGAACGACTGGAAAAACAAAAAGAAGAAATAGCAAGAAACAAAAAAGCAGTGGAAGCTAAACTTAATAATGAGAACTTCGTCAAAAAGGCCAAACCGGAAGTTGTAGCACAAGCCAAAGGCAAGTTATCGGAGTTATCAGAACAATTGTCGGCTGTCGAAAAACATCTTTCAGATTTAGAGGGCTAAAATGGAAGTCCAAGTCGAACTATCGCGTATAATCATTAACGAATCGTCCGACCAACAGATAATCGTTTTAAAGGAACGTGGCGGTCAGCGTAGTTTTCCTATTGTTATCGGTATAGTTGAGATTTTTGCGATTGACCGCCGATTGAAGGGTATTAAGCCCCCCCGCCCGATGACTCATGATTTGCTGGATAATGTACTCAAAAATCTCGGCACCAGGATAGAAAAAATAGTTATCAATGACCTGCGCAATCATACTTTTTATGCGAAGATATGTTTAAGCAGGGATGGACAAACTATGGAGATTGATTCCCGCCCTTCCGATGCTATCGCACTCAGTGTGGCTTCAGGCGCACCTATTTACGTTGCTGAACACATTTTCGATAAGACTGCTCAGTAAGACTCGATATAATCATCAGCCCGACGCCAATACAGAGCATGCTATCGGCAATATTAAACGCCGGCCAATGTTTTCCCGGCCAGTATACAATGTCGATAAAATCCCGCACACGACCATCGTTAAAAATTCTGTCCCAAAGATTGCCGCAAATACCAGCGGTAAAAAGCCCAAGGGCAACGTGCACTAACCTTCGCTCGTTTTTGCTTGAGAGGAAAATCGCGATAATTGCTACCAGAGCAACGGTAGAAATCACTATCAGCAGACGTGTTTGGCCTGTAGCTATTCCGAAAGCAGCGCCAGTGTTTTCCGTCATCACTAACCAAAAGAAACCGTCTATAATCGATACACTGACTTGCTGTTTCTGGCGTAACCAGGCAAATATCGCTGCTTTGCTCCACAAATCCCCAGCGATACCGGCTACTACCAAAGACCAGAAAGTAAGCTGGGTCTTCAAACCAGGAAGCAGTGAAAGCAGCATTTTTAAAAAAACCCGACCTGAATCCGGCCGGGTAATACTTTGTTTTTTTTTCGATTCTGTCACGTTTAAATATTTGCCCCCTATCTTGAATATTTCCTTATTAAACTACGCAATCTCGCATGACGAGGCTGGTCGGGGTTTATCTTTAAAGATATTTTCCACTGGTAAACCGCCTTTGACTTTAGCAGTTCATCATTTTCACTAAGGGCCCTTAACATATAAGCAACCCCTAATCCTCTATAAGACTCCCAATCTTTGTTATTCAGTTCAATTGACCTGCTGTAATTTTTTACCGATTTGCCCACATCATTAAGCCGCAGATAACAATATCCGAGGTACTGATACGCATCGCCATTATCAGGCTGAAGTTGTATCACCGATGTTAATAATTCTTTTGCCGGTTCGTTGCGATTAGTTCTTAGATATGCAACTGCCAATGAAATCATAACTTCAGGATTGTTGCTATCTATTTCCAGTGCACGTTTATATGAGCGAATGGCCTGGTCGTAATCCTTTTGCAATTCATAAATATCGCCGAGCAGTTTTTGGACCTCACTAACATCACCGTCGATTTGTTCGGCTCGTTCACCATATACCAAGGCATTATTATAGTCCTGGATTTGGTAGAAACTTTCTGCCGCATTGACATGCGCCTGGAGATGGTCCGGTCTGATTTCACAGGCCCTGGAATACGCCTTGACTGCCTGCGTAAATTTTTTCATAAGCTGATAGACCCTGCCAAGATTGAAGTGGTCTTCGAAGGACCATGGATTAAATTGCGTTGCATTTTCATAGGAAGCAGCACTTTTTTTGTAATCTTTTATTTCCCTATAAATCTCACCGAGTAATGAGTAGGCTGGCGAGAAGCGTCTGTCTACTTTGACAGCCGAGTTAAGCTTTTCGATGGCTATGTCATTTTCGTCAAGCTCTTTAAACATTATGCCATCGACATACAAATCGACTGCCTGCTGCTGATTACATCCAGCGGAAAACGATAAAATCAGACATATAATAAATAGGTGGAAAGGGCCCGGCTTGAAGATTATTGAGAAACGAGAGCGAACCATAAAACGAGCATCCCTGCTATTGGACATATGCATAACCCTTCAATACACGGCACTTTCGCCGTGATTGTCATTTCTAATACTTATAATTAATTAAATCAGTGTCTGAAATTATACCACAGCAACTATCGCTGTCAAAAACTTTTAGCAACCGGAGGGGATTTTGTTTTTGGGCGTTTTTGCTAAATATTTGACATATTTGGCATAGCTTTATATGATATCTGGCTAACCTATTATGACCTCATTTTGTGATAAATTACCAAATACAAAGTAGGTCGTGGTCTAACGTGCTTTACGAGGCAAAACCTCGCCTCTGTTGTTTTATTTGAAAGGTTTTTTCTATGGCAAAAAGCGAAGCTAACTCGAGACATCAGAACAAGCCGGTTGTCCTGATTATCCGGGATGGATGGGGTTATAATCCCGATTCAAGCGAGGATGAATATAACACTATTAAGCAAGCCAAGACCCCTACGGATGATATGCTAATGTCCGAGTACCCTAATTGCCTTGTTCACACCAGCGGTGAGGACGTGGGTCTGCCGGATGGAACTATGGGCAACAGTGAAGTAGGACATCAAAACATCGGAGCGGGCAGAATCGTTTCTCAAGAATCCGTGAGACTCAGCCATGCCATTAAGGACGGGTCATTTTTCAAGAATAAGGAATTTTTGAACGCGATAGAATTTGTAAAAAATAATAATGGTAAACTGCATGTCATGGGTTTGTGCAGTAACATTGGCGTCCATTCGCTTTTGGACCATCTATACGGACTTCTTGAACTTGCAAAAAGAAATGGCATAGCGGATGTTTTCATCCACGCATTCACCGATGGACGGGACTCACCACCGGATAGCGGTGCCGGCTATATAGCCGACATCGAAAAACGGGCTAAAGAAATAGGTATAGGTAAAATTGCGACCGTAATGGGCAGATTTTATGCGATGGACCGTGACAGCAGATGGGACCGCGTGCAAAAGGCCTATGAATGTATGAGAACAGGCAAAGGTTTCAAAGCCGGTTCCGCAGCAGAAGCGGTTTCTAAAAGTTACGAAAAAGGTGAAACAGACGAATTCATCGAGCCAACCTGCATCGTCAATGGTGATAGCGAACCTATAGCTACTGTCAGTGACGGCGATGGGGTAATATTCTTCAACTTTCGCGGTGACAGAACTCGTGAAATTACACGGGCATTTGTTGAGCAGGACTTCAAAGAGTTTTCGCGAATGAGCCGACCGGAAATGTATTATGTATGTATGACCGAATACGATGCGACGTTACCTGCACCTGTGGCATTTCCTAAACCGCCAAAGATGAAAAATATTCTTGGAGCATATTGGGGCTCTTTAGGGTTGAAGCAATTCCGGTGCGCCGAGACGGAGAAATATGCACATGTCACCTTCTTTTTCAACGATTACACTGAAAAACCATTCGAGGGCGAAGACAGGCAAATCGTACCTTCACCGCGAGTACGAACATACGACCTAAAGCCGGAGATGAGTGCCTATGAAGTTGCTGATATTGTATTACAAAGGCTGGATTCGAACGAGTATGATGCCATGGTAGTTAACTTCGCCAATCCTGATATGGTCGGCCATACGGGAATACTGTCGGCAGCAATAAAGGCAGCAGAAACGGTAGATGAATGCGTGGGTAAGATTTTGGATAAAGTCAAAAGTCTGGGCGGTGCGGCAATAATCACAGCGGACCACGGTAATTTCGAGAAAATGATAGACGGCGACCCGAACAGCCCACATACGGCACACACTATTGGCGACGTTCCGTTGGTTGTGTTTGACGAACGTTACAAAGCCGGTAAACTTCGCGAAGGCGGAAAACTGGCTGACGTCGGACCTACTTTGTTGGAAATGATGGGCTTACCGCAACCAAAAGAGATGACTGGCCGCAGTTTGCTTATAAGTTAATAAATACAGTCTGTTTTTAAATGGGGGCGGGAGAAAACAATGGGCCGAATAGTAGTCCTTGACCAAAATATGACCAATATGATTGCCGCAGGAGAGGTCATAGAACGGCCGGCAAGCGTGGTCAAGGAACTGATGGAAAACAGCATTGACGCGGGAGCCACAAAAATAACGGTGACCATCGAAGATGGGGGCTGCAAATTAATATCAATTGCCGATAACGGTACCGGAATGGATGCTGAAGATTTAGGGCAGGCATTCGAATCACACGCCACAAGTAAAATTAAAACACAATCCGACTTACAGGGCATATCGACACTTGGTTTTAGAGGCGAAGCATTAGCAAGTATTGCATCGGTGGCACAAATTAAGGCGACAAGCAGGATACAAGGTGCGGCTGGAGCCAACTGTATCGAGATTGACTGTGGCGATAAAGGCGATGTCAACCCATGCAGCGGAGATTATGGCACAACAATTCAGGTCAGAGACCTTTTTTATAAATTACCAGCCAGGCGTAAATTTCTCAGAACAGCCAACACCGAAATGAGGCACATCACCGAGCAATTTACCCGGATAGCACTTGCGAACGGCAATTTGGATATGACACTGATATCAAACGGCCGAGAACTTTATCGGCTGACCAGCAATGAAAATTTTAGGCAGCGTATAACCGAATTGTTCTCAGCGGAAATTTCTGAAAACCTAATCGAAACCGAAAGCAGGGAAAAAGGACTTGGCATGTTCGCCCTGCTGGGAAAACCAAATATCTCAAGAACAAATAGCAAATTTCAATACACATTTTTGAACGGTAGATTCATCCGTGACAAATTTATCTCGCATGCAATCAAAGAGGCCTACCGCGGAAGTTTGGAGGCAAACAGACTTCCGGTAATTTTTATGTTTATCCAAATGCCGCCTGAAGATTACGATGTGAATGTTCATCCTACGAAAATCGAGGTGCGATTCTTCAACTCCAATCTGGTCCATTCGCAGATATTAGCATGCTTGCGGGAAAAACTTTTGGGAACAAATCTCGATGTCGATATGACTTTACCAGCTTCGGACCCGACAAAAACGGGGTTTGAGGGGCAAGGGGGCGGATTTACGGGAACCCAGAGGAACCAGAAGATTAATAACGCAATGGCAGAATTTTTCAAAAGACACCGCCCCGCTGGTGCACAACAACAAATTAGTTTCGGCGGTGGAACAGTAGGCACAGGACAACTGTATACTAAATTTCCTCCGAGTACGACAAATGCTATTCAAATCCATGACAGTTTCATAGTTACAGAAACCGATGAGGGGCTTATCATCATCGACCAACATGCATTGCATGAACGCATAATGTATGAAGACCTGCGCAAACGAATATCCGAGGGCAAGCTTGAATCTCAAAAGCTATTAATCCCCGAAAGTTTCCAACTAACCGATGCTCAGGCAGATGCACTACAAAACAATGCCGAAGTGATAGAAAAATTGGGAATTGAATTGGTGCCGTTCGGTCCCAAGACTATGGCCGTACAATCGTTCCCTACACTTTTGGTAAAAGCATCTCCTGTTGATTTTGTTCAGGATTTGCTTGATTTGCTCGCAGATAAAGCAGCGGCTTTTGATGCGGAAAGAATGCTCGATGAGGTTTTAAATATGGCTGCGTGCAAGGCAGCGATTAAAGCCGGTCAGAAACTCAGTGACAGTGAAATGGGACAACTGCTTGCAGACAAAGAAAAAATTGAACATTCGAGTCGGTGTCCGCACGGCAGGCCTACCACAATAAACTTTTCAATAACAGAGTTGGAAAAACAATTTAAGCGAACATAACCATGAAGAAAACATGGGTATTATTAGTTGTCATTATAATTGGCTTATCGCTTTGCGTATATGGCATTGCGCGTATTCTGTCGCGAAACGTACGCCCTGCTGCACATACAGCCAACTTACCCGAAAGGATAGTCTCGTTAGCTCCAAATCTTACCGAAATTCTTTTTGCGTTAGGGCTTGATGAAAAAATCGCCGCGGTTTCCAATGGCAGCAACTTCCCTGCCGAGGCAGCTGAAAAGGAAAAAATCGGAACGTTCTGGCAGCCAAACACAGAGGTGATTATAGCCGCTAAACCGGATTTGGTAATTACGCTGTGGTTTGAACAGCAAAAATCTGTTGCGAATAGTTTAGATAGACTCGGCTATCAGGTTTTAACTTTGAAGATAGAAAAAATTGAAGAACTTTTGGGAGCGATTAAGGATATTGGTGGCATCACAGGTTGTAAGCAACGGGCGGAAAAGCTGTCAGAAAACATCCGTAGCCAACTGGAAGACTTGCGATTAAAAGCAAGCAATACCAAGAAAGTTAAAGTATTATGGGTGATACAAGCCGAACCTCTACGCGTGGCAGGAAGAGACTCTTTTGTAAATGAGTTGATAGAACTGGCTGGCGGTGAAAACGCCATCGGCGATACCATTCAACCATATCCGCCGATAAGCTCCGAAGAGCTTCTTGCATGCAAGGCGGAAGTGATTATACAATCGGCAATGGGAACCAGTGACCTGGCCGGTCAGCAACAGGCAGCAGAAATATTTTGGAATAAATGGCAAAGTTTGCCGGCTGTTAAAAATAAAAAGGTTTATGTTATCGAGTCAGATACTGTTTTAAGATTAGGGCCGAGATTACCACAAGGTGTAAAGACAATCGCCCGGTATCTGCATCCAGAAATTTTTAAGTAAAAAAACAGATGGCTGAAATACTGACACCAAAAAATTTGACCATTAAAATTATTTTCTGCTTAGCGGTATTGGTAGCAGTGATGGTCTTATGTAGTCTGGTAGGCACGCAAAAAATTTCCCTGGAGAAAGTTTTTGCCGGTGGCGGTGAAGCAGCCGGTGATAACATTGATTATGAGATATTTATAGGTGTCAGGTTGCCGCGAGTAATTTTGGCTGCACTGGTGGGAGCCGCTTTGGCCTGTTCGGGTGCGGTTTTGCAGGCGATTTTGCGAAATCCATTGGCTGACCCCTATATTCTCGGGATATCCAGCGGTGCGGGATTAGGGGTAATTACAGCTGTTCTGTCAGGAGTAACCTGGACTTTTTTAGGGGGGTCACCGATAGCTGTTTTTGCGTTTGCCGGTGCGGTTGTAACCGTCTGGCTGGTCTGGTTCATTGGCAATTTCACGGGCAAGTCTCAAGTGACAAGTCTGTTGCTGGCTGGCGTAGTGATTAACGCTTTCTTTTCAGCGGTGATAATGTTTTTGACATCGATAGCAAGAAGTGACCAGGTATATTCAACAATATTCTGGCTGATGGGTAATATAACGGAAAAAAGTTTGTCGGTATTATGGGTCAGCGGCGCATGTATCATAGCAGGGATGTTCGGATTATTCGGTACATGTCACAAGCTAAACGTTCTGACTTTCGGAGAAGAGGAGGCAAAGGGACTCGGTGTTAACACAGCAAAAACCAGAGTAATTGCTTTCGGTTTCGCCGCCTTTATAACGGCTATAGCGGTCAGTCTAAGCGGTCTTATTGGGTTCGTGGGTCTGATTGTCCCTCATGCGGTTCGTTTGGTATTCGGCCCCGACCACCGTCAGTTACTGCCTGTAAGCGCAATAGTAGGCGGTATATTCTTGGTTATTGCTGATACGATTGCCAGAGTGGTTGTCGCTCCGGCCCAACTGCCGGTAGGAGTTATTACGGCAATTGCCGGCGGACCATTCTTTTTGATTCTATTAGCAAAATATAGCAGGAAAGTTAGCTGGTTAAAATGAGCGGTATAATAGAGGTTGAAAATTTAAGTTTTGGTTATACGCAGGCTAAGATTTTGAAGGACCTCAGCTTTGCAGTGACAGCTGGGACATTCATCGCTATAGCCGGACCAAACGGGGCAGGTAAAACAACATTGCTGAACCTACTTTGCGGCCTATTGAGCCCTGAAACCGGTTCCATACAAATTGATGGGACGGGCATAGAATCATATTCATCCAGAAAGCTTGCGCAAAAAGTCGCTATAGTCCGTCAGGAATTTGTGCCGGTATTCGATTTCACCGTTGAAGAAATGGTCGCAATGGGAAGAACACCATATTTAGGCACATTCGGATTTGAAAGCAAAGCGGACAAAAAAATTGTGGCAGAAGCCCTTGATATGACAGACACCACCGAATTTGCTCAGCGACCCCTTGGAGAGTTGAGTGGCGGCGAACGGCAACGAGTTTTTATCGCAAGAGCACTTGCTCAGGACACAGCCATTTTGCTTCTGGACGAACCGACAAGCTTCCTCGATTTAAAACATCAAGTGGGCATATATGACCTACTCAAGGTTACGCAAATCGAAAAAGGTAAAACGATTATAGTTGTGACACACGATATCAATTTAGCAGTTCAATACTGCGACAAGACGTTGCTTCTCGGAGCTGATGGCAACTACGAGTACGGTTATGCAAAAGACATCTTATCCCAGGAACAAATTGAGAGAGTTTTCGACGTTAAAACATTTGTAGGCAAGGTAGGACAAGAAAATTATTTTCTTCCTTTAGGCAAATATTCAAAAGACACCGAAACTGCTGCTGGAAGTTCCAACAATAATCAATAAAAATCACTACAACACAACGCAACCCCAACTTCTTTTCTTACAACAGGTTACAATACCAAGATAAATCTGTTTAAACAATTCAGCCGTACTTGCGCCAGGTTAGTAATTCGGTATCGTTATTTCGGACAAAAGAAGTGTTATACATAGTATGTTCTATTATGTTATAATGCTTTTTTCGGAGAAGCGTGAGAAAAGGTTTAGCACTAAGAAAGGCAGATGGAGAAGTGGTACAGAAAAGAAATAAAACAACTCGAGAAGCAATAAGCGCAACACGAGTAAAGAAAAAACAAGTAGCTACTGTTGACATTGAATATTTTAAGCAAATACTGCTGGACAAGCGTCGGGAAATTGTTGGCGATGTAAACGAAATACACGATAAGGCCCTCAAGAAATCACGGTTGGACGCATCTGGCGACCTTTCAAGTATGCCAATCCATATGGCAGACATCGGCACCGACAACTATGAGCAGGAATTTGCTTTGGGTTTAATGGATAGTGAAAGAAAACTGCTGAAAGAAATAGACGATGCACTTCAGCGTATCGAGAGTAAAACTTATGGTATTTGCGAAGCTACTAACAAGCCAATAACAAAAGCCAGGCTCGAAGCCAAACCTTGGGCCAGATATTGTGTCGAATATGTGCGTATGGTAGAACAAGGGCTTACAGTAGAACAAGATGAAACAACACCAGAACTGGAAGAATCTACCCAAGACTAAAACTGGTTCTGATTCGATTAACCAAATAACCCTCGTGCGAAAAGGGGGTAGATTGGTATTTTATGATGAAACATTTTTGTCCAACCTGCCATAAAACCATCAAAGTCGGGCATTGCGAACCATCCGAGAAAATAGAGTTTTCCCCCTTCTGTTCTCAACGCTGCAAACTGATAGACTTGGGCGAATGGCTGGACGCCGGGTACAAGATAAGTACCCCATTACAATCCCAGGAAGGTACTGAACCGACCGAAACTGCAAATAATTCCTCATAAAGACGATAAACAGCAATATTTGGCAAATAAATATTGCAAAATCTATTGAAACTGCCTGATAATAAAATAATATATACTTGTATCCACTCTTTATAAAAACCAAAAACAGCTATAACTATTTTGAAAGGACGCAAAATGGCCGGCAAAAAAAAAACCTCTCAGGTTTTTGGTGATTTTCTATTTCTGAAAATATTCCAGGCTTTCCGTATGGCTGTTCAGCCAAGTAAACTAATAATTGCCTTTTCAGCATTATCTATCATATGCCTTGCTGGTTGGGTCATGGACTTTAGCAGCAAGACAGTCGTTGCCATACCAGGGACACAGGTTAAGATTACAGAATTGCAAATCTACATGTCTAATCCAACTAATCTAAAATTATTTATAGAAAAATACCATGACAAGGGTGAGAATATCGGAGTGTTTTCCACGCTTTGGACTTTTGGTTCTGAAAGATTTCACATCGCATTAAATTCCTTATTTGACTTCAATTTAACGGAGGTAGCTGCAAATATCGCTGACTACTTTAAAGCGGTAGGATGGGCATTGCGGTATCACCCTGTTTACTGCCTCATATTTTTTGCGATAAAACTTGTTGTAATAGCTGTTGCCGGTGGCAGCCTGTGCCGAATTACAGCGTTGCAATTTGCGAGAGGTGAAAAACCCGGCTTAACCGAAGCAATTCGTTTTAGTACAAAAAGAATTTTGAGTTTCTTAGCCGCACCTCTGGCACCGGTCTGCATAGTTGTCCTCGCGGGCTCGTGTATTTTATTCCTGGGGCTAATTGGTAATATTCCGGGAATAGGAGAATTGACAATAGGTATTTCTATGCCATTGATTCTGCTTGGAGGGGCATTAATAGCGGTTGTTTCAATAGGGGTAGTAGCAGGATTCAATTTGATGTTTCCCGCTATAGCATACGACGGCTCAGACTGCTTTGACGCCATAAGCCGCACCTTCAGCTACATATATTCCAAACCATGGTGGATGGGTTTTTATACCGCAATAGCTGCAGTCTATGGAGCTATCTGCTATACATTCATTCGGTTTTTTGTATTTCTGTTATTCTGGAGTAGCCGCCAATTTCTCCAGTTTGGCATATGGACAGAAAACAGCAGTAAAGAAATCAATAAGTTGGTCGCCATCTGGCCGGAACCAAGCTTCGTCAAATTGTTCGATTTATCACCAGTGACGGGAAACTGGTCGGAATCAATCGCAATATTTTTGGTTCAGCTGTCTTTATTGATTGTTATTGGATTAGCGGTTTCCTTCGTGATAAGTTTTTACTTTTCCGCCAATACTATAATCTATTCGCTTATGCGTAACAGAGTCGATAACACTGCTTTAGAGGACATTTATACATGCCTCGACGAGACGAAAATTAAGCCTTTTAAACTCGGGTCCAAATCTAAGAAAAAATAACCTTCGAGATATATGAAATTTCGAGGGATTATAGAGCACTCCTCAGAAATTCTGGTTGCCGGAATTTCTTGACACATGCCTAATCTATTGCTATAGTTTCGTAGTTGATTCTGTGAGTAATTAGGGTGGGGACAACTGTTCTATGACGTTGAGAAAATATGGCTGACTCAAACATAAATACAGAAGTCGAGGGTCAAGACCCCTCAGAAATTCCAACCCCTTTTTCTCTGCTGCTTACATTTCGCAAACCTCTGATTGTGCTTGCCCATATATTCATTTTCGCGGTTTCTTTGATGCTCGCCTTTCTGCTTGCAAGCAATATGCAATTCAGGTCCAGTTGGTTTGTAGAGCAGTATCCCACATTGTTAGTATTTTTCATTCTCGTCAAGCTGATAGTTTTCGGGCTTTTTAAACAATATCGTGGCTGGTGGCGATACGTTGGAATTTCCGACTTAATAGGGATAGCCTCTTCCTCACTCGTAAGTACACTGATAATTGTCAGCTCATGGTTCATAATGTTAAACACCACTTCAATCCGCAGAGAATTGCAGAATTTAACCGAAGTGAGCCAAAGTGTATTCATGCTGGACATGTTTGCTACAATTCTTCTGCTTGCTGGTCTTCGAATGGTGATAAGACTATACTACGAAGAATTCCGCACTGTCGAAAGTGGACGATTGAAGCGGTTTTTAATCATCGGTGCAGGCAATGCCGGCGAAGCATTGTTGCGCGAAATTCATCGTATGCCTGTCGCTGAATACGAAGCTATCGGCTTTATCGATGATGACCCCGCTAAAAAAGGCATTAACATTCACGGAATGCCTCTGCTCGGTACCGTTGAGCAACTGCCGAAAATCTGCAAGGACCGCAACATAGAAGAAATCGCCATCGCAATGCCTTCGGCAACCCATCAACAGCTAAGGCGTGTCATTCAGATATGTGAGGGTACCAAAATCCGCTTCCGGACAGTACCCTCAATTACCGACATAGCCTCAGGCAAATTCAGCGTTTCTCAGATTAGAGATGTTGACATCAGTGACTTACTCGGCAGAGAAGTTGTTAATCTCGACCTTCAGCAAATAGAAGCTTTCCTTAAGGATAAAACTATCCTCGTTACCGGTGCTGGTGGTTCTATCGGTTCCGAAATGTGCAGGCAAGTCTGTTCCTTCGAGCCGAAGTTGCTTTTGCTCGTTGAGCAAGCCGAAAATCCTCTTTTCTATGTCGAGCGGGAATTGCGCAAAAAATTTCCCCAAATAAATATGAAAGCGGTTATTTGCAATATCACCGACAAAACACGAGTAGAGGAAGTTTTCGAAAAATATAAACCCGAGGTTGTCATTCATGCTGCCGCTCACAAACACGTCCCCTTAATGGAATTGAATCCCGGCGAAGCGGTTAAGAACAACATTATTGGCACACGCACCATTGCCGATGCCGCAGGCTGCTATGACAGTACCAACTTCGTGATGATTAGCACCGACAAAGCCGTTAACCCAACCAGTATAATGGGCGCCTCCAAACGGGTCGCTGAAACATATATCCAGGATTTAAACAAAACCAGCAACACGCACTTTGTCACTGTTCGATTTGGTAATGTGCTCGGTTCTGATGGTTCGGTTGTGCCTATCTTCAAAAAGCAAATAGCAGAGGGCGGCCCTGTAACCGTCACGCACCCTGAGATGCAGCGGTACTTCATGACCATACCGGAAGCAAGCCAACTTGTCCTCCAAGCCGCGACAATGGGCAAAGGCGGTGAAATTTTCCTGCTCGATATGGGCGAACCTGTAAAAATCGTGGACTTGGCAAGGGAACTCATTACACTCAGCGGCTTTATCCCGGGAGAAGATATTGAAGTGGCCTTCACGGGTCTCAGACCCGGCGAAAAACTCTTCGAAGAGCTTTCAATCAAAGGCGAGGACATGCAGCCGACAAGGCACGCCAAAATCGGTATATGGAAAAACATCCCGATGGACCGCGATAAGCTTTATACAGGTATAGATGAACTCGTTGCCGTTGCCAAAACACAGGACCACGAAAAAATAGTTCAGAAAATCAAACAGCTTGTCCCCGAATATATCGACAGCAAAAAAACCGATATCACCAACGAATAATCTCAATCGTAAATCGTCAATTGTAAATCGAAAATCATACACCCCCCCTTTGTCATCCTGAGCGTAGCGCAGCGCAGCCGAAGGATCTGGCCTTCGAATTATAATACCCATCGTATCGCTATTCCCACCTCCGTCATCCCGACCGAAGCGCAACCCCTCTCCGTCATCCTGAGCGTAGCGCAGCGAAGTCGAAGGATCTGGCCTTCAAATAAGCAAAGCGTTTCCCATTTTATATGGCAATAGTAATACCCACCACTCCTTGACACACTCCCTTATTTTCCCTATAATCCCTCTTTGTCATCCTGAGCGACCGGAGGGAGTCGAAGGATCTGGCCACCGAATTGTAATACCATCCCAAGACATCCTAGCATTCCATCGACATTGCTTTCTTCATTCCTTCTTCAGATATTTCACTAATAATTGTTTCAGAGGGAGGATGACCTGCTGCAAGCAATTTTCCAATTATTGGTTTTGAAATTTGCACAAAACCCAAATCAGCTGATTTGGCCGCTAGTTTTGATGATATATTTGTACCACCATTAATCAATTCGCCCAATAGTAAAGAAAAAATAGCATCTTCCAACTTTTCTTTTTCTGTTCCATCTTTCATGCCTAAGAATAATTCTGCCGCTAACTTAAATGATGCTTCTTCATGCACAGTTTCTAGCTCTCTACCGTATACTTGGGCATCAGTTCCCTTCATAGCAAAAGCTAATGCTTCATGATCTATCACACTATCCTCCGTAGCTTTGTTGTCATAATAACCTATATAAATACAGAGAGGAACTCTAAACCACACTGTAGGGATAGATTGTACAATTTGAGCAGGAGACATAGTGTTGATTGGTTCTATTACTCCCAACTTTTCTCTTAATCCAGCGAAACTGCCATGAGTCATAAAACCATATACTTGTTTTTTTCTTGTTTGTGAAGCTCCAGAACTTTTATATTTCTTTTGAGTTGATTCTATCGTTTTTTTAATCGAATGTTTTTTTGATTTAACTGCATTTAGAATTAACTCTGGTGACATGTTAGAATCAGCATTAAAAATCAACGCTTCAAGTTGCAATATGAAGCACAAAAAATCATTTTGTTCATCACCTATACAATATTCTACCACATTATCATACAGGCTAATCTGATACCCAAGACTTAAATGACACTCTCCTATTTTTGCACACCGAACTCCTCTTTTAATATCATCAATTGTCAGTTGATTTTTTTGTATATATATCAAAGCATCAATTACAGCACTAGTTGCCAGAAAAGAATCTTCATCAGAAAAATAGTCCTTGAAATCATGTTTAAGTATTTCGTAAATAAATGTGGTATTTCGTGCAATTAAATCATAATTGTTCATTCTTTTGGCAAGAATTATAACCACAAAGACAATAGATATAACAATCGCTATCCACATATTTCTCCCCTTTAAAAGTGGTTCAAATTGGCTTGTTTGATTATATATCCAGCCATATAACTATCAAGGGAAATTAAGGGGGAAAATCAAAGGTATCCGGTACATTTTTTACGTTTTATTTTCGATAATTTCCATGATATCCATAGGGTTTTCGACGAGAGTTTTTGCGCCGTTTTCGAGTAGTTCCTTTGCATCACGAAACCCCCACAGTACCCCTACCGCAAACATCCCAGCCGAGTTTGCCGTTTGCATATCGGTATTCGTATCACCGAGATAAAGAATTTCGTTGGGCCGTATTTCCAGTTCATTGGCGATTTGGATTGCGGCTTTGGGGTCGGGTTTTTTCGGTACGGAAGATCCAACACCACGAACTATCGCAAAATCGTCATAAGTCAGCAGTTTCCTAATTATAATTTGCGTGAAGTTATCCGGCTTATTTGAAAGTATAGCCATAATGATATTCTGTTTTTTCAGAGCGGAAATCAATTGCGGAATACCGTCATAGGCAACCGTCTTTCGCGCAAAGTTTTTGCTGTATTCGGCACCCATGATATCGAGGCATTTTCTTATGTTCTCGTCGTTACGATTCGCTTCCGGCAGAACGCGTCTTGCGAGACAATCGGTACCATCTCCGACGAAATACCGATACGAGTCGGCCGGGTGAGTCGGGAACCCAAGCTGAGCCAATGCCGTATTCATCGAGTCGGCAAGGTCACCGAGGGTATCGAGCAAGGTGCCATCGAGGTCAAATAGTACTGCGTGGAATTTTATTTTATATCACCTCCATAAAGTTACTTGAACAATTTCATTATAACGAGGTTTTATTAGATTATCAACTTACACGGGAAAATTAAAGGTATCCACCCATATTTTTTTCAACGGCTCTACTTTCATACAAAAAAAAGCCGGATTAAAATCCGGCTTTTTGCTTTTCGATTACTTTTACAACATCTAAAATTTTCAATGTTCAATATTCAATTATCAATTGAATGTTCTTACCACTGACTGTTTGGCTCATTGTCTTCCTGCGACTCTCTCGGATGAGCACCTTCATAAACCTCTTTGAGTTTCCTTGTGGTAAGATGCGTGTAAACCTGTGTAGTTGATAGTGACTGATGGCCGAGCAACTCCTGAACACTTCTTAAATCCGCGCCATTACTCAACATATGCGTCGCGAAACTGTGTCTTAAAGTATGCGGACTAATCGATGGGTCCAAGCCGGCCATCTTTAAATATTTATCCATCTTGCGACGGACGCTTCTGGTACTGAGACGCTGGCCGTGTTTATTTACGAACAAAACCTTCGAGTCAAAATTACTGCTGCTTTGAGCTCTTTTATTTCTGAATTCCATATAGTGCTGAATAATCTGCAATGCCGATGAACTGATAGGGGCAACTCTTTCCTTTTTGCCCTTACCTCTGACACGAATCACTTCGCCCAGAAAATCTATATCATCCATATTCAATGCCACAAGTTCACTAACTCTTATCCCTGTACTGTAAAGCGTCTCAAGGATAGCCCTGTCCCTCGCACCAAGCCAAGTGTCCATCGGAGGTGTCTCCAGCAATCTCTTGACTTCTTCATACTCGAGAAACTTGGGCAGCTTCTTCTCTTGCTTCGGAGTCCTGACCGTAGTAACTGGATTGGTGCCAACTCGACCCCTCTTGACAAGAAACTTATAAAAGCTTCGCAACGTAGCAAGCTTACGGGCTATCGTCGCTTTGGAATATTGCTTTTCATTCAGAGAAGCTAAATATGTCCTGACCGCGTTGACATCCGTTGCTAAAAGCAGCTGGTCAACTTTGGTAGCCGGCTGTGTAGCCACAGCTGCACCCGCCCCTTCATGATGACCGGCAAAAGATTCGCCTTCCGCCGAACCACCTTGCGAATAACCAACCATAAATTCACCGAATTGGCGTAGGTCAGCACCATAACATTTGGCTGTATGTTCAGAGAAGTGTTTCTCAAATTTCAGATAATCTAAAAATTCTTGAACGATTACATTGTCTTCCATAATTCACCTGCCTATTTAATTTTGTGGTTTCCTGTCGTTACAATTAAAATCCTATTTACATCCTAACCTGCGTGAATTTGGGTGTCCGTATTTTCACACAGAAGTTCATCCGCCTGGCCGATAAGTGACTGGGTCAATTTAAAGCTCAACACCGCTGCATCGAACCAATCAAAGTCCACTCGCTTATCTTTCGCCTGCTCGATTAGAGCATCCAGAAGTTTATCTTCACTACCTCTATCGTAACGAAATATAAACTTCTCCGTCCCTTTATTCAAAATCAATTGTCGCTTTGTCTTTTTCGTCATCACTGATGGTTCTCGCCAGAAAATAAGACCGGATAAAATCAATCCGGTCGCTTAACCATATAAATAACTGCTACTCTATCGGTCCAAAATCAATTCACCAAAACCGATAGTTCAATTTTAATTTTGAATCTGATAAAATCGCCACTTCCGAAATCATCACAACGCTTTTATCGGCCAATAACACCGCCGTCTTTACAAAAATGAACGTAATTGTTGGTAATTTGGCTGGAAATTTACATAAATTTGTTACGCGATGAATTTACTGCTATCTAATCTGCTTTGAAGAACGTTGTTCCATCCCTCTCGACAGTATCGACAACCCCCTGCTGTTGAAAGTAAGTGACATATTTCAAGGCTACGTCACGCCTGATACCAAGCCCCGAAGATATATCATTTAGCGAACAAGGCCTGCGTTTCAGCATTGATAACACGTCTTTTGCCCCACCCTCAATATGTTTGCCGTCGTACAGCAATGCAAAATCAGCTACCACCTCACATCGTTGTCCCAACTGCACAGCCACGGCCTGTAATTTCTCAGCGTCCAATCTTTTGACATCTTTTTCGGCCGTTGGACGCACAGCTGTATTGAGGTGCACCTTATCAGGACTGATACGCTCTATAATAGTTTTGATTTTGGCGATTTGATTGGCATCTGTATTTATACCTTCGACCAGAAACACCTCGAGCCATATTTGGCCTGAAAATTCATCCCTGAACGCGCACAGTCCATCAACAAGCTTTTCAATACTGATATCCCTATGTGGACGGTTTATTTTCTGAAAAGTCTGCTGGTCACCGGCATCCAACGAAGGCACAACTACATCAGCTTTCGCGCAATCGGCACGCACAGATTTGTCTGTTAATAATGTCCCATTGGTCAAGACAGCAACTGGTATATCAGTAATTTTTTTTATTCCATCTATAATCTGCCCCAATTGGGAATTCAAAGTCGGCTCACCTGAACCGCTGATAGTAATGAAATCTGCTGTCAATCCCTGGGCCAATCTGTCTTTCAGTTCTTCCAACACTGCTTCAACAACTACGTAGTCTTTTCGTTCTATGGTTTTCTCAGAAGTTTTGCCAATTTGACAATAGATACAATCCAGCGTGCAGGTTTTGAAAGGTACGATATCAACCCCAAGACTAAGCCCCAACCGTCGTGAAGGTACCGGCCCAAAAAGATATTTTTTTTCTTCCGTCACTTTTTTACTCACGTACAAGCCCAAAAATCTGTTTGCATACTTTAAGCAAGTCTTCGAGCCAATCTATCGGCATAATGCAAGCAGCATCCGACTTAGATTTTAGCGGCTCGGGATGCACCTCAACAAAAAGACCGTTGGCCCCGGCAGCAATCGCCGCCTTGGCAAGTATCGGAGCCATCTCACGCCGCCCCGAAGTTGCGTTGCCAAGTCCCCCGGGTTGTTGGGTGCTATGAGTAGCATCGAAAATAACCGGACAGCCTAATCTTTTCATAGACTCAATACCCGTCATGTCGTTGACCAGACGATTGTACCCGAAAAAAGTCCCCCGCTCGGTAAGCATTATTTTACCATTTCCACAAGTGGTATGGACTTTATTAACCACGTTTCGCATTTCGTTCGGCGAAATAAACTGTCCCTTTTTTACATTAACAGGCCTGCCTGTTCGTGCACAGGCATTAAGCAAATCCGTTTGTCTACATAGAAAAGCAGGCACTTGAAGACAGTCAACAGTTTTGCTAACGAAATCCGCCTGGGCGGACTCATGCACATCTGTCATAACCGGCAGATTAGTTCGGCTGCGCACTTCCGCGAGAATGTCCAGGCCCTCTTCAACGCCCGGTCCTCGAAAGCTGGATATGCTGCTTCGATTGGCTTTATCGAAACTGGCTTTGAAAATCATACCCACACCAACCCTCTGACCAATCTCCAGAAGTCTATCGGCTATTTCCAGACAAAGTTCCCTGCTCTCAATCACACAAGGCCCGGCTATCACAAAGAAAGGCTTATCCAAACCGACCTCTACTCCCGGCTTCAAAGGTGACAAACCAACCTTAGAGTCTCCCGCTCCAATTTTGAAACTAACTATTTCGCTCATAATTTTTACCCTCTCTTATTGTTCGTTACATATAACGAACAACAAAATTATCCTAATGCCCTGATGATTCTCGTCCTTATTCCCGCTGGCTTGGCATCTTCAGGAACAAAACAATTGACCGCCTGCGGTATAACTTTAATATTCACCGGCAAAGACGGACCCGGGTCACCGTCGATTTCGCTCCTCAAGTCAGCTGCCTCAGAACTTATCGTTATATCTTTGCCTTGACGGTAAATAATATCCTTACCAAAAGTGTGTTGTTTTAAAATTGTCATAACTGCATGTTTCACCAAATGGCTTCTTGAACTACATTTATAGATACACACATCAAGTAACCCATCGCCGAAATCCGCACGATGTAATATTTGTAATCCCACTGCATACCTTGAAATATTTCCCACAAAAACCAACCCTCGTCCGTTAAAAATTTCTTCTCCGTCAACTTCCACTTTCATTGCATCGAATTTGTAATCCCAGAATGTCCGCCATATCGGCCAAAAGTAATCAAGATGGTCTATATGTCCGCTTCGTTGTTCACTAACACGCTTGACTACCTCACCATCGAACCCAAAACTCGCTATAGAAGTGAAACACCCATCGTTCGCACGGCCTAAATCCAGAGGTTTAATACAACCTGCTTCAAACGTACTTATTGTAGTCTTTAATTTCTCATCAAAACCAAGTTCATTTGCCAACAAATTCTCGGTCCCGCAAGGAACTATCAACAACGGTTTGTCACTACCTTCCAAGCCGCGGGCAACCTCCCTAACGGTGCCGTCACCACCGACGACAACCACCATTGCACAGTCACAGTCAACTGCTGCATCGGTTGCCAACTCACAGGCATCTTCCAGCGAAGCTGTCAAGCTGACCCTGATAGTAAAACCCCTTTCAGCAAGATAGTTTTTGAATTGATGATTAATCAATTCGCTTCCGCCCTTGCCGGATTTAGGGTTTACGATATAGGCAATATAACCATCACTCGGTTTCATAATTGCTCTCTTAAGCTTTTATAAAAAAAAACCTCTCGCTGCTCCTTGCCAAGTTCACAAAGCTTTTCTTCCATTAAAAGTGCGTAACTTTCTCCGATGTGCGGCAAATCTGACAAACCTAAACTCATTTGTACGTCTGAGATTTTTTCGTCACTGTCTCCTTCTATCTCCACAAAACTTCCCAACAACGGCAACTCATCCAAAGCAACTTCACACTCACCAAACCGCCAAACCTGGCGTCTCTTTTCAAAGGCCAACGCCTTTTCATAACCCAATGCCGAAAACAATTTAGTAATTGAATCTATATCTTTGACTTCGACTTCTATTTCCTGCCTCTTTTTGAAGTTGTCTTTTTCCTTGGCGCCTTTGTAAGTCAAAAAAACTGTTTCTCTGTTTTCTACCTTCTGCCGTCGCAGCCGCAAGCACCTGTCACCCTCCTTTAGGATTCCGTTTGCATCATCAAGATAGTAATCCCTATGTAATTGCTGTTCCAAGAATTCAGCACCGAGTTCAGTTAGCTTCTTCTCTACCTCCTGCAGCGAATCGACCTTTAG
>JAGLSU010000055.1 GCA_023135935.1 Planctomycetota bacterium
ACTTATCTGCCAGTTCTGACAAAACACACATCGAAAATTACAACCTATACATGCCACCGAAAAACTACTGCTGCCCGGCTGAAAATGAAACAACGGCTTTTTTTCTATCGGGTCCACATTCGCCGCACAAACCTTATCATAATTAAGCGAATACAGCACCCCACCGATATTCTTACGCACACAACAATATCCGACCTTCCCATCACCAATCACACACCCCCACCTGCAAAGTTTACACTTCACCTTCTTATCTTCCGCCGCCTCCCACAACACCGCCCGCTTCAGATTTCCTTTATCACTTTCCATAATCGCATTATACCCCCATATTAATCCTCTTTCGACAAATTTCACTTGAAATCAAACCACTTTTCGCTTACCCTGTTTTCACTAAGCAAAAGCCCCTAAGCCGAATTAAATCCCTGGAGAGAACCTGCTATGAGCATACTATCTGCTATCGGAAACACACCCCTGATAGAGTTAACTAAACTCAACGGTAAAAATCCGAACGTCAAAATCTTCGCAAAACTCGAGGGCTCTAACCCCGGCGGTTCCATAAAAGACCGACCCGCTCTCTACATGATTGAAAAAGCCGAACAATCCGGCGAGCTTACAAAAGAAAAAACTATCCTCGAACCAACCTCTGGCAATACCGGCATAGCAATCGCCATGATAGGTGCTGCCAAGGGTTACAAGGTAAAGCTCTGCATGCCTGAATGCGTCAGCATCGAACGGCGTCATGTCCTCCAGGCTTTAAACGCAGAACTTGTCATCACACCCGGAAAAGAAAGAACAGACGGTGCCATTAGAAAGGCCCATCAACTTGTCGAAGAACACCCTGACCTCTATTTCATGCCAAACCAGTTCGAAAACAAAAATAACGCTCTCGCACACTGCGAAACCACAGCCCCGGAAATCTTCAAACAAACCGATGGCAAAATAGACTTTTTAGTCGCTGGCATGGGTACTACCGGAACCCTTATGGGCACAGCCCGATACTTTAAAGAGAAAAAACCCTCCGTCAAAATCATCGGCATCGAACCCATCGAAGGCCACACTATTCAAGGCCTCAAAAACATGAAAGAATCTATCGTCCCTAAAGTTTACGAACCGGACATGCTCGACGAAAAAATTACCGTCGAAGACGACCCCGCCTTTGAAATAACTCGGTTACTCGCCACAAAGGAAGGACTCTTTGTCGGTATGTCAAGCGGCGCTGCCACTGCCGGTGCAATGAAAATCGCGGAAAAACTAACCTCAGGTATTATCGTCGTTATACTGCCAGACCGAGGCGACCGTTATCTCAGCACTTCACTGTTCCGCTCCATCTGTGCCGAGTGCCCACCGTAATACTTCTCGCCCCAAATTATAAAACGTCATATGCTCTTGCTAAAATCTTTGCGGGGTGAGTAACCACACAATCGCTCATACTCTCTATCTGCATCTTACAAGCCGCACACTCCGTCAATAATTCCTTTACCCCCGCCTTTTCTATGGCCTTTTTCAACTCACCCGCAATTTTGTCAGACAACTCGTAATTTTTTTTCTGTATCCCAAAAGTTCCTGACAATCCGCAGCACCCACCGTTAAGTTCACTTACCTTAACCCCGCAAACCTTCTCTAAAAGTTCTATGCAACTTCCGCCACCAAGTGCATACAAGTGACAAGGATTATGATATACATACTCACCACCAACGCTAACTTCTGCCTCCTTTAGCTTGCCTTCACCATGAAGACCCAAAAGATAACTCATCAACTCATACGTATTCTCACTAACTAATTTCGCGTCCTCCCCGCTTACATAATGTCTCAATTCCTCCTTTAATGCCAATGCCGCACTCGGCTCGGAACATACCACCTTGTATCCATCTCGAACCACCTCCACCAAATGCTTCACGTTGTACTTTAAATCCCTACTTGCCGTCTTAAAATCTCCATAGACCATCGCCGGCAACGGCGCAGGCCGCTGTTTAGGAAGCACTACCTCAATATTGTTCGCTCGCAAAACCTCAATAACCGCAAAACCCAATTCATGGTCGTTATAATTCGCATACGTATCTGTAAAATATGCAACTCTATCAATCGGCTTTTCTATTTTCTCACAAGCTACCAGATACTTCCGCCCCGCTCTCAAAAACGCTCCTCGCCCAAACTTCGGCATTGCCCTGCGCTCATCGATTCCCATCGTCCACTCAAGAAACCACTTAAAAACTCCCAAGCCAATTACAAAATTTGCTATCGGCGCAAAAATACTGCCTGCCATACTTAACCATTTATTATTACTCAGCAAAATCTCTGTCCTTCTCAAACTCTTCCGCTTCACATACTCTACCCTTGCCGCAATCATCAACTTCGACACATCAACGCCCGAGGGACATTCCAGCGAACATGCCTTGCAGTTCACACATAAATCCAAAAACTTCCTGAACTCCGCCGACTCAAAATCCTTCTCTTCCAATTGACCCGTAGCCCAATACCTCAGCAAGTTCGCCTTCGCTCTCGAACTACTTAATTCATCACCCACCGCACGAAATACTGGACATATCCGCAAGTCACTTTCCCTGCTCAAACAAACACCGCAACCGCTGCACTGCTCAAGCTCGAAACTGAGCTCTTGGTCATCGAAAAGCATATCCGTCTTGACCTTTTCACCCAATATTTTCCTCTCAGCCTTCAAATCCTTTATCATAACATCAGCGTCACTGCTGAGAATCTTGCCAGGATTCATCAATCCGTCAGGGTCGAATATATCTTTAATCCTGCAAAGCAATTCGTAAAATTCATCACCATACTGCCTCTTTATAAATGCTGCCCGCACCAACCCATCCGCATGCTCTCCGCTGATTGTCCCACCAAGAGACCAAGCCAACGAAAACACTTCGTTCGCCACAGCCAGCATTTTCTCAACTTCCGCAGGGTCACTCAAATCCATATAAGGCCGTACGTGCAATTCACCATCACCCGCATGACCATAAAAGGACATCGCAATATCATACTTCTCTGCAATTTTTTGCATCCCACCGATATACTCGCCAAGCCGGCCATTACCAACCGACACATCCTCGATAAACGGAATCGGATGCTTTGCACCCCTCTTTCTGCCCAACAATGGAACCGCGTCCTTACGAGACTTCCACAATCGTTTCTGCTCGCCGGCATCCAAAACAACCTGCCGCCCTACAGCCAGGCCACCGACAACAGAATCTGTCTTTTTAATTTTTTCTTTTATCTGACCTTCTGTTTTCCCCGTATGCTCCACCAGCAGGACAGCCGCTGCCTTTTCCGGAAATATATCACGATATTGCGGAAGTGCCTCACAAGCCATATCCATTACGCTCTTATCCATCAACTCACATGCCGATGCCCCACTATCAACTATAATCGGCACCGCTTTGGCCATCTTCTCGAAACTATCAAACTCGAATTGCACTAATCCCTTCACTTTTGGCAACTTCACCGTTCGTAATGTAATTTTAGTAAATACCCCTAAAGTCCCCTCCGAACCTCCCAACAACTTCGCCAAATCTACCTTACCATCATGGCAAATCCCAGCTATCGTATAACCGCTGCGATTTCTAATAGTTTCCGGAAGTGCCTTTGTGATAATCTCTTCCTTCCCGGAAAGAACTTCCAAACACTGTCTCGCTATTTCCTCTACCCTCGTCCCATCCTCACCAGGTTCAAAATCATTTGTAAACTCAACGATATTACCATCCGCCAGAACCGTCTCAATTCTTTCCACATAATCACCCATATAACCATATTCCAGCGAATGAGAACCCGTAGCATTATTTGCAACACACCCGCCAACTGTCGCCCTGTTCCCACTCGATGGGTCCGGGCCAATCTTTCTGCCGTACTCAGTCAGAAAATTATTCAAATCATCTAATACTACCCCCGGCTCACAAGTCACCCTATCACCATCATCGCTGACACTGACGATATTGTTCATATAACGCGCCATGTCGAACACTATCCCGCGGCACAAAGACTCACCAGCCACACCACTGCCAGCACCGCGAGCTACTACCGGCACACCATTCTCACGAGCATACCGCATAACAGTCACCACGTCACCGGCGTCACGAGGTACAACAACACAATTCGGCATTATCTGATAAATACTCGCGTCACTGCTGAAGGCAACCCGGTGAACTATATCACTAAAAACGTCACCTCGTACAATCTTGGTCAAATCAGATGCAACTTGCTTGCTCGTCTCAAGCATCGTCTTAGCTATTCCTTAAAGTCTCGAGGCAGGAATTGGGATTGCGTAAGAGTTCCGCTAGCCCGAAGAACTGCCAGGTCGTCTTCACCAACCTGACCGTTGATAAACTGCTGAACAATCGGATGGGGATGATTACGTATATGGTCCGCGTCACCATCGGCAATAATCTTGCCGTGATGAAGCATTATTATCCTGTCTGCTATCTTATAAGCACTCGTCATATCATGTGTCACTACTACTGTCGTCACTCCAAGTTCTCGCTGCAGTTTCAATATAAGCTCATTAATTATATCCGACCGTATCGGGTCAAGTCCCGTCGTCGGCTCATCATACAAAATCACTTCCGGACTCAATGCTATAGCCCGTGCCAATGCGACCCTTTTCCGCTGACCACCTGATAGATTCGCCGGATAATAATTCTGGAATCCGTCCAATCCCACCATCGCCAGCTTAGACGCCACAAGTTCCTCGACCTTCTTCCAGTCCGTTATTTCGTAATGCTGAACAATGGGAAATGTCACATTGCCTACAACACTCAAACTATCGAACAGTGCCCCGCCCTGAAAAAGAAATCCATATTGCATACGAACTTTATTCAGTTCCTGCTCAGGCAAATTATCTATTCGCTGCCCCTTAAAATAAACCTCGCCTCCACTAGGCCGAAGCAATACCAGCAAATGCTTTATCAGCACCGTCTTTCCGCAACCGCTCGGACCTATTACCACCGTTGTCTTGCCCTTCTCGATTCCCAGCGAAATCTCATCCAACACCACATAATCGCCAAACCGCTTCGTCAGATTCTTAAGGGTAACTATATCACCATTGCCCTTATTGTTGCTTTCTATATTTTCTTTGTTTTCTTCTGCCATCTATACTACCGCTAAACTAGTGACTTAACTGTCCAGAACGTATTGTAAATTCCCTTCGCTACCACATCCACCGCGAAATTCAACGCTAATATCGATATAAAACTCGACACAAATGCTTCCGTACATGCTTGGCCGACACCATGCGCACCTTCCCTGCATGTAAACCCTTTATAACAGCTTATCGTCGCTATAGCCCCACCAAAGAAAATCCCCTTCACTACCCCAACAGATACATCCCAAAGCTCAACACCGGATGCGCTAAAGTTCCAATATGCGCTGCTGTTAATTTCTAACTGAACTACACTAACAAAATATCCACCAAGAATACCGAGTAAATCAGCATAAATAATCAAAATTGGCGTCAGAAGCAAACATGCCAACACTCGCGGCACTACCAGATACTTTACTGGGTCAGTTCCCATACTTCGTACAGCGTCGATTTGTTCTGTTACATTCATCGTACCTAATTCGGCTGTCAATGCTCCACCTATACGACCCGCTAACATAACTGCCGCAAGTACCGGACCCAATTCTTTCACCACCGATACATTTATCAAAGCTCCCAAATGTTCTTCAAGCCCCATTCCAGCCAACTGGTCATAGGCCTGTATAGCAAGTGTCATACCTACAAATGCACCTGTTATCATTATAACAGGAACACTGCGCACCCCGATTGCATGTATCTGTGCCCATACCAAAGGATATGTACTAACCCGGAAACAACTGCGGCTGGACGCTACCATGACCTGCCAGACAAATCGGCCGAACCGTCCGATGTTACCCAAACTGATTATCGATTTGGATCCAAGCTCTTCCAGCATAAATACCTCTATTCCTGCAATTGGTTATTCCATCACCCCTGTCTGATTAAATACTATACAACACACACCACAACCGTCAACCTCTTAATCGTCAGGCAACATCGGAGAAGTAAAACAACGCGGCTTGCTATTACTGAGCAGCTACGGTTACTTTTTGGCGTTTTCGTTTTCTGCGGTTTATTGTTCTGGCCTCCGGTTCGACTGAATTATCTTCTGCTGCTACCTGAACAGCTTCGAATGCGGTAGGCGCATAAAGGTCGGCACCGATTTCCTGCCAAAGTCCTTCAGCACGATTAAATAGACCGCCGGACAACATTATTCTCATATCCGGCCAGGCATTTACATTTTTTATTGTGTCGATGAGTTGGCGGAGTGAAGGAGCTTGTTTTGGTGTTGTTCCGTAGATTAATAGTATATCTGGCGCATATTGGTTTACAAATTCGAGGACGTCGTCGTTTGTTAGGCCGCCGCCGAGGAATCTGACTTGCCAGCCGTCAGATTCGAAGAGGTCGGCCATAATTTGGGCTCCGAGCTCCTGAATCTCGTCCTGTGCGCAGCAAATGGCGATTCTTTTGTATTTCTCGGGGCGGTGCGGTAGCTTATTTTGCAGCTGATCGACGATGGTGCGGTTTATGCGGGTGGCTAAATGCTCCTGGATGGGTGTAATCTTGTCTTTTCGCACTAAATCCTCGATTTCGACCATGATAGGCCAGATAATATCTGCGTAAATCGAGTTTGCAGGTACGCCAGTCTGCATTGTTTCGGCTATAACTGTGCGGCATAGTGTTCTGTCGCCGTCGAGTAGGGCTTTTAGGTATTGCTTCAAAATAAGCTGCTTCTTCATAATTTTCACTCCTAAGTTAGTGTTATATCTACCTTTTATTGCCCAAGTTAACATGCAAGTCTGTAGTTGAGTGCCATGATGTTAATTTGGGTAACATATGTATCGGGGTAGGGGTTTGAAAAACTTTAGTTAAAATAGGCAGTTTGTATAAGTTGGGGGGATTTAATTGGCCCCGATACAGAGTAAAAATCCTTGGTTGGGTTTTGGGGTGGAATTATGGTTTTAAATCGTGGTTTTTGGGTTAAAATTGCTGTTTCTGCTTGTGGGGATAGAGGGGTAATTTTGGTCTTAGTGTTAAGATGGGTAAGATTTTATAGATTTTTCGCACCAAATGCGCAAGGGGCGCGTTGCGAAAAGTGAACAAAAATAGTTAATATGGGCAAGACAAAACGTCCCGACTTCGCCGGGATAGACTCCAGTTTTCGAACAGATTGCGCAAGTTTTTGAAAAAGTGCGGTCAAAGTGGGGCAAAATGCGGTCGTTTTGGGTTAAAATAGGGGCGCTTTGGGGTAAAACACGGGTAAATTCGGTCAGAATGGGGGCATTTTAATTTACCCCTTGCGCGAACTGTTCGAATTGCGTTTCCGCTTCGCGGGCAAATTTGCCGGAGTCAAATTTGTAGGGTTAAACTCGGGCGCTTTAGGGTCAAATTCGGTCAGAATAGGGTCATTCTTAGATACCCCCCTGCGCGAAATATTCGTTTAATCCTGCGAAGCAGAATGGTTCGTATCGCGTATATCGTATTGCGTTGTTGGAGTCGCCTACGGCGGGGCTGGATTTAATCACACTACATCGGAATGCAAGGTACCTTGCATTCCGATGTAGCGCGTTTTTGATTCGGGGATTGAAGTTCCGCAAAAAGCGGGCAAATCAGAATCAGATTGCTCCTTCGGAGGATATAAAAGATTTGTCGTGGATCGTGGATTGTGAATCGCTGGTTGAGCCCACCCTGCCGTTGAGGAGATAGTGGTAAATATCCGCTAATCACGGGCAAACTCTGAAGAGTTTGTTGTGCATCAACAATATCGCCTGCGGCGGTTCCAAGGGGTTGACCTGTGGTGAATCCTGCGGTTGCTCCTTCGGAGGACGTACCGTTCCGCTGCGCGGGATCCTGCGGTTGCTCCTGCGGAGGAACCTGCGGTTTATGCAAAAAGTTCATTGCTTTTGCCCTGCCTGGAGCTTACAATTCGAGGATATGCATTGTAGGCAGGCTGTAATAATACTGAAAGGAAATTTTAATGGGCAGACGTAGAAGTAGACTTGATAAAAGACGAGAAAAACAAATTAAAACGCGTGCGGCCAATGCCCCTCGTAAGGCAAGAGA
>JAGLSU010000056.1 GCA_023135935.1 Planctomycetota bacterium
TTACCAGCAGCTAACATTCCATACGGCGTTTAAACCTCGTACTGTGCAAATATTACCTCTCGGTAACTAGTTTTTTCATACCCCCCTGCGCGAATGGTTCGTATTGCGTATCGCGTATATCGTATTGCGTTGTTGGAGTCGCCTACGGCGGGGCTGGATTTATTCACACTACATCGGAATGCAAGGTACCTGCCAATGCAAGGTAGCGCGTTCTTTTTGGGAAGGAATTTTTTTTGGTCTTGTTCTATTGTTGTTCTGTGGTGTAGCTGTTAATGCGAGGTAGCGAGTTTCGCCTGTGGCGGTTCCAAGGGGTTTACCTACGGCGGATTAAAAGAATATTTCCGCTTCGCGGGAACCTGCGGTTTTTAGCTCGGGATGAGGGGGTGAGGGAGGGAGAGGGAGTTACGAGTTGCGGGTTACGAGTTACGAGGGACAAATCGGTGATTGACAAAAGAGAAATAAAAAGATAGGGTATGGTTTAAAATCGAATCCGCCGTCGCTAAAGCTATGGCGAGACAGGTCAACTTTGGGGTGACAACAGGGGTGGAAGATGTCAATGTCTGCCAAGACGGCAGGTTGAAGTGGGCTTGGCGGGTTTTGACAGATTAAGTATTTAGGGTCTTTTGCGATTTAACTTCTTATGAAATAGGCAATTAAGATTTTACCGTTCATTTAATGTAGTCCCTTGGCACGGTATTTGCTCATATTATAGAATGTATAAATATATTTAATAGAAGGAGTTTCAAAATGGCAAAGAAAACGGTCAACAATAACAAAACGGGTATTAGCAAGCTCCCAGATGACAAGCCGGTAGTGTACAGAATCAAGACGGAAGGCGATAAAGTTAACTATGTGGGAATCGCAAAGAGGGGGCGTGTGCAGGAGAGACTTGAAGAACATTTGCAGGGCGGAAAAGATTATGTTCCCGGTGCAAAGGTTCAAATCGAACAGGTTGGCAGCATTGCCGAAGCAAAAAAGAAAGAATCTACGGTAATTAAGAGAATTCAACCAAAACATAATGAACAAGGGAAATAGTATTATGGCTGAGGCTTTTGATGATATAATCCGTGAATACATAGATTTTGTAAATCGGCAATTGTTAAAATGATGTAGTGATAACTATGAAGAAGAAGATGATTATTATAATTCTTAGATGGGTGGCGGTATTGCCTGGGGCCATACTTTTTGTTTTGCTTTGCCACTTTCCTATACACTGGATTGTTTTATTACGTGAATATATTCCAGATAAAGTCATAGAATTTAATAACCCTGCAAAGCTTGAGTATCTCTTGTATGCTTTCTTTGACCCATTTTTACTAATAATAGCCGCAGCTTTCATAGCACCTAGCAAAAAGTTTTGGGCGGGTATGGTGTTCACAGTATTAATGTTTCTTTTTGGTTTGTCTGTAATGATTTATAGCAAGCAAAAGGGCTTGGTTACATATTCTGCCCCTGAACTCACATTCTTGATAAACATAATAGGGTGTGCCGTAGGTTTGGGATATGTATACAGTAAATATTTAATGGTGAAAAAGAGTTAACCATGTGGTTAAATTAAGAACACGAAAGAGTTTTTGAAAATGATCCCGAAAAAAGACTTTTTGAAAAAATATAATATACCCGAAAGTTCTTTTGAGAAAACCGGGCTTGAGTGGAAACAACTTGAAGGTATCTATAATACTTACGAAAAGGTTATTACTACATTGGAACCAATTCTTGTATTCTTTGTAGAAAGCCTACGCAAAGCCCCAAAAGTGCATTCTATAAAAGCTCGTTTAAAAGATACTGAGCATCTCATCGAAAAGATAATTAGATTAAAACAGAACGATCCGGCTCTCGAAATTACAGCAGATAACTACGATAAAGTTATCACTGACATTATAGGTCTTCGAGCGCTACACCTTTTTAAAGCAGACTGGGAATCTATTCATGATTGGATAATGAATTCTTTAGAAGTTGAGGGAAAACCTGTTATTAACCTTCGAGAGGGTGACCAACCGGAGTTTGTGAGTCTTTTTGAAAAAAAAGGATGTGATGTTAAGAAACATCCTTTTGGTTATAGGTCTGCGCATTATCTTGTGGCCGCCAGACTTTCTAAGAAAGTTGTTCTAGTTGAAATTCAGGTTCGGACCATTTTTGAAGAAGGATGGAGCGAAATTGATCACTTGATACGTTATCCTTATGTAAAAGATAATCCGATTCTGGAGCAGTATTTAGTTATGTTCAATAGGTTAGCTGGTAGTGCTGATGAAATGGCGTCTTATTTAATGTATCTCAATGCTGCTCTAAAAAGTAAAGAATTAGAGTTTAGCAAAGCAATCGAGAAAAAATCAGAAAAGAATGAAGAACTTCAAAAGAAGATAGGTGAATTGGAAGCCAAAATAGAAAAAATAGAGATGGAGCAGGACGACAAAGCATCTCTTAGGCTCGGTTTGGAACAAATCTCAGATATTACCACATCAATACCAGACTACTCAAACCTTATCCCAAAAATACCAGACTACTCAAACCTTATTTCAAAGATACCAGACTACTCAAACCTTATTTCGAATATACCAGACTACTCAAAGCTTATTTCAAAGATACCAGACTACTCAAACCTTATTTCGAAAATACCAGACTACTCAAAGCTTATTCCGAAAATGCCGGACTTCTCAAGTCTTACTGCGCCAACGATAGACATCCCCAATTCATCGGCGATGGATGTGTTGAAAAACATCGAAGACTTAGAGGGGTCTGCTGATCAGAAATCCTCAAGTTCAGACGAGGAAGATAAGACTGATGATGATCAACATAAGAAGAAAGGGCAGGAGAAAAAGGGAGAGGATGAATAGTTTCGGATTAAAGGACAAACAGCAACCCCGACTGTAGGCGTCGGGACTAAATATTTGGGGTTGCGGGGAGAATTGCGGCTCCTTCGACTCCCTCCGGTCGCTCAGGACAAGTTCGGTCGGGATGACGGAGGGGGGATTACTCTTGAAGTTCTTCCAGTATTTGCCAGCGGGCGTATGCGTTTTGCAATTGTTTGCTCAATTCTTCCAGCCTTGCTGCGACGGCAGCAAACTCCGTGTCTTTTTTGTAAAAATCAGGTTTGGTCATAGCATCGTGCAATTGCTGCTGTTCTGTTTCCATTGTTTCAATCAGCTTCGGTATTTCCTCAAGCTCCTTTTTTTCCTTGAACGACAATTTACGCGGCTGCTGTGATATTCGTTTTGTCCTGGTTTTTTTGGCAGGGAGTTTTTCCTGTGGTTGCTGTAATTGGAGTATTTTTTTACTTTGTCTGAGCCAGTCATCATATCCTCCGGCGTACTCCTTAGCAATGCCATTGCCCTCCAGCACCATTGTGCTGGTGACCACATTATTTAGAAATTCGCGGTCGTGACTTACGAGCAATACCGTTCCTGGATAATTGAGTATAAATTCTTCAAGCAGGTCCAATGTTTCAATGTCGAGGTCGTTGGTTGGTTCATCGAGTACCAGTATGTTTGACGGTTGCGCGAACAGCCGTGCAAGCAATAGTCGGTTTCGTTCACCGCCCGAAAGATTTGCCACAGAGTTGCGTGACTGGCTTGGGGAAAACAGGAAGTTCTGCAGATAGCCGATTATGTGGATGGGACTGCCGTTGATGATGATTGTCTCACTGCCGTCGGCAATATTTTCATATACGGATTTTTCGTAGTTGAGTTGTGCGTGCAATTGGTCGAAATAGGCGACTTCGAGATTGGTGCCATGGCGTACGGTTCCTTGCTGTGCCGCAAGTTCCTTCAGCAGAATCCGCAGCAGTGTAGTTTTACCTGAACCGTTAGGGCCGATTACGCCAATTTTATCGCCCCGCATTACCAGCGTGGAAAACTCTCGGATGATAGGCTCATCAGGCTTATAGGCAAACGAGATGGCTTTTGCCTCAATAACAAGTCTGCCCGAGAGCTGGGCGTCCTGCAATCGCATCCTGACGGTGCCGATAAGCTCTCTACGCTGCCTTCTCTCCTCCCGCATTTTTTTTAGAGCCCGCACCCGGCCTTCATTGCGTGTACGACGGGCTTTTATGCCTTTGCGTATCCAGACCTCTTCCTGCGCCAGTTTTTTATCGAAAAGGGCATTTCCGACTGTTTCCACTTCCATTGCAGCTTCTTTACGCAGCAGGTACGTTTCATAATTGCATTGATAGCTCGTCAGTCGACCGCGGTCTAATTCGATTATACGTGTCGCGAGTTTTTTCACGAATGCCCTGTCATGGCTGACGAACATCAATGTCCCATTATACTGCGACAGGAATTCCTCGAGCCACGTGATGGCTTCGATATCAAGATGATTGGTCGGTTCATCAAGCAGCAATATGTCCGGCTCGCGAACGATTGCCTGGGCCAGCAGTACACGCCGTTTCATTCCGGCCGAAAGGTTCTCGACTTCCGCATCAGCGTCCAGTTTTATCTTTTCAACTACCATCTCAACGCGGTGGTTCAACTGCCATCCACCTTCAATGTCGAGACTGTGCTGGAGTTTGTCCAACTGTCGCAGCAGATTTTTGTTGTGCGGTTCAGTGGCGATGCGATGGCTCAGCAGATGATATTCTGCAAGGAGTTTACCTCGCGGGCCAAGCCCCTCGGATACTACATCAAAGACGGTTCCTTTCAGACCGTCTGGTACTATCTGCGTCAGGCAAGTAACGGAAAGCGAAGGCGTTCTTGAAATAATACCGCTTTCGGGTTCAAGTTCCCCGCAAATAACTTTCATTAGCGTCGATTTACCAACACCGTTTCGGCCAAGCAGACATATGCGTTCACCATGCTCGATTTGGAAGTTCATGTACTCAAGCAGCGGATACCCGCCAAAGCCAACGCTAACATCCTGTATTCCTAATAATGCCATAACATCTATTACATCTAAATCTGAAAATCCTCAACAGGTTGCTTTCGCATATTCCTGTACATTTTAATCTTTGACAGTAAAACAAGAATTTTATATAAGTCTTTGTAATTTAACAAGTACGGAATTTTCATCAGGAAGTGTCTATCAATATCTAAATGTACCAGAATCAGTTTACGAAAGTTTAATGAATGCAGCATCCAAAGGAAAATACCTAAATAGAAATATTAAAGAGCAGTATCAAGTCGTAAGAATCAGGTAAATATTACGGCCCGTGTACCGCGAAAGGGTACAGGGATTACAAGTTGCGAGTTGCGGGTTGGGGGTTGTTGTATAAAACGGGAAACGCATATCGCTTATTGGCGGGTTAATTTTCAATTATTATACGCCCTCAAGTGTCTTTAGTATAAGCCAACAGGCCAATGGGGCAGCGGTTAAGATAAGTACTAAAAAGAACAAAAACATCTTAACTGCCCTATCGTTGTACGGCCACCATCGAAATATCACAACGGACATTATCAAACCAAATGCGAAAACCACGATGGGGCCAAGGGGAGTGTAAAACCACGGTATAGTGTTGGCTATATAAACACTATTCAACAGCCTTAGTAATGCTATCGTAGTAACAAGAAAAATCACTGAAAAGGCTATTGACCAAACAACTATATCCGAAGCACTTAGTTTGAGTTTTCGTTGTTTAATCAGGAGTCGAGCTCCTCGATTTTGAATATAACTTTGGCTTTGGGGTCGGGGCACTGCCATTGGTCGAGCATATCCAGTATTGACTCGCCGTCTTTGTTCTGCATGATTGCGGCGGTAATCGGCTGAAGGATGCTGCCGAGGGCAAAGATGCATAGACTCTGGTCAGGAGGGATTTCCAATTTCGCGTTACGAATAGTGAAAGAGTCCCCACATTTTGTGCGGCTACATTTACCTTCAGCTTTGATACAGGTTATTTTCAGGTTCTTGAACATTTAGTCATTACCCTGTGTATCTTTTTGTAACTTGTACTCCACGCTGTCGGTGAGGGCGAGCCATGAGGCTTCGATGATATTTTCCGAGACGCCGACTGTACCCCAGACGTCGTCTTTGTCGCGAGATTCGATTATGACGCGTACGCGGGCGGCTGTGCCTTTGCGGGCGTTTACGACGCGAACCTTATAGTCGATGAGATGGATATCCTTTATTGTGGGGTAGAAATTTTCGAGAGCTTTTCTCAGGGCGGCATCGAGTGCGTTGACGGGGCCGTCACCTTCGCCGACGACGTGTTCCGTGACGCCGTCCACTTTTAGTTTTACGGTGGCTTCTGTGGCCATATCTCCGCTTGGCATTCTCTCGACGCTGGTGTGATATTTGATAAGCTCGAACGCGGGTTTATAAGTACCGGTGATTTTTTTGACGAGCAGTTCGAAGCTTGCATCGGCTGCCTCGAATTGGTAGCCCTCGTTTTCAAGCTGCTGGACATGGTCGAGGATTTTTTGCGCGAGCCGTTCGTCTTTTCCGAATTTGATGTTTCCGAACTTGGCGAGTATGTTGTCGAGCTTTGCGAGGATTGCGGCTTTGCCGCTTAGTTCGGAGATAAGGATGCGGCGTTTATTTCCGACGAGTTCGGGGTCGAGATGCTCGTATGTCTGGGTGTTTTTTCTGATGGCGTTTACGTGGAGTCCGCCTTTGTGTGCGAATGCGCTTTCGCCGACGTAGGGCATATTCGTAACGGGTGCGAGGTTGGCGATTTCGGAGATGAAGCGCGAGACTTTTGTCAGGGTTTTTAATTTTTTGGGGGTTAGTAAACTAAAGCCCATTTTGTAAACAAGGTTCGGGATGACGGAAAGCAGGTTCGCGTTGCCGCAGCGCTCTCCGAGGCCGTTGATTGTTCCCTGTACGTGGTTCGCACCGGCACGGACGGCGGCCAGGGCATTTGCATTTGCGCAGTCGCAGTCGTTATGTGTGTGGATTCCGACTGAGATTGAATTGAATTTTTCGCAGACGGTTTTTGTGATTTCGTAGATTTGTTCGGGCATGAAGCCGCCGTTAGTATCGCATAGGACGAGTGCGTCGGCACCGGCGCCAGCTGCGGCGGTGAGGACCTTCATTGCGTATTCGGGGTTTGCTCTGTAACCATCGTAGAAATGTTCGGCATCGAAGATGACTTCGAGTCCCTTGCTTTTGAGGTAGGCGACGGACTCGGAACAGATGCTAAGGTTTTCATCGAGCGAGCACTTTAGTACGTCGGTGACGTGGAGGTCCCAGACTTTTCCGACGAGTGTGGCTGCGGAAGTTTTGCAAGCGAGTACGGCGGCGAGAGAGACATCGTCTTCGACTTTTTTGTCGGCGCGTCGCGTGCTTCCGAAGGCTACGACTTTTGAGTTGGTGAGGTTGAGCTTCGCGACTTCGGCGAAAAACTTCATTTCTTTCTGGTTAGACGCGGCATAACCGCCCTCGATATAATCGACGCCAAGTTTGTCGAGGCATTTGGCTATGGCGAGCTTGTCTTCGAGAGAGAAGCTGACGCCTTCGGCTTGCATGCCGTCGCGTAGAGTTGTGTCGTAAAGTCTTATATTTTCCATAGTTATACACCTAAAATATTGTGCATATTTTGTTGGCCAGTTAATGGCAAGGTTTCATTTTATCTATGGGGGGATTGGAAGTAAAGGGGAAATTGGCTGGTGGAAATAAGTATAATATAAAGTTGTTGCAATTGGGGGCGGGAATGGGTAGCATTAATAGTTTGTGTAAATTTTGAAAACACTACTATAAGGTTACGACTGAAATGCTATTAACACAAATTTTACAACCGAGCTGTTTGAAAGTTCCGCTTGAAGGTAAAGACAAGGACGCTGTGATAACGGAATTAATTGACCTGCTCAATGCCAACGGTTTGCTGCTGGACAGAGATGGAGCTTTGGAAGCGGTGATGACGCGCGAGCAAACACGCAGTACAGGAATCGGTTCGGCTATAGCTATTCCTCACGGGAAATGCAAGGCGGTTAAAGAACTGGTAATGGCTGTCGGTATCGCAAAGGATGGGATCGAGTTTGAAAGCGTTGACGACAAGCCTGTGACAATTGTGCTTCTGCTGGTTTCTCCAACAAACCAGACGGGCCCTCATATTCAGGCATTGGCGAAGATAAGCCGATTGATGCTTGATGAGGAATTCAAGCATGGGCTGGAGAGTGCCGAGTCTGCTGAAGACGCGTATGAGCTTCTAAGCAAAAAAGATAATGAGTAAGGCGATTGCCTGTTAGTTAATTTTCATTTCTTAATTGTTAGCTGCGACCAAACTGGCTCTATCAACGGTTGTTTCCCAAAGTACAAGTCCCAGTTCGTATGGGTTGACCAAGTCGGGGTTGAAGGGCAAAATTCTTACAGCCATTCCGTGTCGACCGGTTTGTGTACAAGGTACGGAACCGACAAACCAATGTTCTCCCTGCTGGTCCGAGGATTCTTTGTAATCCATTTTTATCGCAGAGCCCTTTTTGATATTACCCCATGTATCTACGGAGCCGTGATAAAGCTGAACGGAGACATCATCCGGGCTGATGTGTGCGAGTTTTACGAGAGCTTTTACGTTTAGTTGTGAGCCAACCTTAAGACAAGGCTGTTTTAGATTCGTCTGCCGTACCTGGGCTTTACCAAGTTCTATTTTTACATCTTTGACAGCGAATTCAGGCCATGCCGCCCTGATATTATCTTCCCAGATGGAAAGTTCTTTGGCTTTTGTCATGTCTTCTGCGGCGAGGTAGTTCCATCTTGCCATAGAAGGATTATAAAATCTTCGTGTGTAGTCAGAAACCATTCTGTGTGTGTTGAACTGTGGAGTTATCCATTCGATGGATTTTTTGACGCCTTTTATCCAAGCTCGAGGTACATTGTCTGCTGAGCGTGAATAAAACAAGGGAACGACTTCGTTTTCGAGGATATTATACAGGGCCTGTGACTCGACGAGGTCCTGATAGTCGGTATCTTTGTAGCTTTCGCCTGAGCCGATGACCCAACCGCCATCTTGTCTGTAGCCCTCACACCACCATCCATCGAAGGTACTAAGATTTAAAGCTCCGTTGACGGCAGCTTTCATTCCGCTGGTACCGCTTGCCTCCATGGGTCTTCGCGGTGTATTGAGCCAGACATCAACGCCACGAACGAGGAATCTGGCCATATTGATATCGTAATCTTCCAGGAATACGATTCTTCTTCTGACATCATGCTCCGCGGCGAAGTGGATAATCTTTCGTATGATTTCTTTGCCCTCTGTGTCGCGCGGATGAGCCTTTCCAGCAAAGATAAGCTGAACCGGTCGTTTCGAGTCGTTCAGGATTTTTACGAGGCGATGTGGGTCCTTAAGCAGGAGATTGCCTCTTTTGTAGCTTGCAAACCTTCTAGCGAAACCAATGGTCAGTGCTTCGGGGTCAAGTACCTCTTCCGCCCAGTTAAGTTCCGTATGGTAAGTGCCCCGTCGCTGCATTTGCGTTTTAAGTCGATTACGAGCATAGATGATGAGTCGTTCTTTGCTTCGCTGGTGTGCCCTCCAAAATTCTTCATCCGGAATCTGTGCAATTTCACCCCAGACGGTTTTATTGGCAGTTTTTTTAATCCAATCCGGTCCAAAATATCTTTCGTATAAATCCGTCATTTCCGGTGACAGCCAGGTTTTTGCATGGATTCCATTTGTGACCGATATGATAGGTACTTCATCGACAGGCAGTCCCGGCCAAAGAGCGGACCACATTGCTCTCGAGACCTGTCCGTGGAGTTTACTGACTCCGTTTCTATAGCCGCTAAGTTTTATAGCAAGAATCGGCATCTTAAATGATTCGTTGTCATCATCAGAAAAGATTCTTCCCAGTTCCAGGAATCGTTTTCTATTTATTCCGAGGTCGGGGAAATAATGTCCAAAGTATCTATCCATGAGTTCCGGTGTAAACTCGTCGAGTCCAGCTTTTACAGGTGTGTGCATTGTAAAGACGTTGCCCGCTTTGGTGGCGGCTACAGCTTCATCGAAAGTCATATTCATCGAGCTTCTTAAGTGTCTGATTCTTTCGAGCGCCATAAAGGCCGAGTGTCCCTCGTTCATGTGACAGACCGTCGGTGCGATACCGATAGTTTGCAGCGCCTTGTATCCGCCGATACCCAACAGAACTTCCTGGCGAATTCTCATTTCGCTATCGCCGCTATAAAGTCCCGCGGTAATGAGTCTATCGGCGGACGAATTAGCTTCTATGTTCGTATCGAGAAGATATAATTTTACCCTTCCGACAGAAACGCACCAAATTTGAGCCTGGATATTTCTTTCAGGATACTGGACGGTGACAGTCAGGGGAGTATCGTTTTGGTTTCGAAGTAATTCTATTGGCATATTATAGAAATCATTTTCGACGGAGAGTTCCTGCTGCCATCCGTCGATATTTAAATACTGGCGAGAATAACCTCTTTGATATAGAAGTCCCACACCTACTAACGGAACACCCAGGTCCGAAGCGCTTTTTAAGTGGTCACCTGCGAGGATTCCCAAGCCACCGGCATATATTGACAGCGACTCATGAATTCCGAACTCGGCACTAAAATATGCAATGACAGGTTTTTCCTGCTTCGAGCAAACTTGTTCAAACCATGTCGTTCCATCGAGATATGATTTAAGTTTTTCATTAATTCTCTGCAGCTCAGATAAAAAGCCCTGATTCTCAGCCAAATCTTCCAGGCATTGCTGTGAAACAGTGCCCAAGAGTTTAACCGGGTTATGGCCGCAAGCCGCCCATAAGTCACTGTCTATGCGTTTGAACAAGTCTTCAAATTCAGGATTCCAAGACCAGAACATATTTTTTGCAATAATTTCCAGGGCCTTCAAAGGGTCCGGCAAAGCAGGCAGAACCGTAAAGCTGCGCACCTTTGGCATTTTAGCTTCTCCGTAAGTCTTTTAGTAATAAGCAGTAAAAAATGTAGGTCAAAACAAAGAGGCCTACTCCAGTCTTTATTTAATCGACAAAATTATTGTTTGTCTTAACCTTAAAAAACCGCATTAAGGGGCAAGAACTGGATATTTTGACGTCCTATATTGTTGTTTTAGTCGTTAGTATTTAGTTGGTAGTTCATAGTTGTTGGTTTGTGGTTCAAGATTCTCAATCCTTCGACGTTGCTCAGGATGGAATTTGAGAAATAAAAAAGGGCTGGGAGGGGAATTCCGCAGCCCTTGAATTTTTTTCTGTATTTGGAGTTTTATTCGCTGGTTAACAAATCGATGATTTGCTGTGCGGCGGCAATGAGGTTATCGGCATCTGTTTCAGAAATCTTTTTGCCGCTTTGAGCATTAACGGCATTGATGAATGCCTGTATTAAATTAACGGCTGCCGCATCGTTGTTGTCATTGTCATCCTCCAGAAGTTTTATTGCATTATCCAGCTTCGCAAGCAAGCTGTTCGATAACCCCTTCGGCAAATTCAACTCAAACACATCCTCGGCCAGCTCATCTGTCAACTCAACCGGCTCAACCGGTCCGGCAACCACTTCCCACCATAGCCGCGGATAATCAACCCCTTCATCAATAGTCCAAATGGGCGTAACAAAATCCCAACCGTAATCGGTAAAAGTATTTTGGAGTTGCATTTCGACAGTAGGCAGACCAATCACATTTGGGTCGCTTGTATTTCCGATACCATTAGCACCACCCACAAGGTTTTGATCCCAGAAACATTTGGTATAAATACCATAGTTGTCGTAGCCCGCAAAGCCACCCCGGTAGTTCCCATCCGATAGGGTACTGGCTGAATAGCAATGATAGATGTTCCCTTCGTAACTATAGCCGACTACTCCTCCTACATAGCCATCAATAGCAGAAACATCACATTGTGAGTAACAGTTAGTTATGGATCCACGTGAAGACATCCCAGCTATTCCACCACACTGCTCTATACCCGAGACAGTGGCTTCCTTGCAATAGCTATTGTTGATATTGCTGTAAGGATTCTCTCCGACCAAACCTCCAACTCCATAATCTCCCGATACATTTCCAGTGGACCAACAGTTGGTGATAGTGCTTCGATAGTTATGTCCGACCAAGCCTCCAACTGCACCAATTCCATGAACTTCTGCTCTCGAATAACAGTTGGTCATCGTTCCGTAACTAAGGTTCCCAACCAAACCTCCAATATCCCAATCGCCTTCAGTATAACCGTCCGAACCACAATTAGCCACGTCACCGTGCCAATTTAAACCTAATAGTACGCCCACATCATCACTGACATATGTTCCTATTACTTCACCTTCTGCATAGCAATCAGTTATTAATCCTTCGCTTCTTCCTACCATTCCCCCAATCGGTTCTGCTCCTAAAACCCTGCAACCTTCCACGCTACAGTTACTTATCGTCCCATCTATCAAATAACCAACAAGCGAACCAACTAGGCAACCCGCAACACTCCCTGAACCCGCATCTACATTAGGGTCCATCAAACGCAAATTCTTAATTTGTGCATTCGGGCCATCGACAAAACTGAATAGACCTACACCAACCATATCTGTTGAAGTATGTGTAAAGTTATAAATGGTGTGGTTGTTGCCATCGAAAACACCTGTAAAAGGTTTGTTGTCAGGATTATGCCACATGTATATTCCAATCATATTAAAGCTTGTACCACCATAACAGGAAAGGTCGATATCATTTGTGAGGACGAAGTGTTTGTCCCAGTCATTAGAATCAGCCCCTATCGCATTCAAATCCTCCGCTGTGGAAATTAGATAAGGGTAATTTGGTTCGCCGGTTCCGCCGCTATAAGTTCCAGCGGATATATTTGAAACCAATAAGATAACTATAGGGATTAAGCTTAAAAGAGTGGTTGTTTTCCTCATATTTTTGCTCCTCCGCGTTATTTGTGGGGTTGGTATTTTAGAGGACATATTATAGCAGAATTCGGTGGTTTGGACAAGGGAAATTCGTATTGCGTATATAGTATGGCGTATTGCGTTAATGGATCCCTGCTTGCGCAGGGATGATAAAGGGGGCGGTACTACCATTCGGTGGCCAGATTTCTCCACTCCGCTTCGCTCCGGTCGAAATGACTCTCCTACGCACGAGGCTACGGAGGGATGACCCGCCTTCGTTAAAACTTCGGCGGGCAATAGGGTTGAAAAACGGCCTCCACAACTTTGCTTTGCAAAGTTAAACGTGGGGGTACAAAGTGTTGCGGGGTTAATGTAATATTAAAAATCAAATAAAAAAGGCCTGCAAACACAGGCCTTTTATTAACCGCAGAGCCGACCTCCACAAGTGCCGTAAGAAAGCATTTGAAGAAAACCCATTATTTCCAAGTGGGTAATCGTAGTTCGTGTCCGAAAGTCCTATCAAGTAGGCATTTCCGATCCATCGACAGCCGATTTCCCTCAGTACGGGTATCGGTTTTTTCAAATAAATCTTTCTATACCAACACAGCAGGGGTTAGCCCGCAATAACCTCTTTATACTAAATTCAAGAACTAAAAGCAAGCAAAAAGTCGTCAAGATTTAAGCCATAGTCAGCGTCTTTTTGGCATCTACTGTTATGTTTTTTCGGCTCTTGCAGGAGGTTTTCTGAAGTGAAAATTCGGACGTTGTGGCTGTCTTTTTATGGAACGGTCACAAGTGGTAAAATTACATGATGTTACGGCTTGAAATTTTTTATTCGTATTCGCAAAATTGCCCCCCCGCATTTGTTAGACGGTTCGCAGTTCGGCATTGAGGGATTTCGTGAGGGTCTTTACGATTTTTTCCTGGAAGGCATCAACGGTTTCATGGGTTAATGTTCCGTCTTCGTCGCGGAATCTTATAGAAAGCGTGAGGCTTTTTTTACCAGCGGGGATACCCTTGCCGCGATATATTCCAACGAACTGAATATTTTCCAATTCGGCTGGGGCTTTTTTATTTACACTCTCGGTGATATCTATCCAAGGTACATTTTCTTCAACGATAATTGAAAGGTCACGCTCTATGGCGGGGAACTTCGGTATTGGTTTTACTTTTACGGGACCGCTTTGGAGAGATGAAAGCGATTGGAAATCCAATTCGGCTACGACCGGCGAGAGATTATCGAAATCGAATTTTTCTTTAACCTTCTGCGAGACGATGCCAGCGGTTCCGATGACTTTTCCGTTTACCTGGATTTGAGCGCCGGTTTGTGCCCAGATTAAATCGGCGGGCGTGAACGTTACCTGTGCATTTTTATCGATGCTATTTATAAGGGCCTCGATGACACCACGTAAGTCTCTGAGGTCACTGTCACAGACCAGGGTAAGTTTGGTTTCTTCTATTGGCAAGTCGCTATCCTTGGGAGGCATAAAGGTATCGGCGATTTCAAACATTCTGCATGGCGAGTTGCCAGCGTTCAGGTTTGCCTTCAAGACACCCAACAAAGAGCCCAAGAGAGTTTGCCTTAATATATTGGCATTTTTTCTTGATACGTCTTTTACGGCTAACAGTTTTTTGGTGTCGGTGTCTGTGAAAAGCTCTGCGATAGAATCGTCGACGAAACTTACGGTGACCGCTTCGTAGAATCCGCAGCCGTTAAGGAACGTGCCAATCGAGTTTGTCAATTTTTGACGCGCGTCGACCGGCAGCACTTCGATTTTGATTTTCTTTTCTGTCGGGAGCTTATTGTAGCCGTGTATTCTGGCTACTTCTTCGATTAAATCGACTTCACGATAGATGTCACTACGCCACGATGGGACGGTACAGGTTACGGAATCGCCCTTTTGTTCCGGTTGAAAGGCTAAACCTGACAGAATTTTGGTGGTTTCATCCTGCGGCACCTCGATACCAAGAAGTTTATTCAGACGGCTTAGTCGCAGGGTTGCTTTTTTCTGTTTTGGTTTTTCAGGATAGATATCAACGACGCCTTTGGCGACTTTGCCGCCAGCGACCTGAGTAATGAGTTGGGCGGTTCGTTTGGAGGCCCAGTCAATGTTTTCGGCATCGACGATTCTCTCGAATCTGAAAGATGATTCTGAAGGCAAGGCGAGTTTTCTGGAAGTAGTGCGGACACTTATAGGTTCGAAGTATGCGTCTTCGAGAAGTACGGCAGTGGTGTTGTCATTTACTTCGGTTTCGAGGCCACCCATGACACCGGCTATAGCGACGGGGCCCTTGGTGTCTGCGATGATGAGCATGTTGGGGTCGAGGTCGCACTTCGAGCCATCGATGCTGACGATGCGTTCGCCGGGGCGTGCTTTTCTGACGATTATTTTGTGGTCGTTTATTTTTTGATAGTCAAACGCGTGCGGCGGCTGACCTGTTTCCATTAGCGCATAGTTTGTGGCATCGACTATGTTATTTACGCTTCGCATGCCGACGGCTTCGAGTCGGTTTTTAAGCCAGTCGGGTGAAGGGCCGACTTTGACGCCTTCGATGACTCGGGCGGTGTATCGGCAGCACAAATCGGGGTCGAGGATTTCTACATCGGCAAGGTCAGAGACACTTTTTTCCGATTCGGGCAATTTGACTTCGGGTATTTTGAGTTGCTTTCCGGTTACGGCTGCCAGTTCGCGAGCAAGGCCAATGTAGCTGAGGCAATCGCCGCGATTGCTGGTTACTTCGAGGTCGATTACCGCATCGCCGTCGAGATGCTCCATGCCTTCGCAGGGGAAACCTATATCGCTTAAAATGTCAGCGATTTGGTCGGCAGAATGGTCTATTTGGATATAATCACTTAACCAACTCAGTAAGATTTTCATAGGCAAAACACCGTAAAAAATGAAAAAACTATTTTTAGAATTGCCAATAACTTAACCTGCGAAAGAGTTGCTGTCAATGATTTTGACCGGTGGTCGGGATATTGGCTGAGGGGTAATAAAAGGCACTTGCAATCGGGTAGCTGACGGTCTAATATAATGCAGCACTTACTCGTGAAATTAATCCGAACGTTTTTTGGGGTAGTGAAGATGCATAGGCTAAAATTGATGGTGATTACGGGGTTGCTGATTGTTGGTAATGGCGGTTTGCTAAAAGCAACCGGGGCGGAAAATTTCGAGAAATCGGTGGTGATGATTCGAAGTGTCACGCAAGGTTATAATTACGATATGCCGTGGAAGCAGCAGTCGATGAGGCAAGGTGTGGGGTCGGGGCTTATCATCGAAGGTAAACGGATTCTGACGAACGCTCACAATGTCAGCAATTATAAATATATCGAATTGAAAAAAGAGAACATCGCCAAGGCGTATCCCGCGAAGGTGGCATTTGTAGGCCATGATTGTGATTTGGCAATATTGACGGTCGAGGACGAAAGTTTTTTCGACGATACCGTGCCGTTGGAATTTGCTGAGATGCCGGCTGTGAATACTACGGTTTCTACCTACGGTTTTCCCCTGGGCGGTATTCATATTTCGGTAACAAAGGGAATTGTGTCGCGCATTCAGATGGATATGTACAGTCACAGCGGCGGTGATAGTCATCTTGTGATACAAACGGATGCGGCTATCAACCCCGGTAACAGCGGCGGGCCCGTGATGCAGGACGGTAAGGTTGTTGGTGTGGCCTTTCAGGGGCTACGGCAGGCTGAGAACATCGGTTACCTGATTCCCACGACGGTGATTGAACACTTTTTGCAGGATATCGAAGACAGCAGCTATGATGGTTTTGGTTCGCTGGGCGTTACTTTGTATCCGGGTTTGCACAGTGCAAGCTATAAGGATTACCTTAAGGTTCCGGCGGATAAAGACGGGATGTTAGTGACTTCTACGATGATGCACAGTTCGGTTGAGGAACTGCTGGAGCCGGGCGATGTGATTACGCAGATTGATAAGTATAATATTAATAACGATGGTATGGTTGAGATATACGGGCTTACGCTGCATCTATCGGAGGTGATTGAGACCAAACAGATAGGCGAGAAGATAGAGTTGATTTTTTACCGTCAGGGCAAGGAGATGAAGGCGGAGGCTACGATTGCATTGAACAGGCCGCTTTTCGAGTATTCCCGTCAGTATGACCGGCAACCCCGCTATGTGTGTTTTGGAGGGCTGGTTTTTATTCCGATGACACGGAACTTTCTTGAGACCTGGGGAGGTAATTGGCTGACGGATATTCCTCATTATTTGAGATATCTTGCCAGACACTCAATGCAACTTAACGAAGACCGTCAACGAAAGGAATATGTAGTTATTGCTACGATAGTGCCCGATGAGATTAATTCATATTCGAGCGGTTTTAAAAATCAGCCGGTAGAGAGTATTAATGGTATTACTATTCGGAGCATTGACGACGTTTACAAAGTTTTTAAAGAATCGTCTGCCGATTTTTACGCTATAAAGTTTATGGGTAATAATCGCATTCTTCCAATTGACGCAAAGAAAGCGAGGGTTCGACAAGGAGCGATACTGAATAAATACCACATACCTTCTGAGGTTCATCTGGAGGGACAGCTATGAAAAAGCAAGGTGTTTTCCTATTGATTATAGTTTTTGTTATTGGGGCATTTTGTTCCGATGCGTCGGCTGGCAAGCGTGTTGATATGACCGAAGCGATGAAGAAATCGATTGTCTATTTAAAGACGAGTTTTTATGGATACGAACCGTCTCAGCCGTGGAAGCATAAGGGGTTGGTAGAGAAATGGTCTGTTGGTTGCGCGGTCGGTAAATATGAGATTCTTACGAGTGCCTGGAGCGTAGCAGATGTAGCTTTTATAAAGGCACGGAGGTATGGTCGAAACGATTTCATTCCGGCGAAGGTAAAAATTGTCGATTATGAAAGCAATTTATGTTTGATAACACTTGACCCGAATGCGATGAGTAAGCCTTTGAAGCCGCTTGTTTTTAGTGAGGATTATAAAAAAGGTTCTGAGGTTGATTTCTATTGGCTTTCGGCGGGCGGTCACTTATCCAGCGGGCGAGGTTACCTTGACCGTACAGAAGTAGACCAATCAAACATCTCATTTTCAAAACGTCTTAGCTACGTAGCAGCTGACACATCCCAACGGACAGGCATGGGTCAGGTTTATTACGCTGGTTCGAAGGCGATTGGGATAGCTATCTGGTCAAACAGCAACAAAGAGGCAGGTTTAATACCCAGTGAGATTATCAACCGTTTTCTTGCTAACGCTAAAGGCAGTGTTTATAAGGGGTTCGGTGCCGTCGGTTTTAAGACTACGACGTTGCTTGACCCGACGATGCGGACGTTTTTGAAGATGCCGGCATCGGCTGAAACCGGTGTTTATGTGAGTGACGTTTATACGCTCGGTACCGGTAGTGACATCCTCGAAAAGGGAGATGTGATACTGTCCATCGATGGTAAGATTCTCAATGCTTACGGAAGATTTTTGCATCCGAAGTATGACCGGCTATATTTCGACCATTTAATTACCAGTAAGGTTGCAGGAGATAAGATTTCGTTCGAGGTATGGCGTGATAGCAAGAAGGTAAAGCTGGAAGCAAAAGTTAAGAACTTCAAGGCATCTGATATGCTTGTGCCCTACCAAGAATACGATAAGCAGCCACAATATATTATTACAGGCGGATTTATTTTTCAGAATCTGACGCGTCCTTATTTGACCGAATGGGGCAAGGGTTGGCGAGGCAAGGTTTCGCCTCATCTTTACCATTACTATCGCGACGGTTCCTTTAAGCCAACTTCCAAGCGCAGGGACATTGTGATATTGAGCTATGTGATACCTGCGAATATCAATCTCGGTTACCACAAGCTCCGTCAACTTGTCGTTAAGAAATTTAACGGTATGGAGATAGGTTGTATCGCCGATATTGTGAAAGCAACGCAGCTTAATCCCGAATCTAAATACGATGTAATCGAATTTGAGTTGGATAATCCTGTCGCGGTTATCCCGCGAGAGCAACTTCGGGCTGCTGACATGCTTATCAGCAGGAACTATGGGATAAGCAAGCTTGTGAACATTAACGAATAATTTAAGGGTGTATGTTATGGCAAGACATAATACATTGTCGCTTTGCGTTGTTTGTTTAATTATAAGCTTATTTCTTTTTGGTTGTGTTGAACGACAGTTGACAATAAATACGGTACCGCAGGGAGCTTTAGTTGTACTAAATGACGAGGAGATAGGCATTTCGCCCGTTACGGTCTCTTTCAACTGGTATGGCGACTATAACGTCAGGATAAGCAAGGATGAGTTTGAGACATTGAAGACGCACCGTGAATTGAAGGGGCCGTGGTATGACAAATTCCCATTTGATTTTTTCGCTGGGATAGTCAATCCAAAAAGGATTGTCGATTCATACGATTGGACGTTCAAGCTCAAAGAGAAGCAAGTGCCAAACAGAGAAGAATTAGTTGAGGCGGCACAGAAGCTTAAAGAGCAGCTATAGCAAATTTTCCGCGTACCAGTGTATTGCTGATTCCAGGCCTTGTTTGAATTGTACGACCGGTTCATATCCAATAACTTCCTTAGCTAAACCGATATCCGCCAATGAGTGTTTTACATCACCCGGTCGTGAGTCAACGTAGTTGGGTTTGACAGTTTTTCCAACAATGTCGTTAATCATATCGATAATTTCATTTACAGTCGTGGCTTGGCCGCAAGCGATATTTACGGTTTGTCCTTGTGTGTGTTCAGCTCTTGCGGCAAGTAGGTTAGCATGGACAACATTGTCGATATGGGTGAAATCACGACTTTGCTCGCCATCGCCGTAAATGGTTGGAGGTTTGTCTTTTAGTATGGCAGTGACAAATGCAGGTATAGCGGCTGCATATTGGCTGGTGGGGTCCTGCTGTGGACCAAAAACATTGAAGTATCGAAGTGAAATAGTTTCCAGACCGAAGACCTTATAAAAAACGGAGCAATACAGTTCACCCGTAAGTTTAGCGACAGCATAAGGGGAGAGAGGCATATCCTTCATTGTTTCGACTTTCGGTGAAACAGGAGCATCACCATATGCGGAGGAGCTTGCAGCATAAACGAATCGTTTTACACCAGCGTCACGAGCAGCTAAAAGCACAGTGAAAGTGGCATCGACGCAATGTTTGTGTGTTGCCGTCGGGTTGTCAACACTAAGAGGTACCGAGGGCAAAGCGCCCTGATGCAATACGACATCAATATCTTTCATTGCAGCTTTGGCGGCTTTTTCGTCCCCCATATCAGCTTCTATAAAGTCAATTTTGTCTATAACATCAGCAAGATTGCTTTTTTTGCCCGTCAGAAGATTGTCGATGACTCTTACGAAACAGCCTTGAGAAATGAGTTTTTTGCAGATATTCGAACCAATGAACCCGGCTCCGCCAGTAACTAAAAATCTATCCATAAAACTGCCTCTCGGAAATAGAACTGACACATAGCTATTATTTATTTTGTTTATAATCAGCTCGTGTTAACAAGCCGCAATTCGTGATATTCCTGATAAGACTTAAACTGCTCCTGGAAATAACCGCCTTTGATGGTCTTAACAGCAAACAGTACACAGCCAGCTATTTCGGCATTTACCTCTTTGAGTTCACGAATAGTTCTCTGGGCAACGCCTCTGCGTGTAGTAGTAGCATTGAATACCAAGACTGTTTTATCAACAAATCCTGCCAAGATTTTGGCATCACTTGCAAGCAATGCCGGCGCACTGTCAATTATAACATAGTCATAGTTATCCCGCTGCTGCTTGACCAGTTCCTCCATTTTAGAACTACCCAACAATTCAGTTGGATTAGACGGCAATTGTCCCGAGCAAATCATATCGAGTCCTTCAATACCACTTTGTTTTATGGCATCGTGTTGAGCACATTGGCCCATCAGTATATTGCTCAAGCCAAATTCTGGTTGGCTTGGTGTCTCATCGCCATCGGTTTTTTCTATTTGAAATACCGCATGTAAAGCAGGTCGTCTGAAATTAGCATCTATAAGTAATACTGTCTTGCTATCAGCGACAAAAGCGGCGGCAAGGTTGGATACCACAGAAGTTTTTCCATCTCCCGCAACACTGCTACTAACGAGTATCACTTTTAGAGTTTCGGCGGGATTAGATAGTTTCAGATTAGTTCTAAACTGTCTGTATGACTCACTTATAATGGAATAAGGTGCCTTAGAAACGACGTGACACAGATCAATATTTTCGATATATTCATCTTCATCGGCATGCGGCACGAAGCCCAAAAGTGGTATATGCAAATGTCTGTTCACGTCTCTTGGTGTGCGAACAAGGTCATTGAGTAGCTCGATAAGGAAAGCAAGACCTATACCCAACATAAAACCTAACATTATTCCGGCAGGAAAATAGACTTGCCACCTCGGAGAACTCATTGCAAGTGGAATGGGTGCTTTAGCAACAAATTTAACCTTAGGTGTTTCGGGGTCATCATGTACTATTTTCAGCTTTTCAATCTGCGATTTGATTGAATTAAGCATTTCTTCTCTTTCATCTCTTATAGTTTCTCTTTGAGCAAACTGCACCCGTGCAATATCGAGGTCTCTCTTTCTCGCTTGAGTTTCATCCTTCATTTTTGTCAATTCTTCAAATCTTCTTGTCAATATAATTAATTCGTCTTTCGCATTCTCGAGATTTGATATTCGAGTCTGGTCGGCGATTTCAATTCTTCTGAGACGCCTTTTTTCTCTGATTTCATTTATTAATTCCTGGTCCTGCCGAACCACTCTATGATTTTCTCCAAATCTTGTAAGCTTGCTTGCAAGGCCTGCTTGTCTCAGAACGAGTTGTTGTGCAAGCAAAACCATAATAGGGTCTCTTTCTATTTGATTTTCGACCTGTTCATTAATTGGCTCTGCAGCTCTTCTACTAAGCGTATCTATAAATGCTTGTGCTTCTCTTATCCTCAACAACAATTCGTTTTGTTCGAGTTCCAAGTCATTTAATCTTAGCGTAATTGTATGCTGGAATCTATTCTCGCCACCAATATCCGTCAACCCCCATCTTCCTCTGACATCTTCCAATGACCTTTCTGCAGAGTCCAAGTCTCTTTGCACACGAAGCCGTTGACTTCCCAGTTTTGTTAATTTATCGGTAACTTCCTCTCTCTTCGCAGTTCCTCTTAAATTGAGAAATAAATCTACCATTTCGTTTACTATCAGTGCAGCTTCTATTTTGTTGCCACACCTCATCGATATCACAACAAAGTTACTCTCTCGCTGCGCAGAAGCTCTCATATTCTTGTTTAAATCTTTAATAGCTTCTGTAATACTTTCCTCTTTTACTTTACCAAACTTTCTAAACCACTTAGTTGCCTGCACTTTGTCTCTTCTAATCAATTTGTCCAGCGTTCCCTGCTGACTGACAAGTGCCGCCATTGATAAGCGATATCCATATTGTATATCTTTTGCAACTACCCTCTCGCCAATAGCCATAGGGTCTCTCTGTACGGGCGGTAGAACTCTAATCAAAGTCCTGGCTGTGTATTTCGGAGCATATCTTCTCACAAGAAACCAAGATATTCCGCTAATCATAAGGCCTAAGATAGTCATAACGACAATCAACCAGATATGCCGCCTTACTATCCCAAATATTTCCTTCGGCGTCAGTATAACAGCAGGCTCGGCAGGTCTTGCACCAGGTCGTCTTGGCATTCTATTCGTGGCCATTTGCTTTTGTTCAGTCATAATCAGTCTTTTAAAAGTGTTTTATAATCTATCTCGTCTACTGCGAAAGCCTTTCAATTGCCGTTGCAATTCGTTCACCATCCGACTCAGATAACCTACCAACTCCCATTTCCAAAGCTCGTTTATAGGCAGTAAGTGCCTCATCATTAAAACCAAGTTTCTCTTTTATAAGACCCAGGTGCTCATAGATATCCCATGACACAGAAGTTCCGTATTGTTCAAAATTTTGCAAAGCAGCATTTATAAATTCATGCGCTTCTGAATATTTACCCTGCTTATACAACACGTAAGCATAAGTATCCAGGAAACCTCCATCATTTGGTTTAATATCATATGCCCGTTTAATATATTCCAGCGCTTCCGGCAACCTATCTGCACTTTCTGACATCAGATACGCCAAATTATTCAACATATCAGGATTATTCGGCATTTTAGCTAACAAACTTTCATACTCAACTATAGCTTTCTTTCTATAGTTATTATCGGAAGTTTTATTATAAGCATCCAGTAAGACTTTTACCTTTTGTGTAACATAATCGATCCTCTTCGGGTCGTTCGGGTCTATTGTATCCAGACACTTATCTATATAAGTTATGGCTTTGTTGTACTCATTTTTAATTTTGGCCAAATTATACATAGTGAAATTAGCAGCAAATGAATTTGGATTTGCCTCAAGCCTTTCTCTGCAAACCGCCAAAACTTCCTGGTATCCCAACAAAGAATGTATTCTCCGCAAAACCCAAGTCTCAAGATTCACACTTCTTCCTGCTTTTTCTACCGCCTTTCGGCAATACTGTACGGCAGTAGCTCTATCACCTAATTTTAATTTTGCCTCAGCCATACCAAGAAAAGCTAAAGCAGCAAAATCACCATCAACATGTTTTCCAGCTTCTTCAAAGACTTTGTCCAATTTTCCTTTGGCCAAAAGTGCCTGCAAATATCCGTCGAATGCTTCGTCCATATCACCTTGGTTATCCGTTTTACTCTTTAGCCACGCTCGTCCATAAAATTGCTCTGCCAAATCGAATTCACCTGCAGTTGCAACAAAAGCTCCGGCTCGATTAAGCCAAAAAGTGCTTTCTGGGAACTTATTGACAGTATCCTGGTAGAAACTTATCAATGCATCTTTCCTTCCAAATAAGGTATAAATCTTTTCAAGTAACATTCTGGCTTCCATAGAACCTTGTGGATTATCGATTGCACCTTTAAGTTCTGTTATAGCATCTTCATTTCGTCCCATTCTCAGATAAGCTTTGGCTAAAGCCACTCTAGTAACGGGGGCGTCCGACAATGACTTGCTTCTTTTGAAATCAACTACTGCCTGTTCGTACTTCGACATCAAGGCATTTATTTCCCCTCTTAATCGCCAGGCCAAGGGATCGTTCTGTTCATTCTCAAGACTTTTATTCGTTAGCTCTAATGCTTCTTTTAGCTTTCCTTGTCTCATAGTCAGCCATGCTTCAAGCAGTAATGCCTGGGGCTCATCCGGATACTTTTCCCTTAGGCTTTGCAACTTGAGTTCAGCTTCTTTAATAAGTCCTACCCCAAGAAAAGTTCGTACCTGCGCGAGGCGATTTATCGCACTTTCTTCAAGCAATAAAAGTTCTTCAGAATATTTTTTAACCCCTTCTCTATCACCGAGTTTTTCTGAGACAAGCATAAAGCCCTTTAAGACTTCGACATCATTTGGGCTAGCTTGATATAACTGACCCAAAATCTTTTTTGCATCTTCAAACTGTCCACTTTGGTAAAGATGATACCACAATACACCCTTATCTTCAGATTCCTGTAGCAGTTGTCTGGCTTTTTCTTCCTGTCCTCTGGCTCGATAGTATTCCGCATAAGCATATAGCATTCTTTTTTCATGTGGGTCTATTTGTTTAGCTTGTTCGAAAGCCGAAGCTGCTATATCAAATAAAGCTTCTTTTCGTCCTCTATCTATTTCCTCACGGGCCAGTTTCGTCGCCAGTTTTCCCAACAAGACAGCATTAGCCATGTTCGGAGCGCCTCTTTGCAAAGTTTGCCGAACCGCCAAGGCTCTGAGTGGTTCGGTCGAACTTATATACTCGGCATAAAAGCTGAGCAACTCATTGTCACTCTGGTTTAATGCAACGGCTCTTTCTAAAGCAGTTCTGGCTTCAATTACCTGGTCAGAAGACACATTATTACTGCCAAGTTTTTCGTTGCGTTGATACAAGGCAAAAGCTAATACCCTAGCAATACCTCCATCCCGACGATTTAAACTCGCGGCTTTTCTGGCATCTTCGATATGCGAATGCTCATTTCCAAGTGCCGAATTCACCCTGCTTCTCAGCATATAGGCACGGGGAAAAACAGGTTTTTGCTTTAAACATTCGTCAAGTCTAGCTAGCGCATCTTCATATTTTTTCTCCGCTATAGCAAGCCTAGCAGCATAAAAATTACCCTCACAGTCATCAATGTTTTTATTTCTTACGATATCTACAATCTGTTGCGCTAAATTCCAATCTTTCGTATTAAGTACCACTTCGAAAAAGTTAGAAATTGTAGGTACGTAGAAGTCTTTTATTTCTTCTGTTTTGTCAAAAATCGATTTTACAACTACACCTTCTTCGGAAAATTCCATTTCAAGCGCTTTTTTGAATTCTTCGATTGCCTTGTTAGGCTCATTATTGGCCTGATAAAGCGTTCCTAAACTCGCATGTTTTCTAGTTGGGTTGTCAAGACTCAAGAAAACCTGCTTTTGTATTTCGTTGCGTCTTTGTTCAGGAATATCAGCCGGATCCGGTTCAGAAATTGCCTCTTTGTAGTACAGAGCTGTTATATTATCTGGGAAATACTGCAGATATTGATTGATAATATTTTCTGCTCTTTCTATTTTTCCATCAGCTATGCTGCTGTTGAAGATAAAAACAATATCTTGCACATTAACAATATTCGGGTCTGTTGCCAGTTGTTTTTTCACCAATTCTGCAGCAGTATATCTGTATCCACTCAACTCGATGGCGATTACCCCAGTATCAGCTTGCGAGATTACGTTTATTTGGTCTTCAAACCCCAGCCCCTTCATTTCTTCAGTCATTTGCTTTCGGCTTGTAGACCTCCGAATTTGCCTAATCTTACCTCTCACTAGTGCCAAGTTAAGTTTTAGCGTATTCGGGTCATTCTGGTCTAAGTTTGCCAATTCTTTTTCTGCATCTTCAAACTGGTTTGCCCCGGTATAAGCCCTAATACGAAGCATAGTGCTTCTCCGGTTGGAACCCATTTCCCTTTCATAGGCATCTATGCCTGATAAAGCCACAGTCCACACATAAAGCCTCAACAACACTTCGGCATAATCTAAAACCGCTTCAGGCTTTGTTCTGGTTATACCTGAATTAAGTGCACTTCTTAGGAACTCCTCAATAGCCCCAATTTCATCAGCGTCTTTAAAAACATTCGCTAACATATAAGAAAGTTGAGCATCCTCTTTTCCTGAAGCTTTTAATTGTTCATAAGCCGCATACATTTTCCTGATAGCGGAGTTTCTATTTCCCTTAGCAAGTTCGAGCATCCCCTTCCACTTAACAACTTCCGGTTTTTCACCACTTCCATACAACTGCTCAATTGCATGTACTGTTTGCTCAGCATTTGCTATTAATTCTTTCTTTTCCGAATCTGTTTTCTCTTCGACCAGTTCAACTATTTGCTCAATATAACAATTCGTAAGGAAGACATACAATATGGTTCTATTCTTTACATTGGTATAATTTCTTGGTCCTGGTTTATCTTGCGCATTTGGCAATTCAAGTGCACTTTTGGCTATTTCTATAGCCCTGTGAAGACTTTGTGTTTGCCCATAAATAGAAAATAAACGATAGTGGAAATTAGCTGCAGTCAAAGCGGCAATTACACTTTCTTCGTTCAACTGCAGTGCTTTCTCTGCTGCTTTTACAGCTTTATCAAGAGCATCAGGCGAACGTTGATAAAATGAAGCCAAAACCAAATATACATCATCACTGGAACTGAACTTATCTACCAATGCGAGGTATTCCGATTCGAAAGCTTTGACTTTTTCTTTTGCCTCCATCTGAGCAAGTTCAGTTTTAGTTACCAGGAAAATTATGTGTGCTTTCGGGTTCTCATTGTCTATTTCAACAGCTTTCTTCAAAAGTTCCTGAGCTTGCTCAGCGGCTTTATCTTTCTCTTCAAGATTGCCCCTTAATGCAAGAAGATCGCCCTTTGCGATAATTGCTTGCGCCAAATATAAATATGCATCTATTTTATTTGGTTCAAGTTCTTGGACTTTTTTCAAGTCTTCTACTGCCCGAGCAAGTGCTTCATCCGGGTCAGTCAGTCCTCCTAGCACCGTCATTTCAAGTGTCGCCCTTCCCCTCAGCAAATACAAGTATGGCCCTATGTGCTTTCTGGTACTGATGTTGAGTTCTTCTTCCTGCTCGGTAAAAGTTGCCCATTTAACAGTTTCTTCCATAAGCAGTTCTTTACCTTCAACGACATCAATTAATTCCGATGCCTGTGACGCAACTTCCTGCCAAAATTGCGCAACGCCCGTATCGGCCATTATGTAAATATACTCCAACAAACCAAGCCTGGCCTTTATATTCTCCGGGTCTATTTTGACTATTGCGCTCCAACATCCACGTACACTATTCCAATGTTCAGTTTCGATATGTACATCGACAAGTTTAAAGAGCATTTCAACTCTTAGCTCATCATCCTTAGCAAGACCACGCGCCTTGAGATAGTTTCTCACAACATTTTTATATTCTTGTTCTTTCAACTCTTCATCCGTAGCCTGACGAGCCGCCTCTAATGCCATATCACCATCTTTGATAAATTTTTCCGGGTCACGGCTCAAATAAAGAATCGTACCAATAGCAATCAGGCCCAAAAGGACAAAGACCATCGAACCAATAATTGCGACTTTTTTATTTAACTTTTTCTTTGCCATCAAACATTCCTTTCCTTACGACTAAAACCTTCAAATGTAGAAACTTCATTTGACATTTTTTAATAAACTTCACATTTAATTGTCAACTCATTTGCCTACAGTTACCACTGCGGCCAATGATCTCTTTCTAAAATAGGCAAAACCACACTTAACAATTTCCCGCTCATCGCAACTGCTTGTTCTTTTGTCGGCGGAACAGACTTTTCATTGAAAACTAACTCAATCTTGGAGAAATACGAAACTTTACGGAAGATGTTCTTATTTAAAGCCACGCGAGCTTCTTCCCTGTTCTTTGCATATTCCCCATTGACTTTAAAAAAATACAAAACCGGAAAGCTGGCATTTTTCCTCCAATGACTAACTCTCGTACTACCAAAAACGATATATTTTCCATCAACTGCAGTTTTAGCCCCCTCATTTTCCATATCAAAAGTTACTGTATCGGATGATAATCTCTGGTATCCTCCGCCCGTGTAGCATTCTTCGGGCACGTGCGGCACCCTGTCCGGGAGCTTATAGTAGGTAATAAACAATAAGAACTTACGAGCAGCACTGTCAGCCGATTCACTTGTATCTTCTATAATCCACTGGATATAGTCTTGTGTACCCAAAGCTTTAATAATTTCCTTGTTATCGATTTTGTGCTTGGAGACTATTTTAAATGGCGTCAAGTCATTTTCATCTAACAGTTCCAAAGACTTTTTCAGGGGTAGAGCTTCTTTCTTCAAATATACCCCAAAACTTTTTATCGCCACCGACATGCTACTTGCCGCCACCGCAAGTATTACAACACATATCAAAAAGGCCGGTTGCATATAAATGCTCCGCAGCATCATAATATTTTCGCGTATATTGTATTTTTTGTTCTTCATTTTGCTTAGTGCTTTAAACTCAACGTTTACGAACAACCACATGTTTTTTTAAGGCATTTCCGTCGACTTCTTCGACGAATAAGTTCGACATAAACCATGCGATCAAACCATACAAGCCAAACGCCAACGGCAACATCATTAAACCAAGCATGTCATGGTAAATCCCCTGAGCATACTTTGGATGTATTAACACATAAATAAATCCTGTAACAGTAACTCTAATGATATTACAAAATATCGCAATTGGTATGATGCTGGCCAACAAGACTATCCGCTGCCATGCGGGTCTATAATGCAAATAGGCCATGGCAACACCCAAAGCTAAAAATGCCATAAGTAATCTCATTCCACTACAAGCTTCAGCGACATTTAGTGCGGGCTGCATTCTTTGCCCTTTATAGACAACTTCTATTATCACGCCACTGGCAGTCGCCTGCAATTCGTTAACTAAATTCAGCAAAGCAGTTGTTACTTTAGTAGCAAGCAAACGCATCGGCATAGTCAAGCTAACATAATATCTTTGCGGCAGCGGCACAGCGAAAATCAAATATACAATTGGAAGCCACGTATACTTTACCAAAGCCCATCCACCCAGAAACAACATCATCGCACCAAGTGTTGCTATCATTATTATGGCATTCAGATACCCATATTGAAAATGAACTACATTAAGAGGATAAAACAGTATTCCACAAATCAGAAAAAACAAACCAAGGTAATTCGGTTTTGGTTTAAGATTTAGAATTTCAGTTTTGGACTGATTTATGAAGTAGAGACTAAAAAACGGGATTAGAAATCCATGTGACCAACTACCATCCGTCTGCCATCTGTGAACGATAGGTTTGATTTCATTATTGAAAAGGCAGAAGAAAAGCCCGCCAAGTATAAGTGTTTTGATATACTTATGTATACCGAACTGGCTCCAACGGGCATCTTGCCGCATTGAACCATCTGAACCTTGCGTTTTTGGAATAGAAGAAACAATATTTTCTGTCATGACTAAACAATTCTGTTAAAACCAATTTGGTAATGGTCTACTAGTTCTCGAATCTCTATCCGCAAAATTGCGGTCATATATAAAACCAAATCCATAGGTAGCTCTGAAGGCATTTCGCAAAACAGCACGCCATCTTGAAGTGGGATGCGTACCAACATTAATCAAATCCAAAGGTTTAATAAAGAAGTCCGGTTGTTCTCCGCTGGCTATTTTTTCTAAATCCACCATTACAGTTTCTTCTTTATTATCACCGATTCTCCTTGTGACTTCACATCTTTTTGGCCAAGCTAAAGGTCCCAATCCTCCTGCCGCAGCCACAGCCATTTTTAAAGTCAAGGGTCTTCCTGTAAGAGGGACAGCACCTTGTCTATTACTGTTACCGTAAATAAAATATTCGCCAATAATATCGACAGGCACCTGAATAGTATCCCCCGGTCTTATTGCAATATTGTATCTTGGGTCACCACCAGCTAATTTATCAGCAGGAATTTTTATAACACGTGCCTGCAGCCCCCCTGTTCCTATTTGGTCCCAATCGAAATCTTCCGGTAGTTGCTCTTTCAACTGTCCGGTGATTTTCTCTGGTGCGGTCTTAATCGCCGGTCTTGTCACTTTCGGCTGACCGTGTTGAATTGGTATCCATTTCCCATCCTGGAAAATCCACTCTATACGTTCAGCTTCTAAGTTACTTAATGGTTCTTCTATTGTTTCACGACTGACCGGTTCGCCGGAGGTTTCCAATACCCCTTCGAGGTCTTTTAAAGCATCAGCTAAAGCATCGTCATCTTCTGTTTGTTTTTTCTCATCATCGTATGACAACTCAAAACCTTCCGGCAAGGCTATATCTGTAAGCTCCTTTTCCGTAACCATCTCCGTAGAAGTTATAACAAACCCACTCTTGTATACTTGCCTCTGAACTCTTGGCGTTACTACTTCGAGGAGTTCTTGTTCAGGAACTATCAGTTCTTCGGGTTGGTTCTGGCTCTGTTGGTGTTCAGTCGGTTCGGCTATTGCTTCTTTTCCAGTAACAGCACGTGTAACATAAATATGACTTATATTAAATTGACTTATTCCGCCTGACATTGCAAGTGCATCAAGCAATCTGAATTTATGCCTCGGAATCTGGTATCTGTTCGGTCGCCGAACACCATCACCCGATATCGAGAATGTTCTTCCTGTCGACTCAGTCAATGTCACGGTAACCGATGGTTCCTTCAGTATACTTGGCGATAAGATTTGCTTTATCTCTTCTTCGAGTTGTGATTCGGACAGCCCTGCAGCTTGAATCGTCCCAATTTCGGAGATAGATATTTTTCCGCTCTCGGTAACAATATAATTTCTTGTAAATACCAAATTTTCACCAAGTAGTTCGTAAATATAGACCCTAATCACATCTCCTGGGGCCAATATATAATCAGTGTCAAATATCACAACATCTGAAGGTTTCGGGTCCTCAGCTGCCTCCCATGTTAAGGGC
>JAGLSU010000057.1 GCA_023135935.1 Planctomycetota bacterium
TTTACGATGGCGGCCCAGCCGGCATCGACGCTATCGCAGCCACCTTAGGCGAAGAAAGGGACACCCTCGAAGATGTGGTTGAGCCGTACCTTTTGCAGATAGGTTTTTTACGACGCACCAATCGCGGCAGGGAAATTACCAAGCAGGCGTGTGAACATTTAGGATTGAAGTTTCATAAGAAAAAGCATGCGGATGAGTCCGGGTTGTTCGAGCAAAGTTAATTTTTTATGATGTATTTTGCCAATTTGGGGCGGCGGCCGAGAGTTTCGGTGAAGTGGTGAATTAGAACCTTTTCGATTCCAAACAAAGTGTTCTCATCGGTATCTGCGATTTTTTTCAAATCGGCTAATGTGTTTATGATGGGTTTGGTCAGTTTTATCCTGTCGGGGAAGGCATGTTCACAATCTCTGCAAATCAGTCCATTTGCGGAACTGCTGAAATAAACTTGAAGCCAATTGGTATTGAAGTTGGTTTTGCAGTTTACGCATGCGTTTAAGATTGGTTTCAGACCGGCTTCGTTGAGTAAGGTTAATTGAAATAATATTAGCAGTGCTAAAACTTCAGAATTGTCTTTGGTGTCTTGAAGATTTTGTAGGAATTGGAGGAAACTTTCAAAGAGGTCGGGGTGCGGGTCGTGTTCGTTTGTTAAGTGAGTTAATAGTTCAGTAGCAAAAGAAGCGCAGTTTAAAACGAAAAGGTCGTTGCAGAAACGGGTGAAGGTTGGTTGTTGTTCGAATTCGGTAAGGGTGACAAGTTTTTCTTTGTTAGAATCGGAGAATATAATTCTACCAAATGAGAATACTTCGAGGGGGCCGTCAAAAGCTGACTTGGGACGTTTTGAGCCCTTTGCGATAGCATCGATTTTTCCGTTCGATTTAGTAAAAAGTGTCACTATCTGGGATGTTTCGGAGTAATCGACAGTGCGTAAACATATGGCCAGGTCTTTGGTTAGCATTTTACTGGTCAGCAATCTTTTGAATTCGGATACGTTTTATTTTTCTGGTTTCAGCGGAGACAATAATTAATTTCAGGTTTTCGTAATCAAAACTCTCGCCGGTTTTAGGTATGTAGCCGAGGTGCGAGAAGACGAAACCGCCTATGGTGTCGTAGTCCTCATCTTCGGGCAGATTTAGTTCAAATTGATTATTAACATCGTCGATGTACGTTCTGGCATCGAGTTCGATAGTATCATTATCAATTTTCTTTATAGGTTGGGACGGTGTTTGTTCGTATTCGTCGGTGATTTCGCCGACGAGTTCTTCGAGAATATCCTCCAAGGTGACTATGCCAGCGGTACCACCGTATTCGTCGAGCACTATGGCTATATGCAGTTTTTGGTTTTGAAATTCATGAAGCAAGGCTCTTAAGGGTTTTGTTTCGGGGACAAAATAGGCATCTCTTATTTTTTTGCGTAACTGGAAGTTGTCTCCGGTCTTGCCGATTTCGGTCAATAAGTCTTTTGCGTAAACGAGGCCGACTATGTTGTCTATTTTTTCTTCATAAACGGGTATTCGCGAATGTCCTGCTTGCGTTACGGTATCTAAGACTGTTTGTCTATCAGAGTTGACTTCGATAGCTGTAATATCGGTGCGAGGTGTCATGATTTCATCGGCAGTGGTGTCACTTAGTTCCAGAACATTTTCAATCATTTCTTTTTCTTCTTCATCGACGACACCTTCCATTTGGTGTTGTTCGAGGTCAGTGATGAATTCCTCCTGTTTTTCTTCCTGTTGTTCTTCGAGGGTAGTTTCGGCTACACCGGCGAGTCGGCGGATGAGTCGGTCATGGAATCGAAAGATATAAAGAATTGGCCAAGCTAAGCCAGCTAGGAACATCAGTGATTTATAGGTTCGACTTAGGATTTTTTCCCCCGCATATTTGGCCCATGCGTGTGGTATTGCCAAGCTGAAAATCGAGAAAATTACAACAGCAATAACAAGAGTAAGTATATAGTTACTGACTTGAGGACCTGCATCTTGCGAAGTGGTAAAAGCGGCAAGCAGCAACAGCAGCATGCTAACATTGGATATGAGTCGATATAGCGAGCAGGTCCAAATTAGCTTTTCAGTATTTTCGACGATATTGTCGGTCAAACTTTCTTTGTTTGCTTGCTTGCAGGCTTCCTGTAATTTGGCCCACGAAAATGTTCGCAAGGCAATGGTATTGACGGAGAAAAATAACGTTCCACCTGCGAGAAAGCAAATTAGCAATATAATCAGTCCCAGAGAAAGCACTTTGTAACCTTTCTACTTAAATTATGAAGAATTATTGTTATATACCACTCCAAAGCCTTGTTGTTTCAAAATTTCATCTTCTGTATTATGCATTTTTTTTGCCAAATTTTCATCAGAATCATTAAACCCGAGGTTGTGTAACAGACCATGAGTTATATAAAGAGCCAATTCTGCTTGGCTTGGGTGACCCCGGAGTTTCGCTTGTTTTACAGCCTTTTCGCCATTGACTACCAGTTCGAATGATTTGGTTACGTCGTCGGACAAGTCGAAACTTATGCAGTCGGTAATATGGTTGGAGTTTAAAAATTTTCTATTTATTTTGCGGATTTCGATATTATCAACTATTGCGATACTAACCGTTGCCTTTGAGAGTTCAAATTGTTCGCAGATAGCTTTGGTTAGTTTTTTGAGCTTAGAAAGATTGACTCTTATGTCTTTGAATTTTTTTGTGATTTGAATGTTTATGTCCTGGGTTTGTTTGTCGGGGTCCATGATAGTTATTGTTTTCTTTGCTCGATTTGTTCAGATTGCGATTGAGTTTCTTCTGGTATGTCCGGTGGTGTTGGATATGCGATACGGCCGTGATAGTGAGCAGCGAGAGTTTTTGAAATACTTGCTTCTATCTGGCTTAATTCTCTAAGCGACATGTCACATTCGTCAAATTGCCCATCCTGAAGGCGTTTCATGGCCATATTATGCACAACAGCTTCTATCCTTGTTGGTGTTATTTCGGTTAGGGACCTGACGGCACCCTCGACGGTATCGGCCAACATGACGATAGCGGCTTCTTTCGTTTGTGGTTTTGGCCCGGCGTATCTGAATTCGCTTTCGGAAGGTTCCGATTGTTTTTCGTCTTGTTTCTTTTTTGCTTGGTTGTAGAAGTATTCGATAAGTGTTGTGCCGTGGTGTGTTTCGATAAATTGTCTTAGAATAGCGGGTAAGTTGTATTCTTTAGCCATTTCTATGCCATCTTTGACATGCCCTACGATTATTAATTGGCTCATTGCCGGCGAAAGTTCTTTGTGCCGGCTGGTAGAACCCATCTCGTTTTCTACAAAGTAGCTGGGCTTATTTATTTTTCCGATATCATGATAATAAGCGCCGACTCTGCACAGAAGTCCATTGCAGGCAATTGATTCGGCGGCAGCTTCGGCGATAGAGCCTATCAATAAACTGTGACTGAATGTGCCCGGAGCTTCCATAGCAAGTCTTTTTAAAAGGGGTTGATTGGCATCGCTGTAGTCTAAAAGAGTCATGCTGGTTGCTATTCGGAAGATTTTTTCGATAAGCGGGAGCAGGCTTTGGATAAACAAGCCCACCAGAAAAGTGGCGGCTGCATGATAGCCAGCGTTGATAAAGACAGGTTTTTTCACCATGAAATTCAAAGCGGCGGAGGTTATAAATACCACTACGGAGGCCAATGTACTTACTTCGAGCAATTTCATTCTGGTGCGGATTTCCCTGAGTGAGAAACAGCAGGCGATAACACCTGATGTCATTATCAAGAACAAGTTTATATTCGTTGGTAGCCCCGCGGCAAAACAAGCGAGGATGCAATAAAATATGCTTATGCCTATTGCGAATCGCTGGTCATAAGCGATAGATAATATAATAGCAGCTGTAACGGCAGTAGCTGTGGCCCAGGAATTATGTTCCGCCAGTAATACACCGATTTTGGTCGTAGCTAATAAGAAGATAAACAAGCCCGATAGTGCCAAAGCTCTGGTGAGGTTTTCTATTATCCTGTTTTGATAATGGTAAATATATAAAGTCGCGGCGATAGAAACCATAGCTACTATTACAGCTATGGGTATTATATCGTGATGACGAGCTTGTTGGATTAACTCGAAAGACAGGATTGAAGTGCAAAAAGCGACGAAGACAAGCCATAGAAGTGATGCGATGATGATGTTGGTGTTGATGAGTCTGCTTATTTGCGAGAATCGTTCGGCGGTTATACCCCTGCGTACCTGGTTTCTCCGTGGACTCGTTTTTCTCAGGAACCGCATTATTTCGTCCTTTTTGTTTTAAGTTTTTTATAAGCCTGGACGATATTTTGGACCAGTCGATGTCGCACAATGTCTCTCTGAGTTAACTCTACGGTACCAATACCTTTTGTCCGTCGCAGGATTTCAATGGCTTCGACCATCCCGCTTTTCTGGCTGGCTTCCAGGTCGATTTGTGTTATGTCGCCAGTTATTATCATTTTGGAACCGTGGCCCAATCTTGTCAAGACCATTAACATTTGTAGCGGAGAAGTATTTTGTGCTTCATCGCAAATAATTACGGCTTCGTTTAGTGTTCGGCCTCGCATAAAGGCAAGAGGGATGACTTCAATGATGTCGAGTTCCATAAATTTTCTCATCTGGGTAAAATCCATCATATCTCCGAGTGCGTCAAATAGGGGACGAAGGTATGGATTAACTTTTGCCTGTATGTCACCTGGCAGAAAGCCGAGTTTTTCACCGGCTTCGACGGCAGGGCGTGCGAGAACGATTCTTCTGATTTGTTTTTTCTTTAGCATAGAAACAGCGACCGCAACAGCCAAGTAAGTTTTACCTGTTCCCGCGGGTCCTGTGCAAAAGGTGAGGTCATTAGCTAACATTGTTTCGATGTATTTTAGCTGCCCTTTGGTATTTGGTTCGATGACTTTTTTGTGTGAATAAACACCGATTGCCTGACTTGTTTGGTCGGTTGCAAGTGAATCGTTCTGGCTTAGAAAGGATTTCACATCTTTTGTGGCAAGCGAACCTTGTTTTATCAGGTGTTTCTGCATTTTGTCAATGATTTCAGCGGCGATGTTTACGTCTTTTTGCTTGCCGGAGATTATCAGGTTTTCTTTTCGTGCGACAATTTGAACATTCAGGGATTTGCGCAAAAGACGAAGATGACTGTCAGTGGGGCCGAACAGTTCTAATTGTCTATGAGTTGAATCTAATTGTATAGTAACTTCCAAATTTTTTCCTTATTTGACAATGGCACACATAAAGAACAAATAAACAAATGGTGCGCTGAATAAAGGCGAATCAATAACATCCAGTATGCCGCCAAACCCCGGAACATTGTTAGCTGAATCTTTTTGTTCGGCATCCCTTTTTATCATAGATTCAACCAAGTCGCCGAACTGGCCAATAAAAGCAAAGCAAAAACCAAAGATAGCGGCTGACCATAGATTCATTATATCACAACGAGCCGCGAAGAGAAGAGCGACTATGATTGCTGCGACGATAGCGCCAGCCATACCTTCCCATGTCTTGCCGGGGCTGATTTTGGGCGAAAATTTGTGTTTGCCAAAGATTTTCCCAAGAGTGTAAGCCCCTATATCGGAAGACTTTATGACGAAGACAAACATTAACAACGGCCAAAGGCCGAAATCGAGGCGAATGGCAATTACAAAGGCACTTAAAAATCCTAAATAGACGATGGAAAAATAATTTGCTCCGCAATTAGCGATTGTTCCTGAGGTGCCATAGTGGACATATTGATATAAAAGTAGTGTCGATAGCAGAAAAGCAGAGGGGAGAAGTAGATAGATTTGCGGTGGAAATTGTATGATTTGCAGCCAATACCAAGTGCCCGCAAATATAATCGATGCAACAATTGTAATAGGAGTGAAGATTTTTATTTTTTTTGTTTCGGCAAGCCGGGACAATTCGAGTTGAGCAGGTATTATAAGTAGGGCGATAAGGATGTAGAGAATAGTTGCTTGTACCGTTGCATCGTCGGTGGTTGAAGCAGTTAAAGAGCCATCCAGCCAAGCGTCAAAAATGACGACAGCGATAAAGAATATTGTCATCAACGTGCCAAAAAGCAATCTGTATTTCAGCATAATTTTTATTTGTTACTTTTTAGTTTTTCGAACTGTGCCAAAATGCCGTGTTCTTTTTGCATAGACCAATATTGCTTTGTCTACACTTGTTTTGTTGAAATCAGGCCAAAGTGTTTTTGTGACATAAAACTCAGCGTATGAAGTCTGCCAGAGCAGGAAGTTGCTGATTCTCATTTCATTTGCGGTGCGTATCAGAAAATCCGGTTCAATCATGTCCGCAGTATACAGATGTTGGGCAAAGCAATTTTCATCGATATTTTTTAAACGAAGCTTTCCGTTTTTATATTCCTGGGCGATTTTTTTAGTAGCGTTTATGATTTCATCTCTTCCGCCATAGTTTAGTGCTAAGGCAAGTGTCATGCCATCATTTCCAGCAGTAAGTTTCATGGTTTCGGCGAGAGCAGTTTTTAATTTTTCTGGTAATTGAGCCGATTGTCCGAGGTGCACAAGTTTGACATTGCATTTCATTAGTGTGTTGCGAATTCCGATGAGGTATCGAGTGTGAATATACATAAGAGCCTTAATTTCGGCTTTAGGTCTTTTCCAGTTTTCTGTGCTGAAGGAGTACAGGGTCAGGTATTCGATGCCGAGGTCGACACAGTATACAGATATTTCTTCGAGGATTTTTGCGCCCTGTCGGTGTCCGACCACTCGCGGCATCGCTTTTTTCTTTGCCCATCGTCCGTTACCGTCCATGATTATGGCAATGTGGTGTGGAATTTGTTCGGGTTTTATGCCGAGCCGTTTAGCGGTTTCTTTTCTTTTTTCTTTAAAACTTTTCTTCACTTTATGCTGTTCGGAAATTATCTGAAGATTGTTTGTTTTCTTCCGGGTCCGACTCCAATGATTGTGATGGGTTTTTTGGTTATTTGCTCGACGAGTTTGATGTAGTTTTGTGTATTAGCAGGTAAATCATCGAAACTACTTATTTCTGACAGGTCCTCTTCCCAGCCTGGCAGAGTTTCATAGACGGGTTGTGCTTGTGAAAGCCTGTCTATGTTCGCAGGAAAGAAAGTAGTTTCTTTCCCGTTGATTTCATACGCCTTGCAAATTTTTACCTCTTTTAAACCAGCGAGTGTGTCAAGATGTACCATGGCTATTTCATCGATTCCGCTTATGGTGGCTGAGTATGACGTAACTACAGCGTCGAACCATCCGCATCTTCGGGGTCTGCCTGTGGTAGTGCCGTATTCGTGGCCTCTTTCGCGGATATATTGTCCGGTTTCGTTATCCTGCTCGGTGGGGAATGGGCCTGCACCGACTCTTGTGGAGTAGGCTTTTATGACGCCAATGAATTTATCAACCATTTTGGCTGGTACTCCGCATCCGGATGGCATGCCGAGTGCACTTGAATTCGAACTGGTTACGAATGGGAATGTTCCGTGGTCCAGATCCAACATTGAGCCCTGAGCGCCTTCAAATAGAATGGATTTACCTTCGGCGATTGATTTATGTAGAAATTCAGTTGTGTCGATTATGAATGGGGTGAGTTTCTCGGCATAAGATTTACAATTTTGGAAGATTTCATCAGCGTTTAAAGGTTCTGCATTATAAAGTGCGGTAAATAGTTTGTTTTTATAATCTACGATGTTTTGGAGTTTGGCCTTGAGTTTGTCGAGGTTTCTTAAATCGCCCATACGGACGGCATAACTTCTTCCGACCTTATCTGCATAGCAGGGACCGATACCTCGTATAGTGGTGCCGATTTTGTTTTTACCGAGAGCTTCTTCACGCAATTGGTCTTCTTTTTTATGGTAGTCCAGAACAACGTGAGCATTTTCACTGATGAGTAATCGGTTATCTAATGTGATATTTTTTTCAGCTAATTTTCGGATTCCGTCTATTAGAACTTGTGGGTCGATAACCACGGCATTTGTAATTACGCAGATGGTATTAGGTCTGATAGAACCGCTGGGCAGGAGATGTAAGGCGAATTTGGTGCCGTCTACGATGACGGTGTGACCAGCATTTGCTCCTCCGCCGTATCGCACAACGATATCACTTTTTTCGGCAAGAACATCGACGATTTTGCCTTTCCCTTCGTCACCCCACTGTAATCCAGTAACACAAGCATTCATTTTTGTTGGTCTCTTTCAAAAGTGTTAACAAAGACAAACCGCAGTAGTTTACAGGGATAAGCTGTTGCGGTTAACTGGTTAGATTTTATTTTTATAAATTCAACTAATTTTTGTTATAACTTCGTCTATGATAGCGCCTAGGTTATCATATGTTTTATCACTGATTTTACGGTCGGTCTCCCGACCACTTTCGTTTTTACATGTAATTATAAAGAAACCCTTCGAATCAAAGTTGGTTTTATCTATTTTTTCTATGGAGTCGTAAGAGATTCTTTCCTTGCCATTTATGATAAGTTCATTTTCGTCAGCGACGACTTTTTTATTTCTTATTATAAATAAGTTTGCTGCAAAAAGAGTAGCAAGAGGGAAGAGATAAAATGGAGCTTGTCTGTTAAAAACCAGATAGGTCTGTGGTGTTCCGTCGGGGTCGGTATGTTTTTTTGCCCACTCTTTATTTAAATAACCGTCGTAAACACACCATGCTGCGAAAGCAATGCAAATCAGGACGCGGATTTTGAGGCCATTTTTTTTGAATTTACTGAGTGGGGCTACAATTGCCATTTTTGAAAATCCTTTCCCGAGTCCATAGTAATTATATTCATGTTCTTTTTATCCTCGGTGCGCAAACGAGCCAATCAAGCGGTATTTTTACATAAATCTGGTTGGTTGACAAGTAATAAGTATGGTGATTATTTGGAATTGGGTTCCGGTAGCTTTAATTCGGTTAAAATTGCTCCGATGGGGGAAAGGACTGCGAAAATAAATACCCGCCAGATTAAAGTGGTGGTTATTTGAACTGGTTCGGTTTGCCCATTAAAAGCTAATATTGCCGATACGGCTGTATAAAGTATGCCGACAGCGGCACCGCAAACAACTGCGAAAACGATTCGCTTCCATAAAGCTGCTCCGCCGCAACCGAGTGTGGTAACGGTACCACAGAGCAGAGGTATAAGGACTGAGAGCCACCATATATCTTTCAGTGAAGGCAGTTGTGCGAAATTTTTAAGGTAGAGAAAATCAGCGATTCCAAATATAGCAGTGGCGGCAATTGCATATAGGGCTACGTGCCAGTATCTTGCTTTTATTGAGGCCCTTATTTCGGCGCGTTTTCGCATTCTGCGTCTTATTGTTAAAGGCCAATTATAGAACAGATAAAACACCCAATGTTCCAGCAGTGCTCCGCCTTCACCGAAGACGGGAACTATGTGTACTGCTTCTGTTGCCCAGTGACCGGCCATAAAGCGAGCCAAAGCGGGGTAATGATATGTCATTTGAATCGGAAATGCCAAATAGCCAATGTATTTGAAGAAGCCCAGGAAAACAGCAATGTTGTAATCTTTAAAGCTTCGTTCTCTGATGACAAGATACAACACATAAAATCCTCGAACCAGCGAGCCCGGAGAAATCGGTGTTATCTGGAACAAAACCAGAATTGCTGCAACGGCGGCGGTCGCTTCGGCGGTTGTAAGCTGAGGATGAAGTCTTACGTAAAACCATGCTACCAAAACCGAAACTATTTGTGTTACGGGCAAAGTGCAGATGTGAACCGCCATGCTTTTTAGATATTTTTGTATGAAGGGTTCGTTTACTTGCGAAAGAATGATGTTGGCATCTTCACCTGTGAGGATATGTTTTTTTTGTCCTTCAACAACCATGTCACGCAACCACTGTTCTCGGAATTGCGCATTAAAGTATAGTTTGACTGGCCGGATGAAAATATAAGCCAGACGTTCTTTTGTATAGGCAAAGTCAGTTAGGAACTTGTGCAGGCATATGGGTAAAATCGACAGCATTAGATGGCATAGGAATAGCTCTATCGGTTCTGATATTTTTAGTGCGAGGGTGGAGTTGACTCTTCCGGCCTTGTGCCAGAGAATAATTTTTTCAGTAATTTTCGCATGGACAGCTCTTTTGAAGTACTTCCAACTTGTGAACAGTTTGCGATAGTGTTTGCGCCAGTCGGTACGTCCCCAGGTTTTTCTTATAACTTTTCCCAGTAGCGGTATCAGACCTATTAAGAAAAACATCAGAGTCAGTATTTTGTTAGCTCGCAGTTTTCTTTCACAATGTTGCTCGATAAGGCCGCGAATTTTCCATCCGGTAATGGCGCTATTTAGTATGGTTGACCACAATTTCCCGCTGTATAGCAGGCGGATGTGATTGTGTGTGATATCCGGAATTGAGTTTCGATAAATATCTTCAACGACTTTGAGTTCTTCCATCGCCTCTTTCATATCTTTGAAGTCGTTTTTGTGTGTCTGGATAAAAGTCTGGAGTTTCGAAATGTTGCCGCGGTCGAACTGCACCAAGGAACCGCGTTTGAGTCCTTTCCAAATAAGTCCGAAGTCACCGGGACTCATCGGCAGGAAAGGCAGCAGTACGAGGCCAGCTCTGAAATCAACAGCTACCAGTCCGGTTGAGGGGTCATTGTCGGTGTCCCAGCGTTTTAGGCAGTTTGGTTGACTCTTACAGGTGGACCATTCGTACTGTCTCGCGAACTCATGTCCTCCCATGTCGTGTAGCAGAGTTACGAAATCGGCCATAAATTTTTTCTTTGCCCGGTACTCCGGCGAGCCGAGCTGTTCGGTGTCGGTGGGTTTATTGCGTCGCCATTTTTTCAATAAATCCAATCGGTCATCAACTTCCAGCCGCCATGTTCGTCCATCTACCCACTGGCTTAGTTCTCCGCAGCTTCCTAAAGTTTTGTCAACGAACGTTGCGTAAATATCCACGACCGCATTTTCATTGCCGAACTTAATTTTTGCGGCGCGACGGATGAATTTTTGCCAAAGAGCCCCAGCCCTTGCCGCTGCGGGATTGGTTTGAAGTTGAAATGGTCCCTGAAAGCCGAGCCAATATAATATGTTTCTAAATAGTAGAGAGAAAGTAGAAGGGGGGATGAGAATCTTTATCGCATAAATACCGCCGGCTTCAAGTCCTTTTAGAGGACCATTTTCGGCAATGATTTCGGTTATTTTAACCTGGTATACCTGACCGGCGAAGCCGCCGCCAACAAACTTTTCAACAACAAGATGTACCCGTCCCTTGTTAGCATTTTCGATACTTGTAATGTCATACACTAATTCGGTTCCGGGGTCGTAACGAGTGGTTTTCATTGGCCGATGCAGACCGGCGGAATGAAACTTTCGCTCTAATGTTTTGCAGAGTTCAACAGAATATTCTGTCGTCATTCGTACTCCCTAAGTTAAGCGGCAAAGCCCGCAATCCATAACCTAAAGCAAAATACCAAAGCTATTGCGGCATATACACCTGCTAATAAATCATCGGCAAGAATACCCCAACCGCTGGGGAGTTTTTCAAGTTTATGGATTGGCCAAGGTTTTAGTATGTCGAATAATCTGAATAACAAAAAGCCAACCATTGCGGTAATACAAATTTGGCTTGTAGAAATTGTGTTTGTAATTAGAAATGGGGCGGCTAGAAAGGTTATTGATTGGCCGGCAAATTCATCGGCGACAACTTGTCCCGGGTCGTTATTGCCTGTTGTGGCGATTACGGCGGGCGCAAATCTGACGCAGATGACAGAAAAGATAAGAGTTAAGATGGCCATTACTATGGAGATTGTTGCTGCTGATGTACCGAAGTAAGCCATCAGAGCGAATATGATTGTTGGCGGCATCGAGCCCCAGGTGCCCGGGGCTATGGGTAATTGACCGAGACCAAAACATGATGTTAACAATGTTTTCATAATTATCGAAAGTTAACTGACCAATCGGATTAAGTCAAAGATTATAAAGTGGTTCCCTGGATTTTTTCGAGCGTTTTCAAGCAAAATCTATCGGTCATGCCGGCGATGTAGTCACAGACTGTTCGTTGCAAACCTTGCTTAGCTGTCAATTGTTGAAAATATAGCGGCATCAAATTTTGTTGATGACAGAACTTTTCAAAAAGCGGCTCGAGCCAGTTTTTCACTTTGTCTGTTGTTTCTGTTACCGAATTATGTAAATAAAAGTTCTCAAGTAGAAATTTTTCCAATTCAGACAATTTAGCTTTGTTCTCCGTTGAGAGGGTAACTAAATTCTCTTTGTGATAATATACGTCTTTGGGGGTCTTTATGTTTTGTTCCGTAAGGTTTTTTTTGCTTGTATTGATACAGTCACTGACCAGATTGTCTATAATTGTTTTAGCGGTTCTTGTTTGGCGGATGGTATTATCTTCGATTTTTTCAGCATCTGTTTGGTTCCGGGCCTCTGTAAATATTTTAACCTTTTCCAGTTGTTCGCTGGTAATAAGTCCGGCTCGCATACCATCTTCGAGGTCGTGACAGTTATATGCGATACGGTCGGCGATATCAGCAACTTGGCCTTCGAGGGGGCAATTCGGTTCGTCGAAATTGGCATGCTGTGATTTATCGTAGGGACTTCTGTGTTTGGCTAATCCAAGTCTGGTTTCGTACATGAGATTTAAACCGTTAAAATTCGGATATGGATGTTCGAGCAAATCGACGGTCCGAAGTGTTTGTTGGTTGTGCTCAAATCCACCGAATTCGGTCATTATTTGGTTAAGAGCTTTTTCCCCGGCATGACCAAAAGGAGGATGGCCCAGGTCATGTGCCAAACATATAGCTTCTGTGAGGGTTGTGTTTAGCTTCAGTGCCTTGGCGATGGTTTTTCCGATTTGTGCTACCTCAATGCTGTGGGTGAGCCGTGTGCGATAATAGTCATCCAGTCCCGGGGTGAAGACCTGAGTCTTGCCTTCGAGACGGCGAAATGCTGAACAATGAATTATGCGGTCGCGGTCACGTTCGAAGTCTGAGCGATATGGGTGAGGCTTTTCCTCGAAGGTTCGGCCTTGACTTAGAGTTTCTGTGATTGCATAACCAGCGAGTTCTTCAGACATAATTATAAGCCGGGGAGATTGTTTTCTTTACTGGTTTGTTTTAATTGTTCTAAAAGTTCGGTTAAACTCTGGCTGATAACATCGGTATCACTGCATACGTTAATGAAATTTGTATCTCCATCCCACCTTGGAACGACATGGATATGGAAATGCTCAGGTAATCCAGCTCCTGCACATCGTCCGAAGTTCATGCCCACGTTAAAACCATGGGGTTTTATTGTCAAAGACAGAGCTTTTTGCGATTCCCTGACAAGTTTGGTTAGTTCGAGTAACTCGTCGTCATTTGCCTGGTCAAGGTCTGGTATATGCCGGATTGGAGCAATTAATAAATGGCCGTTGTTATAAGGGAAGCGATTGAGTATTACGATGCTTTTATCTGTACGCCACAACACCAGGTTCTTATCATCGTCCTGTGAGTTTTGAGAATCATGGCAAATGAAACAATCACATTCCTGGTCCAAGCCCTGAACGTATTTGATTCGCCATGGCGCCCATAGATTTTCACGTTCCAATCTGCAATTTCCTCCAGATTTTTTTGCATATTGTTACTAATTGAGAAGCTGCATCGTTAAATTTTGCTTTATAGTTATCCGGGGACTTGTGCCGAGTGGCATCAGCAGAGAAGCATCCATTACCACCTCGTAATCCTGATTGTATTGCTCGATTCGTCCTTGGTCGATATTGAATAATTCTTCGCCTTGTCCCTTCAATTCTAAAACCAGGAAGCTTTTCATGAAGCCGAAAGTTCCGCTCATTCTGAACTGACCGGAATAAGGTATCGGCCAGCTTTTAGGGGTTGATTTGGCGGGTGAGTAAGAGCTTTTTATTACGGCGATTCGGCCTTTTTCGGTTTGTCGGATTTCGTCGAGCGTATAGGTGACTTCTCTTGCAATTCGTGAAACCATCGGGGTGGGCACGGAAAGTTTTGATTTCCAGGATTGGCCTATAGAAACGCCCTTAGTCGGATTTTCTATACTGGCGATGGAATCCCAGAGGAACCATTGAGTGGCAGTGAAATCAGTAATCATATCCGGGTCTTTAATTCTGCCCCTCTTTTTACTTGGTCTGAAGGCTCTACCGCCTATCTGTTTTACGAGACTATCCAATTGCGAATAATCTTTTATTTTTCCGGTAGGGTCGACAGTGAAGGTATAGGTTTTTTTGTGTAGAAGTGTTACTGGGTCGTCGTTTGAGAGGCGTTTCTTGCTTAAGCTTTTTCGTTTAACTTGCACGGGACCGCATATTGCTTTGATAGTTGTGAGGCCATAAGGGTCTATTTCGATGGGTGTATAGTTGATATTCATCTCCATTGACTCGCGGTATTTTCTGACTGTTTCAGTGCCTCTTTTAGTTACGGTTTCCATGGGGTCCCAATCGACTTTGATACTTCTGCTGGAAACAAACTTATAACGCAAGGCCTGAGCTTGGTGAAAATCGACAGTCAGGAATTCCTTTTTGCTGAATGGCCCATTACATCCTGCAAGCATACAAATGGTCAGGATTGTAGGAATAGTTAGTTTAATTCTCAATTTTGCTCCCTGAATTTTTAGTTGATTTTCTCAAGTTTATATAAACGATTTGCAGCCATTTTTATCGCGTCTGGGTTTGGACTTTCTTCGTCAGCTTCCGGGTCTATGATAAGCCATTCAGATTTTAGTTCCTCGAAATATTTTTCAACTTTTCCAGTTTCGAGATTCAACTTTAATTCCCCTGTATATTCATTGATGTTATCGAATATTTTTGGCATGTTTGGTTGTTCCTGCGTAACTTGTTCTGCGGCTGGGATTGCATTCATCTCAATCATGGCGAATCTTTTTTTGTCCTGACTTTTGACTTCTTTTACGGTATAGATTTTTTCATATGATTTTGGGCCCATCATGCCGAACGAGAGAATTTTTGTGTCACTCCACTTATTATCTTTTTGCAGTTTCTTAATATTCTCTGTGGGCAGGATGATATTGTTGTGGCGTTCTTTTATTGCTTCGGGTCTGACAAGTCTAATTGCGTACCTGCGTACTGATGGAGGGGCTGCAATGGCGTTCGTTGGTTCATTTGTATCTATGATATTAGCGAGCTGACCTGAAGGAGTAACCTCTATGATATAACTCGTTCCTATTAGTTTGGCCATGATATTGTCCTTGTCCTTTTCCCTGGTGCTGTCAAAGTCTACAAGGAGTTTGCCTCTGTTTTTTTCTGAGTACTTTAGCTGTCTGAAGGTAATCTTTGTTATGGCATTACCTGCTTTATTGATGCTCTGCACCTGTTGGTCGAAGGTCATTTCGAGTCTTTTTTGGTTCGTTCCACCCTTAAATGCGGGGTCGGTTGCCAAAGAACCTTCATATTCGATTTTGCGTTGTGAGTCCGTTACTAATTTGTAGGTGGACACTTCATTCGCACAGCCAGCGACTAAAAACAGTAAAAGCATAACCGTAGCTATCGACCATTTGAAAGTTTTGCCTGATATCATTATCTGACCTCCTTAAAAATTCCGAGTTTCACATCAAATTCAACACGTAATTATACGTTTTACCCCCCTAAAGACAACCGAATTTTCTTTATTTACCCTCGATTAGTGGTTAAAATTAATGTTCAGGGTATCTGAATTTACTATACAATTGACGTTTTTGGAGAGTCAAATGAGAAGCGATACAATCAAAAAAGGTTTTCAGCGGGCGCCTCACAGGAGTTTGCTTCGTGCTTGCGGGTTGCGCGATGAAGACATTGGAAAGCCATTTATCGGAATTGCCAACAGTTTTTGCGAGATAGTTCCCGGCCATGTACATCTGAATAAGGTTAGTCAGACGGTCAAGCAAGCGGTTCGTCAAGCCGGCGGTACTGCTTTTGAATTTAACACTATAGCGATTTGTGACGGTATTGCGATGGGCCATACGGGCATGAAATATTCTCTGGCTTCACGTGAGATTATTGCAGATTCGGTTGAAGCTATGGTGCGTGCCCATTGTTTCGATGGACTGATTTGCATACCGAATTGCGACAAAATCATACCGGGTATGCTGATGGCCGCCGTCAGACTCAATATTCCTGCTGTTTTTGTCTCGGGAGGCCCAATGGCTGCCGGAAAAACAAAAGACGGGAAAACCGTTGACCTCATCAGCATCTTCGAAGGTGTCGCCGCATTCAACGCAGGCAAAATCACCGAAGACCAGCTAAAAGAACTCGAATGCTCCGGATGCCCCTCCCAGGGAAGCTGCTCGGGAATGTTCA
>JAGLSU010000058.1 GCA_023135935.1 Planctomycetota bacterium
TCGATGTTAGGGACTCCGCCGGGACTCTGTGGTGATGTAATACCGACAAAATCGAAATCCGCTGGAATTGCGGAGCTGCCAGCGGCGTTATAGTCCTTTAGAAATTTTTCAATGGGGTTAAAATTATAATTGGGTCCACCGACTAATTCTGCGACTACAACGAAGCTGGATTTGTTTTCCAGTTTTTCTCTAAATTTCTTTTGTTGCATTGCTAAGCTAATCTCCTTTAAAGTTCAATTGTTGCTTTAGGTATAAGCTGAAGGAGTAAAATACCAAATACTTTGCCCAACTGCTATTTTATTTATAACTTTTATTCACAATCAGTTATACGACGCAGAAGCTTTTTTGTACGCAGTATTTATGTAAAATAATGGGCTAATTTGATTCGGCAAGAGCTTTTAGTGTTGTGGATAACCTGTTGATAACCCATGACTTGCTTCTGCGGATTGTTCTCAGGGGGTCCGAGGGGGGCAATCAAAGCTTTCGGAGAGTGGGTGCTATACTTATACAATCACGGAATTTTTAGCCCACAACTTCATTTGAACAAAGAAGTTAGATTTCTGGACAAAGCAGGACTTTAATTTTCGACCCATTATGGGAGTCAAGGGTTAGCTATATTCTCAAATTTCTCAAAATCTGTGGTGATTTTACAGAAAAATGTACTGTTGGTGGATAATTTGTAGAAAAGACGATTAAGTCATTGGGACATTAATATATATGTATTGATGTACGGACCGCTATTTTTCGTCGAGAACCGCGATTTTTTGTTTCAGTCTTTGGCAAGCTGTTGTGGTGTCACCAGCTTTAGTAACTGCCGAGCAAACAGCAATAGTTTTAGCGCCAGCTTTTAGGACGGAAAGAATATTTTCCGGTGTTATACCTCCAATGGCTACGTGGCAGATGCCGGTATCAGCTAATATTTCTACGGCTTGGTTGACATATTCCAAACCTACAGGTTCGACAGTAGGTTTTGTATCGGTGGCAAAGACAGGCCCTAAACTTACATAGGTAACATGCTCACTGCAGGCATTTCGCAGTTGCTTGAGCGAGTGTGTGCTTTTACCAATAATTAGGGGGCTGAGTTGAAGTTTTCGAACGTGTTCAACGGGCAAATCATTTTGGCCAAGGTGGACGCCATCGGCACCGATGGCAATAGCAATGTCGGCTCGGTCATTTATTATGCTTAAAACACCAGCTGTTCTGCATATCTTCACGAACTCGCCAGCCAACGCAACAAGCTGGTCATCATTAATATTTTTTGTGCGTAATTGAATGCAGTCGACATTGCCGGCAACACAACTTTGGGTTAGGGAGATAACCTCAGCAGGGAGGTTGCTGGTGATTATCACATATAGCTTAACCGATTTAAACTTTTCGGTAGTGTCACTAAAGATAACAATATCTTTTTCGAGTGTGTAGGCAGTGTATCGAAGTTTTTCAACCGTTTCGGATACGGAAGGGCTTAGTGTTTGCGTTGTTTCGGCGATTGTGCGAAGTGCCTCGGTAAGGCGTTTACAAGCGGCTGTAAAACAATCCTTTAGATTGGTTCGTTGTAACTGATTATTAACTGTTTGGCCCACACCAACATCGGTGAGGGTGTCTCTGCTGGATATTAGCTTGCTGGTATCAAGTTCATCCAGACATGCGGACAGTTCATGCCGAAATTGTTTAGCCCGTTCGGTCAGCAGGGCAGAATTCAGGAAAAATCTGCAAAATTCCTCTATAACGCGAATTGCCTCGCGGGCACGGTTAAAATTGGCATCAATAATTCTGTAAATAGCACGGTCCATAGCTGGCTTGATTATACGAATTGGACTTGGTGTTGAGTAGTGAAAATTAAACGCAATCGGAAAAGATGCCGTATGGGGTTTTGCGCAAAGGAAAACGGAGTCGCCCTCCTCCGGCACGACCCCGCATTTTAACAAAATCGGCAATGCCGATTCTGGAATTCTCGGGAAAGGGCGGGACTTTCCTCGTCCATATATTGGTTTTTAGGATGCACCGCCCAATTATTCCGCTAAATAGACAAAGTGAATAAGACTTGCAAAGACTGTGCCAACAACGAGAAATAATAATGAGTAATCGGCTCGGTTTGGTTTAACGAGTTGCGGTAAAAACACTTACGTTTCGAGATATGTTTTTTATGGCAATATAGATAAATTATGAATTTCAATAAGAAGTTGTTTTTTGTCAACGTTAACTACAGGCAGTCAACGCATTTTACATGGGATTTTTGTGTACAATAATTCGTAACTTATTAGGTGGCAAGGGGTTCGTTTGATGTTTATAAAAAACAACGCTTATTTTGCCTTGGGGCGATACTTGGCCAAGCCAATCCTGTTATTCCATCGACACAGCCAACGGTCAAAAAGCATTTTTTTGCCAGTTCGTTTCTGGTCAGGTCGAAAGATGCTGTCTTTACGCCAGGCGATAATTTCATTTGCGATTTCACATTCCTGCTGCTCGGATAGTGTTATTCTGAACAGTTCAAACTGGTCGGCATCCAGGTCGTATGCAGAGACGCTTTTTGTTGTTGGGTAATATATGAACTTGCGGTTGGCTTTAACAAAGCCGGCAGGACTTTGCTGCATCCATCCGGAGAAGTATGCTTTATGGTCATCAGGCAAGGGTTGCAGTGCATTAGCTCCATCGAAATTGACGGTGCTCGTATCAAAACCCAACAAAGCCAATAGCGTTGGTGCCAAATCGATAGAACTAAGCGGCAGTGTAATCTTGCTTCCCGGTTTAACTAAAGAAGGTGCTCTTAAGACAAAAGGTACATGCAGAGCTTCATCGAAAGCTATTCGCTCGTGACCGTGCAGGCCGTGTTCGCCAAATGCTTCGCCATGGTCTCCCACTACGCAAAAAATAGTTTCCTTAGTAAGGTTTAATTTCTTAATCTCAGCATCCAATGCCTCTATGAACTTATCGGTATAAGAAATAGCCTGTCGGTAGCGTTCTATTGGTTCTTTAGCCGGGATAGCAAACGATTTTGGAACGACATAAGGGTCGTGGGTGACCGAGCAGAGAATGGTTAAGAAAAAAGGTTTTTCGTCGGCTTTTATCCATTCGGTGATTGGTTTTAACATTTTAAATTCGTCACATGCCAAGTAGCCAAGAAAAGCATTTGGGTCGCTCAAGTCATCTCTGCTCCAGAATTTATCGTAACCGAGATTATGAGCCAATCCCGGCCGACATTCGAAGTTACCTTTGGCAGACTGAAAAAAAGCTGTCTTAAAATCCATCTTTTGTTTCAAAATTGTAGTAATGCCGGCATAGGGCTTAGCTACGGGTATAACTTCAGCGAGGTCCTGAGAAACTGAAGGGTATCGGCCGGTCAAAAGCGAGAAAATCGCTTTTGTTGTGTGGGAAAGTGATGCCCTGGTATTTGTAAACTCCACGCCTTGTTTGGCTAAGGAAGCAAGATAGGGCGTCAGGTCACCTTGTTTGCCATAAAGTGAAGTATATCTATACTGAACGCCTTCAAGGATAACTAAAATTACATTATGGTTTATCAGCTTTGACGATGGCCCAATCTGTATCTGGTCAAAGGCGGGAATCTTTCGTTTCGCATTAGCCAAGTCGGTTTTAGCCAGCCGGCTGGGGCCAGGGTAGAGAAAAAATGTTATAGCTCTCAGTTGGCAATTATAACGTGACCCAGTGGAAACTATTTGTGTAGAACGATGTTTGGCGATTGTACCGCGAGCCAGAATAGCTGTAGTAACAAGTAAGAGGCAGATAAAGATTCTGACTAAAAAGAATTTGCGTCGATAATTTAGTTTGGGTGGTTTTGCCAAAACGTAAAAGACAAAAGCAAGAGCAACAGCACTGGGGCCTAGCAGGGCTACGGCTGCGATTGGCATTTTTGCGAGACTTACACCGATTATTACTAATGAATTTAATGGGTCGCGAAGTAGAGGCAGAAGAACCGTGGGCAGGATTTGAGTTCCGGTTCTTATTAGCCAGCCTGCGTTCATAACTGACCACGTACATGTGATAGTAGCAATGATTAAAGCTGTACGAAAAACACGTTTTCGTGGCCAGCAGAAACAGGCTACTGCCAGAATGATTTCAATTCCAAGCAGCACAGCTACATCGGCAAAAACCCAACTAAAATATTCATCGGCCAGTCCTGTACGAAGGGAATGAAATAGCTTGACCATCAAGGTGCAAAACAGCGCTGCGAACATGAGGACAGTGTGGCCGCGTGGTGCTAAAAAACTATACAGGGAACGAATTAGGAAAATTATTTTAATTTTATGAATGAGTTGTGAATAGCTGGCACCCATAGTGGGTCAAGATACTAAAAGTGCGGGCAAATAGCAAGAGGTCGGGTCTATTTAGATGCTAAGTAAGGCTAATAAAAGTCGGCTCGTCAAGGATGATAACATAATAGCATGTTAAAATGGGTATGCCTGGGACATGGGTTATAAGAATAATACTACGATTTTAGGTTTTCTAAGACATCTTGTAGTGGTATTTCCGCATAAGCGATTGAGGTGTCGGCGACGCCGTAATAAATTTTCAGTTTCTCATTTTCATGGAGCAGTCCGCAACTGAAAACCACATTCCCGAAAAAACCTTCAATTTCATAATCAGCTTCTGGTTCAAGAATTGGTTTTTCAGTTCTTGCGATTACTTTCCATGGCTGGGAACTATCCAGCAGAACCGCCCCGAGACAATAGCGGTTATCTTCATTCGCTCCGTGGTAGATTTCTATCCAGCCCTGGTCAATCTTAAAAGGTGTAGCACTTGCGCCTATTTTTGTGCTGTCCCACGCTTTCTGCTGTAATGGCATGAAATGATGGTGGTTGCCCCAATGTTTAAGGTCTGGTGATTCGCCAATCCACATTTCATATTTTTCAAATAGAGGTGTAACCGGTCTATGCAAGGCATAGTACTTACCGTCAATTTGTTCGGGAAAAATCACCACGTCTTTATTATCCGGACAGGTGATTATGCCGTGACGCTGAAAAGAATTGAAATCTTTAGTTGATGCCAAGGCGGTTGTTACCCCTAAAGGAGAAACCGCGACATAGGTGATGTAGTATGTATCATCGATGAGAGCGATTCTTGGGTCTTCGAGGCCGAAGGTTTCATAGTCGTTAGCTGCAGACATGGCAGGGGTATCGGAGATTTCAAATTCTATGCCGTCTTTACTTTTTGCGACTCTTAGATGTGACAGGGAGGTAAGGTATTTGCCCTCCGGGGTTATTATCATTCTCGAATCTGAGAAACTAACTCCAGGCGTATCTTCCGAGAATTCTTTTGTGATGATGTTGTCTGTGGCGGAATCATAAATAGCTATTGGTATTACATTCGAGTCTTTGTTGGTGGGTCTTTCAGCTACACGAATTAACAGGATTACTTCATCTCCAAGGCGAGTGACACCGGCATTGAATGTGCCAATGACTTCGAAATCATCCCGAGACGGCTTAACATCTTCTGGTCTGATTATAGGGTTATTTGGGCAACGCAATACTGACACTTTGCAGCTCCTTCTGAGTCTAATCTTGCTTAATAATAGCTGTTCGCAACGAAGATTTCAAGAACTTCCGCTTTTGTTTGGATGTAATCGGGGTGTTTTATAGGGCCTAAATAGTGTGAATCTTATATTCCACCATTAGCTAAATCTACGGAACTGATATAGGTGTGGTTGAAAAAGCTACACATTTTGTCCGTTCAGCTCAATTTTGTCCCCAGGTTTTACGAACCCCAAAACCAGGGATACCTTGGGTGTTTTACGCCCTTAGAACGCCGATTTAATCTAAAATAAAACATTTTTTTTAACATTGGCAGGGACACTATCTTGTTCAGTCAAGAGTTACCTATGTTCAATTGCACCCGAAGCGCAATGTCCCCGTTTGTTTTTAATTTAAAAATCTATGATGCCTGTAAGGCATATATATCACTTAACCAATTTCCTTAAACATTAATTTTGAGGTAATTATTATGGTTACAAGAGAACGTTATTTAGTAATAGTGCAAAGGCTAATATTAACTTTGATGTTCTTAAGCTTCTTATGCGTCTGCCCCCAAGCCTATGCGAAACAATATGAATCAAACAAAAGCGAAGAGCTGCTTGAGATGTCGCTTGAAGAGTTGATGGATGTGACTGTTGAATCGTCGCCCGGAACTTTGACCAAAACAGCGACAAGGATAATTCCAAGCTCTGTTACGACGATTACCGCAGATATGATAAGACATTCGGGTGCCCGTCGTCTTAATGAGGTATTCGACATTTTCGTACCCAATCTGATGATTCTGCGGCACCACAATGGTATGGACCATATTGGCATCCGAGGGATTAATGGTGATATGAAGTTCCTGTTCATGGTCAACGGACGGATTATGAACAATCGCAGCATGGCAGGCGCGATGAGCGAACGAGACCTGCCGATGATGGACGATATTCACCATATTGATGTGATTCGCGGTCCGGGTTCGGTCATATACGGTCCCGGAGCAATAGCGGGCGTTATCAATGTCATCACGCATAATGCATTAACGTTAAAGGGTTCCGGCATTACAATCAAGCAGGGTTTTATTGAAAAATTCAAGTCCCTGGAGGTCCATCATAGTATCAAGCTTGGTGACGATAGGGGGCTGTTAATCTATGGTGGTGTCACTGACTACCAGGGTGCTGACCCGGATGATTCGCCGTATGTCTTCGGCAGGTCGTTCACTACCCCGGATGCATTTGATAATATAATAGCGGGAAAAGCTGTCTCGCTTGACTCCATTCGTAATGACCAGGAACCATACCGTGACAAATTGAAGTCCAAGATTCATATACAATATACCGATGGTCCGCTTGATATTTGGGCTCGTTTCACTCGTGGTGGTATAAGGTCTCTGCCTACTCGAAGACAACTGGCGACGAAGGACCAGTTTGAAACTGGAGTTTCAAGTGAGGATATTCTTGGTTGGACAAGCTCGACAACCGATATTAGCAGGCATGTTGGCACACAGTATGGTTATCAGCAGTTGACACTTTTAGGGGAGTATACTCATGAGTTCAGTGATTACCTCAGCGTGGATTTTACGCTGAGCTATGATATGTTCGACTATGAGGAACTCCCGTACAGATACCCCTATATAACCTCGTTATGGTACAATGATACAAGTCCATGGCCGGCAGGGGTGACACATAGGGGGGGGCTCAGTATCTTAGAACATCTACTTGCAGATAGCAGGCATAAGGATCTAAGGATAACCAACATGCGTGAGGATGAATACTACACACGTATACTGGGGCGATGGACACCCAATGATAACCACTCTGTGGCTGCTGGGTTCGAGTGGTCTCATGAGGTATTCGGCCTTAAAAGTCCGGGATTCCCTGATGACATACGGGTTAGTCAATCATCGTCCCCGGCTGGATTATATCTTATTAACGATTTTCCTGCCTGGTCGTCTACTTTAGGACAGATGGGTTCATGGCAGACAAACACATACTCGCTACTTGGCGAATACCAGTGGCATATCAATGACAAGTGGACCACTTTTCTTGGAGCTCGGTTTGACAGGCACACGTTTACCGACTGGATGTTCTCTCCGAGAGCAGCGCTTGTCTGGACGCCCAATGAGAAGGATACCTACAAGTTCATGATGAACCAATCCGTACGTCGTAACAAGGACGAATATCTTAAAGCCCAGTTCGATGATTCTGGTGCCAAGGGTAGCGAGGAAACGATTCAGAACTGGGAGCTGCGTTACGAGCGACAGCAGAGCGACAATTGGTGGGTGGCGGGTAATTTGTTCTATTATGACCTTGAGTTGTTAAGCTGGGATGCCAGCCAGAACAAAACCACCAGTACCGGTGAATATGATGCCTGGGGTGCCGAACTGGAAATTTCCTACCGAACTGAGAAAGCATATGTAATGTTTTCACACGGCTATACGAAACTGATTGATTTTGATAACGCTACAACCGGCGAAGAGAATCAAACCATTACTGCGGAAGCATATGGTTTCGGAAATGACCTTTTGAACTGGTCCAACCATATCAGCAAGCTCTATGCTCGTTACGAATTGGACCCGAAGTGGAGCATCGATGGTTCGATGCGTGTATATTGGGGCTTCCCCGGTGCCGAGGACTATAGTGATTATAACCGTGACCGGATAGCAACTGCGCTGGCCGATGGCTCTAGTTCGGCTGTAACAGGTGTGGATCCATCGTATTCTTTGGCGGATGACGGTTACGAAGAGGCATGGCGGGCGAGTATGTTCCTCAACCTTGGTATAGAACATCGTCCTTCTGAAAACCTTACGATTCGTCTCGATGCACAAAATGTTCTTGGTTGGATTAAAGAGGAATTCAATAAACGAAATTACAATCTCAGGATGTCAGACTATAGAGCCGAAGCTCCTGCCCTTAGCTTTACAGTTAGGTATACCTTCTAAGGAGATTGGATAACTATAGAAGTACTAAAACCGTTTAGTTTGTATATGAAATGAAAACAAAGAAACGCAAAAATCTTGATGATACAAAGTTGTGGCTTTCGCTGCCGCGTAACAGTTGGCTTATATGCCTGACTGTGCTTGTCGCTGTATGCAGTGTAAGTTTCACGGCTTATGCTGAGCATGCAAAGGAGCATGGCGGTTCTCCCAAGGAGTATCAGGTTAAAGCTGCGTTTTTGTACAACTTTATCAAGTTTGTGGATTGGCCAAATGAAAGGACAGCCAACACCGATGAGTCAATAACAATTAATGTCATTGGTAAAGACCCATTCGGCGTCGCTTTTAAATCTATTGAGGGCAAACTGATTAAAGGTAGAAGTGTTGTTGTAAAACGGTTTGGAACTTTCAAGGAACTAAAAAAAGCCGGTGTGGGCAGTAAAGGTTTCAAACAGGCAATAGAGGACATAAGAAAATCTCAATTATTGTTTATTTGTTCTTCAGAGAAGAAAGACTTGAAAGAAATCCTGGAGACACTAAAGGGTTCGAGTGTGTTAACAGTAGGAGGGATGGATAATTTCCTCGAGAACGGAGGTATTATCAATTTCCTGATAAGGGATAGAAAGGTTTGTTTTGAAGTCAATACTGTTGCCGCCAAGGACGCGAGATTAAAAATCAGGTCTAAACTTTTGCGATTGGCTAAAAGGGTAATAGGCGAAAATGGCACTGGCATGAAAGGTACAAAAACGGTGAGATGACTATGATTTTCACGAAAGACATGACAATAAAGCGGAAGCTTACAGCGATTATTATGCTGACAAGCGCAATTATATTGTTGCTGGCGGTTTCTATTTTTATTGCGTGGCAACAGATTGATGGGCGTTATCGTCTTGTAGATAGCCTTCAAGCCCAGGCTGGTATGATAGCCGACAACTGTAAAGCGGCACTGGCTTTTTCGGACGAGAGAGATGCTGAGCAAACCCTTTTTGCACTAAATGCCCAAATTCATATTGTATTTGCTTGTGTATATGATAAGCAAGGCCAGATTTTTGCCAAATACCAGCGAGGGGACATAGCCGAAGAAATTCAGCCCCCTAAGCATCAGGGACGGGAACATTCATTTAGCAACGAATATCTGACTGTGTTTAGCCCCATTAAGCTTGATGACGAGATAGTTGGAACTGTTTGTTTGTTATATGACATGAAGGGCGTTCGTGCCGCGTTAAGAGATGATATTGTAGCTGCTTTCATAGTTCTTATGTTATCTATTCTTATGGGCTTGATACTTTCGTCGAAGTTTCAAAAGATAGTTTCGGGACCAATTCTTAGTTTGACCAAAGTTGCGAAAGATGTTTCAGAGAAAAAAGATTATTCTGTCCGGGTTCCGAAGCAAAATGATGATGAGGTGGGGTCGCTCATTGAAGCGTTCAATGGAATGTTAGAGCAAATTCAGTATCGTGATTCTGCGCTGCTTAAATCCAGGGAACAGCTTGAAACAAGAGTTAAAGATCGCACAGCAGAATTGTCGTCAACAAATGTGAAACTCGGCGAAGAAATTGTAGAACGATTATGGATAGAAAAGAGATTACAGCATCGCATAAAACAACTCAATTGTTTCTATGGTTTATCCAAACTGGTTGAGCAGCCAGAGCTTTCATTAGAACAGATATTCAGAGAGACAGCCTATCTGATTCGTAACGCATATCAGGACCCTGATAATACCAGCGTGAGAATTACTTTTGAGGGCGTACGGTATAAGGCGGACAGGTTCGAAGAAAGTGAATCAAATCAGCTTGCTTCAATTAAGGTGGGCGAGAAGGAAATGGGAGCGATTGAGGTTTGCTATATTGGTGAGAAGACAGAAGATGGCAAGAGTCCCTTCCTAAAAGAAGAGCATGAGTTGTTAGATGCGGTTACTGAGCGTCTCAGTAGAGTTATAGAACTCAAACAGGCTGGGGAAAGCCTGCAACTATTCCAGGATTTGATAGACCATTCGAATGATTGTATTTTTGTCATAAATCCTGAGAACAGCTGTTTTCTCGATGTGAATATCAAGGCATGTGGGAGTCTTGGATATACGCGGAAAGAATTACTCAATATGACTTTCAAAGATATCGAAGAGCCGGAAGCCGGTGAGTTTTTGTGGTGGGAGCATGTCGAAGAACTCCGTGACAGAGGAGATGTCATTATACAGGGTTGGCATAAACGCAAGGATAAAGTGAGATTCTTTGCAGAGACAAGTCTGAATCTTGTGAGCCATGGAGATGATGATTATATAATAGCAATTTCGCGTGATATTACTGAACGCAAGCAAGCTGAGGAACATCAGGCTCGCCTTCTGGAAAAAGTAGAGAATATTAATGAAGAGTTGCAGGATTTTGCTCACATAATCTCACACGACTTAAAAGCACCTCTGCGTGGTGTCAGCACAGTCGCTAATTGGTTGATATCTGATTATTCCGACAAACTCGATGGAAATGGTAAAGAGCAACTCCATCTGCTTTCATCCCGGGTAGAGCGAATGCATGATTTGATTGATGGTGTGTTGCGATATTCCAAGGCCGGTAACGAAGAAGAGGAAAAAGTTCAGGTCAATCTGAATGAGCTCGTCACCGAAGTCATCGATATGGTTGCCCCGCCGGAGAATATCGAAATTACAGTTGAAAATCAACTGCCGGAAATCACCTGCGGAAAGACACGTATCATACAGGTGTTCCAGAACCTACTGAGTAATGCCATAAAGTATATGGATAAACCGCAAGGCCAGGTAAAAGTCACGTGCATCGAGGAAGAAGGTTTTTGGAAATTCGGTGTTACAGATAATGGGCCGGGTATGGAAGAAAAAGATTTCGAGAGAATATTCAAGATGTTCCAGACACTGACACCGAAGGATGAATTCGAAAGTACTGGTGTTGGTCTTACAGTGGTAAAGAAAATTGTTGAGATGTATGACGGCCGAATTTGGGTCGAATCAGTACTAGGCAAGGGAAGTACATTCTACTTCACACTACCGAAACAAGAAAGTGAGGTTTTAGGAAATGCGTAATTTGAAACCAATACTGCTCGTTGAAGATGACAGCGTGGACACAATGACAGTCAAAAGAGCACTCAAAGAACTGGGTGTTGCAAATGACTTGGCTTGTGCGACCAACGGAGAGGAAGCGTTAGAGTACCTGACAAATGGGAGTAATGAAAAGCCGGGCGTTATCCTTCTGGATTTAAACATGCCTAAGATGAATGGTTTTGAGTTTCTAAAAGCCATAAAGGACAATGAAGAACTAAGAAGAATTCCCATTATTGTGCTGACCACTTCCAAGGAGGAAAGGGATGTCATCGAAAGCTTTGAACTCAGTGTCGCCGGTTATATGGTTAAACCGGTCGATTACAAAAAGTTTTTAGAAACCATCAAAGCGATTGATATGTACTGGACTTTGAGCAAATTACCTGCTGTGAATTAACACGACAGAGGTGTTTTTAATGAAAGACTGTAAAGGAAAAATTAAGAGGCGCATTCTAATCCCGTATAGCTTGGCGATTCTGCTTTTATTAGCAGCTTTCGTTTTAGGCATTCACTGGCTCCAGGACAACCATATACATAGAGAAGTCCAATCCAGTCTTGATGAAGTTGAGAATCTCTTTAGAGATGAGTTGCAGGAAAATGCTGAGTTATTGAGCGCTTTAATTAATTTTATAGAAAAGGATGAGAATCTGCGACATGCCTGGCTTGCGAAAGATAGAGATATGCTGCTTGGTTATTCTCAGAGGCTTTTTGAAGAGATACATTCAAAATTTCGTGTTACTCACTTTTATTTCCATGGACTTGATAGGGTCTGTTTCTTACGGGTTCACAAACCACAGCGGTATGGAGATTATATAAAACGTCATACGATGACCAACGCTGTGCGTGATAAAAAACAAACATGGGGAATCGAATTGGGCCCATTGGGCACCTTTACTCTGCGTGTGGTTCAACCCTGGCGAATAAATGGTGAACTGGCTGGTTACATAGAACTTGGTGAAGAAATAGAACATGTTACACCTCAGTTAAGAGAAGTGATAAACGCAGAGTTGGCTTTCTTTATTAATAAATCATATCTTAATCGTGCCAATTGGGAAGAAGGCATGAAGATGCTGGGCCATCCTGCAGATTGGAACCGATTTACTAAATCCGTCGCTATCGATAGTACATTAGATAATATACCTGATATGCTCGGAGAGGTAGTAGAACGTCATTATATTAACCATAATAAGTTTTTATTCGAAATATCGATAGGACAGCGTAAATATCTTAGCGGATTTGTCCCGTTGATTGATGCAGGGGGTAATGAAGTTGGTGACATCGTTGTTATGTGTGATGTCTCGAAACAGGAAGCTGCACTTCTAATACTATCATTAGGATTGGTGGCGGTTTGTGTCATTGTGGGTTCGGTGTTGTTCTGGTTATTCTATTTCTATGTCGGCCGCATAGAACAGGGAATTATCGAAGCCAGCAATAAAAAAGAAGCTGAGATAGAGCAAAGAAAACGTGCGGAAAAAGAACTGCAAAAAGCACGTGCCTATCTTGATACCGTTATCGAAGCTGTCCCTGAACCATTTATAGTAATTGACCGGCAGTATCGAATTGTTCTTGCTAATAAGGCTTCTCGCGATTTAGCGGGCGGGATTGACCCTGTGTCTGAAGGAATACGGTGCCATCAGTTATCTCACCACCAGGATACCCCATGTGAAGAACGATCAGATACATGTCCTATGAAACAAGTCTTGGATACCAAACAACTCGCGCAAGTGATTCATACTCATTATACTCATAATGGAGAATCTCGATGGGTGGAAGTTGTTGTGTCGCCGATATTTGACCAGGATGGAGAAATCGTCCAGGTAATCGAGGCTTGTCATGATATTACCGAACGTAAGCGGGCAGAGGAAAAGCAGGGCCAGCTTTTGGAGAAAATAAAAAGTATTAACGGAGAGCTGAAAGATTTTGCTTATGTGGTCTCGCATGATTTAAAGGCGCCTCTTCGTGGTGTCAGTACAATCACCAATTGGTTGGCAGCAGATTATGCAGATAAACTTGATGAAAACGGTAAAGAACAGTTGGAGCTGCTTTTGTCACGGGTAGAGAGAATGCATAATTTAATCGACGGTGTCCTCCAATATTCCAGAGTAGGCAGCAGACAGGAAGAGAAGGTGCCGATTGAGCTTAATGAACTTATCCCCGAAGTTATAGATACGATTGCCCCGTCGGAAGATATTGAAATTACAATTGAAAATCAACTTCCGGAAATTACGTTTGGCAGAACCCGTATTACACAAGTGTTCCAAAATCTTATAAGTAATGCCGTCAAATACATGGACAAACCGCAAGGCCAAATAAAAATAAATTGTGTTGAAGAAGAAGGTTTTTGGAAATTCAGTGTTGCTGATAATGGTCCTGGCATAGAAGAGAAATACTTTGAGAGAATCTTCAAGATGTTCCAGACCCTGATAGCCAAGGACGAATTTGAAAGTACCGGTGTTGGCCTTACAGTGGTAAAGAAAATCGTTGAAATGTATGGAGGCCGAATATGGGTCGAGTCAACACTTGGTGAGGGAAGTACGTTCTACTTCACACTACCAAAACAAGAAAGTGGGGTTTTAGAAAATGCATAATACCATGCCTATATTGCTGGTCGAAGATGACAACGTAGATACGATGATAATCAAACGTGTAGTGAGAGAACTTAAAATCACGAACGAATTGATTTGCATGACTGGTGGAGAGGAAGCATTAGAATATTTAAAAGATGAGAATAATAGGAAGCCGAGTATTATCCTGCTGGATTTAAGTATGCCAAAGATGGACGGTTTTGAATTTCTTAGAATTGCAAAAGAAAACAGCGAGATTAAGAGAATACCCATCGTTGTGTTTACTACGTCGAAAGAAGAACAGGATGTAGTTGAAAGTTTTAACTTCAGTGTCGCCGGTTATATGATTAAGCCGGTGGATTATAAAAAGTTCATGGAAACTGTCAGTACAATCGATTTGTATTGGACTCTGAGTGAATTACCGGATGGAGAACAAAGTTATGGAAAATACAAGATACAGGATTCTGCTAGTCGAGGATGACAAGCTCGACCGGACCGCTTTTGAACGTTTAGTCGAGAACGAAGGGCTTGCATATGATTGCACCATAGTTAGCTCTGTCTCGGAGGTTCGCGAGGTATTAAAACACGAACAGTTCGATATTGTGATATCTGACTATTTGCTTGGCGATGGAACAGCTTTTGAGGTGCAGGCTTTGGCCAAGGATACTCCTATTATTATGGTTACAGGAGCCGGTGATGAAGAGGTAGCCACAAAGGCTTTAAGAGCCGGTGCCAGCGATTATTTAATAAAGGATATTGAGCGAAACTATCTCAAAACCGTTCCGGTAACAATCGAAAGAGTTGTCGAACACAAAAGGTTGCAGGAAAAACTACGATTGCTGTCACATGCGGTTATGAGCAGCGATGACAGTATTTATATCACCGATATAGAAGACAAAATCATCTTTGTCAACAGAGCATTCTGTGAAATCTATGGATACCAGGAAGAAGAGATTCTCGGTAAAGACGGTAATGTCCTTTGGCAGGGAAGTACCCAAGTCGCTGGTAAAGAGGATGTTTACCGGGCTGTTAGCGGTTGGGAAGTTGGTTTTTTCCACAAACGCAAAGATGGCAGCGCTTTTCCGATTTCACTTTCCAGGTCCGCCATCAGAAACGAAAAGGGAGAAGAGATTGCACTTGTTGCGATTACTCGGGATATTTCAGAACGTATGGAGGTAGAGAACGAGTTTAGAAATTTGAATCAAGAATTGAAAAAACAGAATCGATTAAAAAAAGAATTTGCCATTGCAGTTTGCCATCAGTTGCTGCAATTGATGGAAGAACTAAAAGAAGTTATCTCTGACGTTACAAAAAGTGCTTCGAAAGGAATCGATTCCGAGTTGCGTGATAACCTGGCGTTAGCTGACAAGAATGTTGACAGGGCCAAGGAGACTGTAAGTGATTTTCTTGAGATGTCCCAAATTGATGCAAGTAAAATAAACGTTGAGTTGAATGAACTTAGTCTTCGCTCAGTGGTCTCGCAGGTGTTAAGAGCCCTGTCACCATTAGCAGTGAATAAAGGTATCGAATTGGCAAGTATTATCCCCAGTTTTAACTTAAGCAACAATCCGGACTGGGACAATATAGTAAAAGTGTTGAATCAACTTGTTGGTGATATGGCACAGACAACTCCTATAACTAATACTGATGTATTGCCACATGATGTTAATGTGTAATGAATTCCGGAACAATGGTGTTGGTCTTATTTAGTTGAGTTAACAGAGAAATGAAATTAGTGATACCTAAATTGCGAAACATGACAATAAGGCATAAGCTGACGTCTATAACTATGCTTATATGTATAGGTGCACTGTTTTTGACGGGCAGTATGTTTATTGCCTGGGAGTGGACAAGTCTTCGCCGCAATTTACTGTTGGACCTTTCAACACAAGCAGAGATGATAGCAGATAATTGTAAAGCTGCCGTGGCTTTCGAAGACGTAAAGGATGCCGAAGAAGCGCTAAGATCGTTGCATGTAGAGCCTTCTATTGTTTTCGGCTGTGTCTATAACGGTGAAGATAGAGTTTTTGCGACCTATTCTCGTGATAGTGCGGACATCCATTTTGCCGTACTTCAAAAAAGCGGTTACAGTTTTGGTGATAACGCTCTAACTGTGTTCAGGCCCATTATTCTCGATGAAGAAACAATTGGAACGGTTTGCCTCCAGTCAGATTTGGCGCCTGTTCATAGAGTGCTCGCGCGTTCTGTTGGTATAATTATTGCTGTTCTGTTAATTACCTCTTTGTTGGCTTACTTGGTATCATCAAAACTTCAGAGAATTATTTCGGGACCAATTCTAAGTCTGGCTAAGATTGCGAAAGTTATTTCAGAGCAGAAGGATTATACAGTCAGAGTTCCGGAGCACAGTACCGATGAAGTCGGTGTACTTATAAATGCATTCAATTTGATGTTGGGGCAAATCCAGCAGCGTGACTTGATATTGGTCGATACCAACGAGCAACTGGAATTAAGAGTTCAGGAGCGTACTGCTGAACTCACTAGAGAAGTCACCGAGCGTAAACAGGCAGAAGAAGCCCTGGAAGTTCTGAACGAAGAACTGGAGGCAACAGTAGAAAAGCTGACTTTATCGAACCGTGAACTTCGGGATTTTGCTCACATCACAGCCCATGACCTAAAAGCTCCGCTGCGGGCGATTGGAACTTTAGCTGGCTGGATATCGACGGACTATGCTGATAAGTTCGATGAACAAGGCAGAGAACAAGTCAGATTACTTGTCGGTAGAGCCGAGCGAATGAGTGACCTTATCGATAGCATACTGCAATATTCTGAAGTTGGACGTATCGTAAACGACAGTGAACAAATAAACCTTAACACCCTCATAGCGGAAATAATAGGTCAAATTTCACCGCCGGAAAATATCGAAATTATCATTAAGAGAGAACTACCCACTGTAACATACGAAAAAGTACGTATGATACAAGTATTCCAAAATCTGCTGAGCAATGCCGTAAAATATATGGACAAACCACAAGGTCGGATAGAGGTTGACTATATTGAAGAAGACGATTCCTGGACGTTCAGTGTCGCTGATAACGGCCCAGGCATAGAGCAAAAACATTTTGAAAAGGTCTACCAGATATTCCAAACGTTAAAACCTCGTGACGAAATAGAAAGCACAGGCATTGGCCTTGCAGTGGTAAAGAAGATTACAGAAGTATATGGCGGAAAAACCTGGGTCGAATCAAAACCAGGAAAGGGTAGTACATTTTTCTTCACGCTTCCCAAGAGCAGAAAAAACTCCGAGGAATGAGAAAATCAGAGACTTCATAAGTAAAGTGTAAAAGTATGGATGATATGAGATACAAAATTTTGTTAATCGAAGATGATAAAATCGACCAGACGGCTTTTAAGCGTTTTGTCGAAGCCGAAAATCTTCCATACGATTGCACAATGGCTGGTTCTGTCTCGCAAGCCCGGGACCTATTAAGTTGTCAGCATCAGTTTGATGTTATAGTAGCTGATTATTCACTTGGTGATGGCACGGTCCTCGACATAATCGATTTGATAGGCGATACCCCGATGGTATTCATTACCGGAGCGGGTAACGAGGAAGTGGCCATAAAAGCTTTTGGTGCCGGCGCCTATGGTTATTTGGTAAAAGGGCTCGGCCAAAACTATCTTGAAACCCTCCCGGAAACAATCGAGGCTGCTGTCAAACATAAACATGTGACTTGATTTTAAGGCATACATGAAAATGTTTCCAAAAAACCATTCAGTCCGACTACTTGCCTTTGCTTTGGTATTCTTGAGTTTGTTTACCGCCAACACCAAGATATGTGCAGAACAAAAAGAGCCGAACGACCAGAAATCTCTCCTTGATATGTCTATCGAAGATTTAATGGATGTACAAGTGGTGACGGCTAGCCGTAAACCACAGAGCATAAATGCGTCGCCAGCGGACATCTCCGTTATAACAGAAAAGGAAATTCTTGACTCAGGTGCCCAAACGCTTGCCAAACTTTTAAAACGCTTACCTGGAGTTTATGTCCCTACACAAGGACATGGTGAAGAATCGATATACATTCGCGGCATAGGAGAACGTTATAATGACAAGACACTTTTGATGATTGATGGTTATCCTTTTCGAGACGTCTATTACTATACCTTTCCCCTCAACGGAACGATACCTTTGGCCAACATCAAACGAATCGAGGTGGTTAAAGGACCTGGCTCTTCGCTTTATGGTTCGAATGCATTTGCGGGTGTCATCAACATCATAACCAAAGACCCTCAGGATATTAAAGAGACCGAAGTTCTCTCGGGAATTGGCTCGCGAGGTACTAAGCAGCACCATGTACTTTGGGCCACACATGGTGAGGACGGTGGGGTATCCATATTGGCCCGTTATCTTGACGCAGATTTGGACCATGTTAGTAATGACGAAGATGGCGTTCGTTCAGGTCAAAATAGATTCTTGAGAAACGAGGCGATGCATTTAAAAGGAAACTATAGGGACATGGACTTTCAGGTCGGTTATTACCGTACCGAATTACCGGATTTCATGGAGTCCATTAGTGACAAAGAAGAGGAAACTCAGGAATACACCTTCTTCCGCTTGGGCTACACAAAAGATTTAACCGACCGCTTGGACATGCGTGCCAGGGCATACTTTAATCAGTTCCAAACGGAGGGAGCGAAACTTTCTTTTAATGGCGGCACTTTAGACAAGCGCAAAGAAACTTCGAGAAAAAGCGATATCGGCGGATTGGATGTTCAATGGCGGTATCGTTTATCCCCCAGAAATGAATTGTTGTTTGGCGCTTCATATGAACATGAAAGACTCGACCATTCATGGTCTCGGGAATTTGACCCTCCGACAGCAGCTCCTACGCTTACCGGATGGGCTTCGTCAAGCCAGCAATCCGTACCAACGGTGACGAAAGGCAACAATATTGGTATCTATGCTGAAGACGAAATTAAACTTATTCCTGACCATTTGAATTTAACAATTGGTGCGCGATTTGATGACTATGAGCATACCGGTTCGCGAGTGAGCCCACGCCTGGGTGTTGTTTGAATGCCTCGCAAGGGTACAAGCATCAAGGCCCTTTATGGAGAGGCTCTTCGTTCTCCAAGCTACCGCGAATTATTCAAACAGTCTGATGATAGTGAGAACGAGGGCAATACAAGTCTTAAGCCTGAGGTCTTGAAAATGGGCGAAATAAGCATTTCTCACTATTTGACCTGCGACCATCGGCTTGATGTTGCATTATTTCAAGGTCGGGTTAGTGACTTCATAAAGACAGTGGGAGCCGGCAACTACTCAAATTTGAAACATCGTGATTTCAAAGGGATTGAAGTTGGCCTGAGGGGACGGATCCCGTCAGTAGACCTGCAGTATTTTGCCAACGGTACCAGCCTGTGGGTAAAAGAGGAGGACGGCAAGGACATTGGCATTCTTCCAGAGCAGATGTTCAATATTGGAGTGACGTACGATGGACTAAAATATGTTTCTATCAGTCCATACCTCAGGTATGTAGGACGGAGAAACCGACCCTCCGATTATCAAAGTGATGTGGATGCGGGAAAGCAAAAAGACCTTCTCGGGGGATATCCCGTATTTAACATAGCGGTTCGGACCAAGAAAACATTCCATCCATTCGAAATTGTCTTTGTTATGCAGAATGTCTTTAACGAAAAGTACTACACGGTGACGGAGAAATCCTACAAGTATGATGTTGAAAAAATGGGTCGAACCTTTTTCGTGAATTTCATTTATAGGTTCTAAGCGTAAGCGCAGGTCAGCCCCTCACGTATAGCATACTTAACAAGTTCAGCTACACTTTGCAGACCTAATTTTTTCATGATTTGACTGCGGTGCCATTCGATAGTTTTGATACTGACATATAATTCTTTTGCGATTACTTTCGTCGCCTTGCCCTCAGCAATTAATTGAAGTATTTCGCGTTCCCTCGCTGTCAATACCGAGTATGCTGACTCATTATCGCCGGACATTTTATGCAGGTATTCTTCAACAACTATTCCACTTATTTGGTTGCTTAAATAAGTTTGGTTCGAAGCGACACTTCGTATAGCCGAGACCAACTCCCCAAAGGTGCATGACTTTGGTACATAACCGGATGCACCTGCCTTGAGCATTTCACATATAGAGCGTTTGTCCAAATGTTCGGATAAAGCTACTACTTTAATGTCGGGTAGTTCTTTGACTATTTGGCGAGTAGCCTCGATGCCATTTAGGTTTGGCATGCCGATATCCATAATAATAATATCAGGCTTCAATTCCCGGGTGAGTTTTATCGCAGCCCGTCCGTCTTCTGCTTGCCCAACAACTTCCATACCCAGTTCATTGTTCAATAGAGAACTGATGGCTTCACTCAAAATCTTGTGGTCATCTGCGATTAGTATTTTTATTGCCATAACTATCTCTTTTCTTTTGTGGGACTAACTTCGTGCGATATTAATCGGCTACATTTGGGTGGTCATAAACGAAAAAACCTATATTTATGCCAGGTAAATCCCTGACTGTTGGATAGGGCAACCCTTGGAAACCCCAGGAAAAAACTTTGGGTCAGAGGTGTCGATAGGTCTCTAAATTAAATATGATTTGGACCAAAACCGAATTTGCAGTATCGGAAGATACGATATTATCGGCATATCTCAGCCGTAATCTTCTTGCAATTTTACAGTATTGAATTTAAAATAGCTGATAACTTGCCCAGCTAGGCGAGTTTTGTTTTATCCAGAAAAATTACTGGGGAATAGTGTAACGGTAGCACG